>JBKEBN010000111.1:0-2179 GCA_047973175.1 Leucobacter sp.
CGAGCTGCGGCTCCGGGGCTGCGCAGACGGTGCGGTAGGCGGTGACGCGCTCGACCGAGTGCCCGCCCGCCCGCAGCGCGACCTCGAGGGTGTCTCCGGCCAGGTCGGAGACCGGCAGCAGCACCTTCGCGGGCACGGCTTCGGGCGCGGTTCCCGGAGCTGAACCCACCTCGGCGAGCAGCGCGGCCGCGAGCCCGCTCGCCGAGAAGTCGGCCTCGGGCACGAGGTCGACTTCGATTCTGGATCGCCGCAAAGCCCTCGCCGTCGCGGGGCCGACCGCGGCCACCCTCGTGCGTTCCACCCCGCCGTTCAGCATCCCCGCATCGACCAGCGCAGCTACCGCGTTGGCGCTCGTCACGACCAGCCAGTCGAAGGCACCGTCGTTCAGCTCGGCAACGGCCGCGGCGAGCCGGCCCGGGTCGTCGGGCGGTTCGATTCGCACCAGCGGGGCCACGACCGGCACCCCGCCGCGGCGGCGAATGCGCTCCGCGATCCCCTCGCCCCACGACCCGGCGCGAGGCACCAGAATGCGCAGCCCGCGCAGATCGGGCCGTGCCGTAGGAGCGCCGGCGGTGTCGATGTCGGTGGCGTCGGCGGCATCTACATCGGTGGTGGCCGTGTCGGGAGCGGCGGCGTCGGAACCGCCCGGGCCGCGCGGCTCGCCCGCGAGGTTCGGGATCACCGCGCGTCTCCCAGCGGTGCCAACTCACGGGCTCCGTCGTCGAGCAGTGCCCGCGCCGCCGCCGCGCCGAGTTCGCGTGCGCGCTCATCGGCACCGCCGACCACGATGCCGTCGCCGGTGCCGTCTGCTTCGTCGAGACCGGCGAACCCTATCGCCCACTCGCGATCCAGCGTGACGCTCAGCTCGCGCTGACCGTCGAGGCTGTAGACCGACCCGGTCAGCAGCAGGCGCTCGCCGTCGATCCGCCCCCAGGCACCCACCGGTGCCGCGCAGCCCGCTTCCAGGGTCGCGAGCAGGGCGCGCTCCGCGAGGGCGCAGGCCCGCGCGTGCGCGTCATCCAGCACGGTGAGGGCCTCGGCGACGAGGGAGTGAGAAGCGGCGGTGCGCGTCGCGTCGCCCGCCGGGTCGGCCTCGACGCCGGCAGCATGATCCGCGGCGCGGGCCTCGACCGCGAGCGCTCCCTGCCCCGGCGCGGCCGGTGCGGTGTCGAGTGAGAACCGCTCCGCGATCGCGTCTTCTCGCCCGATCCGCTCGAGTCCCGCGGCGGCGAGTACCACGGCATCGAGGTCGTTTTCGACCCGCGCCATTCTCGTGTCGACGTTGCCGCGCAGGTCGCAGATCTCGAGGTCTGGCCTGCGCGCGAGCAGTTGCGCGACACGGCGCGGCGACCCGGTGCCGACGCGCGCGCCCGTGGGAAGATCGGCGAGCGGCACACTTCCGCGGGAGACCAGCGCGTCGCGGGCGTCAGCCCGCTGCGGAACGGCCCCGAGCACGATGCCGGGGCACGGTGCGGTCGGAAGGTCTTTGAGCGAGTGCACGGCGAGGTCGCAGTCGCCACGCAGCAGCGCCTCCCGCAGCGCGCTGACGAACACGCCGGTGCCGCCGAGCTGCGAGAGCGGAGCGGTGGTCACGTCGCCGAAGGTCTTCACGATGACGAGCACGACCTCGGCCCCCGTCGCGAGCGCAATGGCCCGAGCCACGCCGGAGGTCTGCGTGACGGCGAGCTTACTGCCGCGGGTTCCGATGCGGATGAGACCGTCGCGTGGTGCCACCGGCCCTTCCAAGACCGGAATGCCGTGCACGTTCGGAGTGTGTTCTGCCGGGATCTGGGTTGTCATTGGGGGCTGCGCTCCGGGTGTGTGTCGCGGTGGTGGGATGTCCCCTGAGCTGCCGGGGTCGGCTGAGTCGCCGAGGCGTTCTGGGGGGGGTCGAGGATGCGGCGGGCTGCCGCTCGGGCTCCCGGCACCACCGAGGCGAGACCGGTGCCGGAAACCCAGTCGCCCGCGAGCTCCCAACCGGGTGGAAGCAGCGGCGCGGTCCCTCCGTGACCGGTGCCGGGCTTCTCGAAGTCCCAGCGCGCCCTGCGTAGTCCGCGCAGCGACCCCGGCCGCAGTTCGAGGCCGAGGATCAGCGAGGCATCGGCGAGCACCCGTCGTTCGAGGGCGGCGTCGTCGAGCCCGGTCGTGACGGGGGCTGCCGCGGCGCTGCCGTAGGAGA
>JBKEBN010000124.1:0-11210 GCA_047973175.1 Leucobacter sp.
CACGCCGTTCTCTTGTCGTTCCTGGTTTCGGATTTGAACACCCAAAAACCTAGACGAGGAACGGCGTGCACCCGCCTCAGCGCGCCACAGACACCCACGGAACAATCACAAGAGCCCAAAATCACTGTATTTTGTCGGCGAGAGGTGAAGTTCATCGACAGTCGCACCGAAACGAATGAACTGTGCCCCGAATACGGCCACGATTACGACGATCGTGTCCGTCGTGAAGATCTTGCGCCAGTAACGCCGCTCCCACCTGCGTGTAGCCGTCACGACTGGCTCTCTTTCTTGTGCAACAACCCGATCGGTCAATTCCAGCTGCTTCCCAAATCTGATGAACGTGCGAACGTGTTTCCCGCCCACAGGAAAAGGGTCTGCGCGTCTTCAGCGATCGCGACATCCTTCCCTGCGACTTCGACCTGCAGGCATGCGCCCGGCGCAGCGAGATTTCCACCTGAGAATTCACGAGTGCGCACCCCCGCGCACTCGGGCTCATTCGCACTCGCGACCACGAAGCCCTCGGCTGACACCGCGACTGCGGCGGCCATGGGGGCCGCGACAGGCTTGGACCAGGTGACACCGGAATCCTCCGACGTCGAGACGTGCGAGTCTTCACACAGCGCGATGCCGCGCGACGCCGAACCTGCGATCGCAACGGCATCGCAGGGCAATTCTACTGAGGCAGCCGAGACATATCCCGTCGCTGAAGGTGCGGAAAGAAGGTACCATAGGGGGCCGGGCTCGGTTGCACTTTCCCAGTCGGTGCCGCCGACGAATGACTGCGCGAACTGCGGTTCGCAGACTTCGTTGAGCAGCACAAGACGTGACACAGCCGTGTCGCTCGCATCGATCTGGCGGAGGGCGGCGTTGGGAAAGTCGGAGATCTGCGACGCATCCCAGTTCGCGCCGCCGTCGAACGACACCTCGAGCGTGCCAGGCGTCGTACCGCACTCACCCGCCGTCGCCCGCAGCAAATGCTCGGGATCTGGCCCTGTCGTCAGTAGACGAGTAGGCACCGCTGCAGATTGCGGTTTCTCAGTCTTGGGCTTTGGCTCTTCGGGCTGCTTCGGCTTCGATTCAGATGACTTCGGCGTGGGCGATTCGAGTGTCTTCGGGGTTGCTGACGGAGTCTCGGCAGGCTGTTGGCGCTGCGCAGAGAAGGCCAGAGCGGTCAGCACAATCGCAGCGATTGCCAGAACCGTGAGCAGAACGATTGCTCCGGCGCGCGATTGCATCTTGTGCACGGGACGCCGAACCTGCCCGGACGCACCACGAAAAAGCCCCGACACGTTCGCGTCACCGTCCCTGTGCTAGCGCGCTGCGAAGCACGGCTGCAGTTGCGTTGACGGCGGGGATGATTCGTGCCGCCGAGTGGGCGTAGACCTCATCGGGCTGCTGGTAGGGGTCGATGACGTCGTCGTCGACCGGATCTGCGGGAGGCAGCGCAGATCCGCGCAACTGCGCGATCGACGTGACGGTTGCTCGCAGGCGAGCCCCCGGATCTTGTAACTGCTGCTGTGCGAAAGTATTCGGCGAATGCGCCGCTGCGAGGCGCGCGAACTCGCGCAGCGTGAACGCCGTGCGACTGGCCCTCGGCAGCAGCTCGACGACTTCGCGGCGGTGCTGCCGCGACAGCGCCAGCACCAGGTCGGCACTGCGCAAATCGTCGGAGGTGAGTTGTCTAGCGCGGTGTGACGTCGGGTCGACGACGCCCAGCTCTTCGGCGATGATCTGGTTCTGCTCGGTCATGGGTGATCCGGTCAGCGCTCGAGTACCCGCGCTGCGCACGTTGACTGGCAGGCCGTGCAGCGCCTTCTGCAGGAGCATCTCAGCGAGTGGCGAGCGGCAAATATTGCCTGTGCACACGGTGAGTACCGTGAACGGACCTTCCTGAGGTGCGCTGTCGAAGAGATCGAAGGCCACGGATCAGACCCCCCGATCGTTATCGTCACCGTAATGCGTGGCTATCGACCGCTCTGCGGCGGCCCGCTCATCGTCTGAGAGCTCGGCAGCAGCACCGGGCAAAGTGGCGTCATCGAGCGTACTGTCGGTGCCGGGTAGAGTGCCATCGTTCAGGGCCCCAGCGTCGTGAGACTCCGCCCCAGCACCGGGGGTCTGGGGAGCGCTGGAAAGAGCGTCTGCGCCGCTGTTCTGTTCTGGGGTGCCTCGCTTACCCGTGCGCAAGGACTTGCCCTGTACTGCGACCTGGCCGGTATCGTCCGAGATCTGCGGATTTTGCGTCGCACCGTAGCCGCCATAGCCATACGCTCCGTAGCCGTAGCTGTCAGGACCCTTGGTGGGCAGCATCGTGACGACGATGCCGCGCAGCACGCCGCCTGCCGCCTTGAGCGTGCGCACCGCCATCTCAAGGCTCTGCTTGCGGGTCGATCCCGATGCCGCGACCAGCAGCGTGCCGTTCGTGCGCTTGCTCACCACTGCGGCATCGGTGACGAGCAGCAGCGGTGGCGCATCGACCAGCACGAAGTCGAAGTGGGTGTGCAGGGTGGTCATGAGCTCGTCCATCGCCTTCGACCCCAGTAGCTCGCTCGGGTTTGGCGGCACCTTGCCGGCGGGCAGTACGAACAGCTGGCCGCTGCCCCAGGGCTGCAGCACGTCGGTGGCCTCCGCGCGGCCGATCAGCACGTCGGTGAGGCCCGCGCCGCCCTCGATGCCCATGTAGTCGGCGACCTTGGGCAGGCGCAGATCGCCGTCGACGAGCGCCACCCGCACGCCCGACTCCGCGAGTGCGATCGCGAGGTTCGCCGTAGTTGTCGACTTGCCCTCGGAGGGGCCGGCTGAAGAGACCACGAAGCTGCGCCCGCGCAGCTCGGAGTCGTGGTTGACGGCCAAGAATTGCAGGTTGGTGCGCAGCGTGCGGAACGACTCGGCGCGCGGGTTGCGCGGATCGGCGTGCACGATGAGGGGTCGCTGCTTGGCTTCGGGATCGAAGGCGATGCCGCCGAGCAGCGGGGCATCGGTGACCTGCTCTATATCGTGCAGAGAGTGGATGCGGGTGTCGAGCACGGTGCGCAGCAGTGCGATCCCGATGCCGAGAGCCAGGCCCACGAGCGCGCCGAGCGCGACGTTGAGTGCAACACGCGGGCTCACCGGTGACTCGGGCACTGCGGCCGGCTGCACCGTGGTGATTTTGACCGGGCTGCTGGTTGAACCGCTTGCGGTGATCTCGAGTTCGTCTTGCACCAGGGCCGAAAAGCTCGCACCGATCGCGTTGGCGATCTCTGCCGCCCGCTCTGGGTCTTCGTTGGTGACGGTGATGCCGATGAGTGAGGTGTTGAGGGGTGCGTTGGTGGAGACGCGCTCGGCCAGTTCGGCGGCGGTTTCTTCGAGCCCGAGTTCATCGACAACGGGGCCGAGCACGCTCTCCGTGCGAACGATCTCGACGTAGCTCTGCACGCTCTGTCGTGCGAAGGTCGAACCCTGCACGAGATCGCCAGACGCCTGGCTCTCATTGCGCACTGACACGTAGAGCTGAGTGCCGGCCTCGTACTGAGGCTTCATGAGGAGTGATGCACCGGCGGCGGCGCAGATGCCCAGGAGGGTGATCGCGATGATCAAGACCCAGTTCTTGTGCAGAACACGTACGTAGTCGCGCAATTCCATGCTGCTAGGCGATCCCCTGATACTGTCTCTCTCACGTTCCGCAGGCCCCAATATCTTGCAGAACGTACACAGTTTACGCTATGAAATGCGTGCTTATGAGAGGGAAGTGACAAACGGATCGCACAGTCGTAAGGGGAACCGGACCTTTGGGCAGAGAGGCTATGACTTGAGTCAGGGGTGAGATTCTGCGACTTCGCGCAGAATGACGGAGGTAGTTCCCAGGGAATGACGGGTTACCGCCCAGAACAGAAAGGGTGCTGCGACCGTCGGTCGCAGCACCCGATCCGGAACCGCAGCACCCGGAGGCACCGGGGCCGACAGCGCCTAGTCGGCGTTGACGACGGGGAAAGTGCCCGTCGGGGTCTCGCCCTCGTCGTATACGGTCGCGGGCGAACCGATAACGTTCGAGTCGGGGGTGCCGACGACGTCTTTGTCCTTGCCCGGGTAGTCGAAGCGCGAGAGCACCCAGCGCATCGCCTCGAGGCGGGCGCGCTTCTTGTCGTTCGACTTCACCACGGTCCACGGGGAGTGGGGGGTGTCGGTGTAGAAGAACATGGCCTCCTTGGCCTCGCTGTACGCGTCCCACTTGTCGAGCGACGCGAGGTCGGTGGGGGAGAGCTTCCACTGCTTCACCTCGTCGTGCGAGCGCGAGGTGAAGCGAGCGTGCTGCTCGGCCTTGCCGACCGAGAACCAGAACTTGATGATGTGCGTGCCCGAGTTGGAGAGCATGCGCTCGAACTCGGGTGCGGAGCGGGTGAACTCGAGGTACTGCTGCGGCGTGCAGTAGCCCATGACGCGCTCGACGCCGGCGCGGTTGTACCAGGAGCGGTCGAACATGACGATCTCGCCGGCAGCCGGCAGGTGGGCCACGTAGCGCTGGAAATACCACTGGGTCTGCTCGCGCGAGGTGGGAATCTCGAGCGCGACGACGCGAGCGCCACGGGGGTTCATGTGCTCGGTGAAGCGCTTGATCGCCCCGCCCTTGCCCGCGGCGTCGCGGCCCTCGAACAGGATGACGATCTTCTGGCCGGTCTCTTTGACCCAGGCCTGCAGCTTGAGCAGTTCGATCTGCAGGCGGCGCTTGTCGTGCTCGTAGTCTTTGCGCGAGATCTTCTTGGGGTAGGGGTAGCCCTGACGCCACGGTGCGTTGGGGCCGTTATCTTTCTTCGGCTTGCCCTTGCGACGAAGCTCTGCGATCTCATCGATCTCCGGAGTGACATCGACCTGACCGGGCTCAGCCAGCTCGAACTCCTCCTCAGACACTTCGGTCACTTCTTCGGCGGTTTCGGCAGTAGCGAGTGCGGGATCGTTGGCCATAAGCATTCCTTTGATTACGGGATCAGTGCACGCGGGCGCGCGCTTTCCATTCTATTAGCGCGTGCCGTAGAAAGCGACGTTTGATTTTCTATCGGGGTTCGCGCCGCCCGCTCAGCGGACTTCGCCGCTGCAAGAGCTGGGCGATCCCGCCCCCGACGAGCACCAGCACCGCGAGCCAGACCGCGCCGTAGAGGCCCCACTCCTCTGCCGGAATCCGCTCTCCGTTGAGCATCGACGCCACCGTGAGCAGCGCCGGTTCGAGGTAGCCGAGCAGACCGAAGAGGCTGAGCGTGAGCAGGCGCGAGGCACCGAGGTAGAGCATCAGCGCGACGCCTGCACCGGCCGCGTAGATGGGGGCGGCCCACCAGAGGTTCGGGTTCGCCGCGGTGGCGGATCCTCCGACGATCTCCATCGTCAGCAGCACCGCGGCGACCGGTGTGAGCAGCAGAAACTCCCACAGCATCCCACCGAGATGCGCGGTGCCGAGGGCGCGCCGCAGCACGAAGTAGATCGGATACCCGACCGCGACGATCAGCGTCTCCCACGAGACGCCGCCCACGCGGAAGAGCTCGTACACCACGCCGACGCTCGCGACACCGGCCGCGAGCCAGTGCCACCAGAGCAGGCGATCCCGATACAGGAATCGACCGATCACCACGAGCACCAGCGGCAGCAGGAAGTAGCCGAGCGCCACCTGCATGCCGCGACCGTGCATCGGTGCCCAGCCGAACACCCACAGCTGTGCGGCGATGATCGCGCCGCACGCCGTGATGCCGAGCAGCAGCAGCGGCCGATGGCGAATGCGCGCTGCAATCTCGGTCACCGTGTACCACTGCCGGATTGCGACCAGGGCGAGCGCGATGAGCGGCAGCGTGATGATGTTGCGCAGCGCCCAGAGAGACTCCGCGGCTACGGGGAAGAGCAGCGGAGTGAGAAAGTAGACGCCCCCGAACGCGATCGAGGAGCTGACTGAGAGGAGCGTTCCGAGGCCGCTCCCGGGGCTTCCAGCGTGCCCGGTATGCGACCGCGGCACCCGCTAGTGGGCGATATCGATCGCGCCGACGACCTCACCGTACGGAGTCTCGTCGACGGGGCGGAAACCCATGTGCAGGAAGAAGCCCTCGGGACCGTCTTCGCCCGGCTCCCAAAGCACGGTGAGGCGCTCAACCCCCCGCGAACGCGCCTCTTCGATGAGCGCATTCACCGCGAACTTGCCGACGCCCATGCCCTGAGTCTCGGCGTCGACATTGATGCGCCACAGCGCGGCGCGGAACTCTTCGTTGGGGGAGTCGGGATCGAAGTTGCCGTGGATGAAGCCGACCACGCGGTCGCCGTTGAGCACCACGCGCTGCCACGCGGAGTGGGCAGGGGTGACCGCTGCGGCGGCTGCATAGGACACGGGGGTGATGAACTGCTCCTGCCCGGGTTTCAGGCTCAGCGTGTTCACGTGAACGATAGTTGCGGCCGAAAGTTCTTCAAGTCGTAGCTCGCTCATGAGTCCAGGCTAGCGGCTCACACGCGCCGCGCAACCCGGCGCGGCTGGGAGCTGCGAAACAGTGAGCAAATTTTACCTTTGCGTCATGTAGCGGGTGCGTGTGCTTCCGACGTGGATTCGAGTAACGGCGTGAGGATTTGGCCGAAACGGCGCGCCGTTACTCGAATCCACGCCGCTGGAGCGCGGTCTCAGCGGCTGAAGGCGGGATCCGGGGCCACCAGGACTTGGATTGTCAGACAATCTGTATGAAAATGATGAGAGATTCTGCGAGCCTGATCTGAATGTCAGTGGGTGCGAGCAGAATATGAGACAGCGCACGGAGGCGCGTTGACGCGGTGCCCAGAGAGAGGCGATCCAGAACACCGGTCGCGGCACTGCACCAGAGCGCTACCGACGAACACCGATCTCGGGCCCCGACCCACACTCAAACCGACAACACCCACCCAGAACACACGAACGAGACGCGCGCATGCGGCGATATACGTATGCGGTTATCCCGCGCACGAAGGAGAATTGAGGCTATGGCAGATTTCATCGACCTGAACGGCACCGAGCAGAGCTTCGGCGACACCGATGCACAGCGAGAGGTGCGTGAGAACGACCGCGACTACGTCTTCCACTCGTGGTCGGCGCAGGGGCAGATCAATCCGCTGCCGGTCGCCAAGGGCGAGGGTGCGCGCTTCTGGGACTACGAGGGCAAGGAGTACCTCGACTTCTCATCGCAGCTGGTCAATCTCAACCTGGGCCACCAGCACCCGGGACTGGTGCGGGCGATTCAGGATCAGGCCGCCCGCATGGCGACCATCCAGCCGGCATTCGCCAACGACGTGCGCGGAGAACTGGCGAAGCGCATCGTCGCGCACTCCTTCGAGGGCGCGCGCTCGGTGTTCTTCACCAACGGTGGCGCTGAGGCGATCGAGTACGCTGTGCGCCTGGCGCGGCAGTCGAGCGGCAAGCGCAAGATCCTAGCTCGCTACCGCTCGTACCACGGCTCGACCGGCACCGCGATCACAATGACGGGTGAGCCGAGGCGCTGGGCGAACGACGTGATCGACGGCGAGGTGGTGCACTTCTTCGGTCCCTACGCCTACCGCAGCGCGTTCTGGGCGACGACTCCCGAGGAAGAGGCGCAGCGAGCGCTCGAGCACCTCGAGCAGCAGATCCAGCTCGAGGGCCCCGGCACCATCGCCGCGGTCGTGCTGGAGTCGGTGACCGGCACCAACGGCGTGCTCGTGCCCCCGCCCGGTTACCTGGCCGGCGTGCGCGAGATCTGCGACCGATACGGCGTTCTGATGATCTGCGACGAGGTCATGGTCGGTTTCGGGCGCACCGGTGAGTGGTTCGCCTACCAGGGCTTCGATGTCGCGCCCGACCTGGTGACCTTCGCGAAGGGCGTGAACTCGGGGTACGTGCCGCTGGGCGGCGTGGTGATCTCGGAGGCGATCCACAACGCATTCGTGGATCGCGCGTTCCCGGGCGGCCTCACCTACTCGGGGCACCCGCTCGCCTGTGCAGCCGGTGTCGCGACCTTCGACATCTTCGAAGAGGAGAACATCATCGAGCGAGTGCGCGATCTGGGCGCGCGGGTGGTCGAGCCGCGGCTGCGCGAGTTCGCCGAGAAGCACCCGTCGGTGGGGGAGTACCGGGGCAAGGGGCTCTTCTGGGCTCTGGAGCTGGTGTTGGATCGCGAGACCCGTGAACCGCTCATTCCGTTCAACGCGGGCGGCGAGGCGGCCGCGCCGTTCAACGCGGTCGTTGCGGCCTGCAAGCAGGCCGGGCTGTGGCCCTTCGCGGCGGGCAACCGCCTGCAGATCGCGCCGCCGCTCATCATCAGCGAAGAGGAGCTGGTGAAGGGACTCGACATCATCGACGAGGCGCTGAGCGTCGCCGACGGGTACTACACGGGGGCATAGCAGTTTCCCCGTCCGCGTGACTACCCAGGCGCTGAGCAGAGACGTTCGGCACCGACGCTCAAGAAACAGATCAGGAGAATCCAAGAATGGCTAAGTACCGAGTGCAGAACCCCGCGACGGGTGAGGTTCTCGAAACCTTCGAGAACGCGACCGACGCCGAAATCGAGGAGTCGCTTCGGCGATCCGCTGCGGCGTACCGCGAGTGGCGCGAGAAGAGCGTGCAGGAGCGCGCCGCGGTGGTGAAGCGCGTCGCCGAGATCTTCGAGGAGCGCAAGGAAGAACTCGCGATGCTCATCGCGATCGAGATGGGAAAGACTCTCGCCGAGTCGATCGACGAGGTCGAGTTCGCGACCGCGATCATCGACTACTACGCCGTCTACGGCCCGGGCCTCATCACGGACTACGAGATCCCGAGCACGATTCCGGGCAAGGCCGTCGTCGAGCACCTGCCGGTGGGGGCGCTGCTCGGCGTGATGCCGTGGAACTTCCCCTACTACCAGGTGGCGCGGTTCGCGGCACCGAACCTGGTGCTCGGCAACACGATTCTGCTGAAGCACGCCGACATCTGCGCCCGCTCGGCGCTCACGATCCAGGAGATCATGGAAGAGGCGGGCGTGCCCGTCGGCGGTTACCAGAACGTGTTCGCCTCGCACGACCAGATTGCGACCATGATCGCCGACGAGCGCGTGCAGGGCGTCTCGCTGACGGGATCGGAGCGCGCCGGCGCGATCATCGGTGCGCAGGCGGGGCAGCACCTGAAGAAGTGCGTGCTCGAGCTGGGCGGTATCGACCCCATGGTCGTGCTCGACGCGGATGACGTTGCCGAGGTGGCCGCGACCGCGTGGAATTTCCGCGTCTACAACGGCGGCCAGGTCTGCAACTCGAACAAGCGCATCATCGTGATGGAAGACATCTACGACGAGTTCGTGGCCGAGCTCGTGGCGCTGGCAGAGGGGCTGCAGCCCGGCGACCAGCTCAGCATGGAAGACGGGCAGTACGCTCCGCTGTCGACCCGCACCGCAGCCGAGACGGTGCACGCCCAGGTGCAGAAGGCCGTCTCCGAGGGGGCCACGCTCGAGGCGGGCGGCGTGCTCTCCGAGGGCCCCGGTGCCTACTACTCGCCGGCCGTGCTCACGGGTGTGCCTCGCGACTCCGAGTCGTACGGTGAGGAGATCTTCGGCCCGGTCGCGACGGTGTACAAGGTGTCGAGCGACGCGGAGGCGCTGCGTCTCGCCAACGACTGCGCGCTCGGCCTCGGCGGTTCGGTGTTCTCGACCGATGAGGCGCGCGCGGCACGCGTCGCCTCGCAGCTCGAGGTCGGCATGAGCCACGTGAACACCATCGCGGCCGAAGCGGCCGAGATTCCGTTCGGCGGCGTGAAGCGCTCGGGCTTCGGCCGCGAGATGGGGCCGGTCGGCATCGGCGAGTTCGCGAACAAGCGCCTCTACTTCGTCGCGGCGTAGAGATCCTGCCCCGGCCCTCCAAAGTTGGTCGCCCTTTGTCCGCTTATCACACGGTGTTTAAGCGGACAAAGGGCGACCAACTTTTTGAACGGCTGCGGCTGGGATCTTTGGCGACCTCGACTCGCACAGCGCTGAGAGCGTCATTCGCTGGTCGAATATGCGCGCTAAAGCGCCGGTTTAGGGTGCATATTCGACCGGGGAGCGGGGGCTGTGGCCGGTTGTGGGGTGCGGCCGTTGTGGGGTGCGGGGCTCAGTCGAGCTTGTAGATGCGGCCAGTGGCGATGCCCTCGACCGAGCGCACGAACGCCCGGCCGACGCGCTCGTCGGAGACGGGCTCGAACCCGGGGAACGCGTCGAAGTAGCCCGGGGCCGACGCGAGTACCGTCGGGCTCACCGCATTGAGGCGGATGCCGCGCGGCAGCTCGCCCGCGGCCGACATCACGAACGACTCGACAGCCCCGTTTGCCATGGCGGCAGCAGAGCCGGTCGGAATCGCCTCGCGCGCCAGGATGCCCGTGGTCAGGGTGAACGATCCGCCGTCGCTCACGTAGTCCAGGCCGATGCGCAGCAGATTGAGCTGACTCAGCACCTTGCCCTTGAACGCCGCAGTGAGATCTTCGGGCGTGAGCTCGGGTGCGGGCCTGAACGGCGCTGAACCGTAGGCCGAAACGACCGCGTCGAAGCTGCCCAGCTGCTCGAAGGCGCGCTGGATCGATGCGGGATCGAGCAGGTCGATGCTCGGATCGGTGCTGCGGCTGACGCTCACAACCTCGTGCTTCTCTTTGAGCGCGGCGGCCGCTGCCGATCCGACGTGTCCGGTTGCTCCGACGATCAAGATTCTCACTGTGCTGTCCTTACGATTTGGGCGGCTGCGCTGACGGGCTGGTGTGCCGATGGGCTGGTGCGCTGACGGGCTGATGGGCTGGTGTGCTGACGGGTTGATGGGGTGGTGTGCTGACGGGTTGGCGGGTGGTGTGTGGGTGGCGGGTCCGTGGGAGGCGGGGGATGCTGCGATCCGCTGCGCAGCCGCAGGATGACGGTGAGCGGCGTGAGCGCGGAGCGAGGAGTGGGGGCGTGGCGAAAGCCCTGTGATCAGCGTACGTAGTCGGCACCGGTGATGTCGACGGTGCTGCCCGTGGCGTGGCGTGCGCGCCCTGTCGCCAGGAACGCGATGACCTCGGCGACATCGGAGGCCGGCGTGACCTCACCGAGCGGCAGCCCCGCGAGCACTTCGGGATCGACTGCGCCGTCGGCCAGGTCCGTTGCCACCCAGCCCGGTGCAACCGCGTAGGCGAGCACCCCGTCGCGGCCGTAGCCGCGCGCGATCCCGCGGGTCAGTGCTAGGAGGCCGCCCTTCGCGGCACCGTATGCGAGGTGCTCGGCGTCGTCGCCGCGGTGCGA
>JBKEBN010000138.1:0-13899 GCA_047973175.1 Leucobacter sp.
GGGCGAGCACGATCGTGAGATCCATGAGCGGCACGGTGAGCACGGCGGCGAGGATGAGCCGTCTGCGCAGCGAGGTGATGCGCACCTCGGTGGCGCGCTTCGACCAGGCGTCGTCGGCGTCGTCGTGGATGCGGGCGCCGTAGCCGGCTTTCTCGACGCGCTCGAGGGCCTCGCTCGCGCGCGCGGTGCCGAGGCCGGAGACGATGGCGCGCTCGGTCGCGTAGTTCACGCTCGCGGTGACGCCGTCGATCTTGTTCAGGGCACGCTCGACGCGGCCCGCGCAGGCGGCGCAGGTCATGCCTGAGACGTCGAGCTGCAGTGGCTCGGCGATGTCCGTGGCCGTGTTCACGGCTGGGGCTCCTCGTCGCTCTGGGGCACGGGCCGCCCGGGGCCGGTGGCCTGGCGTCGGTTGGCGAGCGTTTCGAGCATTTTGTTGTAGTCGTCGAACTCCTCGTCGCGGCCGGAGTCCATGTGCCGATCCTTGCGGCGGGCCTCTTTCGCGTCCTGCCGCGACCATTGGATGCCGAGTGCGATGATGACGAGCAGCAGCGGCAGCTCGCCGCCGGCCCAGGCGACGCCGCCGCCGAGGTACTGGGAGGCTTGGAGGTCTGTCCAGGGCAGCCCGAAGTAGAGGTAGAAGTTCTCTGCGATCCACTCGCCGTCGGCCATCATCAGGATCACGCCGAAGAACGCGTGGAACGGCATCGCCGCGAGCACGAAGCCGAGTTTGCCGATGTGCGGGAGAGGGCGAGGCGGCCGGTCGACGCCGATCACGAGTCCGTAGAAGAGGTATCCGGCGATGATGAAGTGGATGTTCATGAGCTGGTGCGCCCAGTGGAAGCGCATGCCCTCTTCGAAGATCCCGGTGAAGTAGAGCCCGTAGTAGGAGCCGACGAAGAGCGCGAACACGAACAGCGGGTTGAAGACGAAGCGGAGCACCTTCCAGTGCAGCACCCAGGTGATCCAGTGGTGCAGGCCCGCGGGCCTCGTCGGGTCGGCGCGGGTCGCGCGCAGCAGCAGGGTGATGATGCCGCCCATCACCAGGAGGATGGGGGCGAGCATGTTCAGGCTCATGTGCACGATCATGTGCGTGCCGAAGTCGGGGGCCGAGTACTTCCCGAAGCCGGAGCTCGTGGCGAAGACGATGACGCACCAGCCGCCGATCCACGAGATCGTGCGGCCGAGCGGCCAGGTGTCGCCGCGTCTGCGCAGGACGCGCACGGCCCAGAGGTAGGCGGCGACGGCGGCGATCGCGAGCACGATGAAGAGGATGTTGGGCCGCCAGTGCGTGAACCAGACGAGCAGCGACGGCGGCTCGTTGACGTTGAAGCCGAGGAACACCTGCGAGATCGTCGTGGGCTGGAAGTAGTGGGGCGGCGGGATCCTCGTCATCGCTGCGGTGATCCCGACCCAGCCGGTGATCGCGAGGGTCGCGATGGCGGGCGGCAGGAGCGCGGGCTGGGCCGGGTTCGCGCGCTGCGCGGCGCGCCAGCCGAGCAGGGCGACGACGAGGAGTGCCAGGCATGTCCAGCGGGCGAGGATCTGCCACCCCGTTTCGGAGTCGAGGAGGCCAGATCCGGCGAGCTTGAACCAGGTCAGGAGTACGTCGGTCGCGACGATCAGCGGGATGCCGACGAGCGCGAACCTGGTGAGGCGGGTGACGATGACCGGGTCGAGGCTGCGGCCCTGCGCGGCGCGGATGGCGGCGATGATGATGACGCCGAAGACCGCGCCGGTGGCGAGGGTCTGGTAGGTGCCGGCGTCGCTGCCGAGGTCGTGGTTCGGGCCGACAAGGATCTGCCCGACGACGACGGGGGCGAGAATGCCGAAACAGGTCGCCCAGAGCGGGATGAGGAGCCCTGTCCAGCGGGTGACGAACTGGCAGACGAGCGAGGTGATGACGGCCGCGAGCAGGGACACCGTCCAGGCGCGCGGGAAGGCGCTCGTCTCGTAGAGGAACGCGAATGCGCCCGGCTCGCTGAGGCGCGCGAAGGGCATGCCGCTGCTGTCGAGCGCTTCGAAGATCACCATGGCGGCCGACACCATCGCCCAGGAGACGGAGGCGATGCGCAGCACGGTGAGCTCGAGGCACGGCTCGATCCGCTTGGCCTGTTTGCCGCGGGCGTCGCGGAAGAACAGGAGGTACAGCAGGGCGCCGAGGGTGAGCATGGCGGCGAGATCGCCGAGGCCCTGGCCGAGCGCGGTCGGCACGGCGACGTCGAAGCCGGGGACGGTGAGGTAGATCTGCTCGTAGGCGGCCGGGCCGATGCGGAGTGTGGCGACGATCGGGGGGACGACGATCGCGACGATACCGAGCGCCGCGATCGCCAGCGCGAGGACGATGCGTCGTGGTGAGCGCTCCCCCGGTGTTCCGGCGGGCGTGATCGTGGTCGCGCTGCTGCTCATCGTGCTCGCTCGCGGACGGCGGTGAGTTCGTAGCCGGCCTCGCTGACGGCCTCGGAGAGGGCATCGGTGCTGAGGGGGTGCGCGGCGTGCACGATCGCCCGCCCGGAGGTCACGTCGACGTCGACGTCGTCGACGCCGCCGAGCGCGCTGAGCGCCGTGGTCAGCGTCTGGGCGCAGTGGCCGCAGGTCATGCCGCTGACGGTGAGCTCCTGCTTGCTGGTCGCGTCCATCGCCCGTCGTCCTCTCCTCGGAATACTCGCATAAGACTACAAGATGTAGACGTATGGGAGCTTGGCGCGAGCGGCCGGCGCGCCGGGATCAGCGCAGCTGGGCGGCAGCGTGCAGGCCCTGTGGGATGCGACGACGCTGCGGGGCCGGCCAGCGCTTCCGGGTGAGGCGCTCGGCGCGGAGGGTCATGCCGACGTCCTGGGTAGCGGCCGCGAGAACGATGAGCGCATTCGCGAGGTGCGCGGCGCCGACCTGCCGGGCGGCGGCATCGTCGGCGGCGAGCTCGATCTGCAGACGGGTGGCGCGCTCGAGCGCACGGCTGGCACGGGTACCCGGCAGGAAGAGCGCGTTGAGTTGGGCGATGCGGATGGCGAGCCCGTGCTGGTGGCGCAGGTGGGCGAACTCGTGTGCGAGCACGGCCTGCAGCTGCGACCGGGTGAGGAGCTGCTCCATGGCGGAGGAGACGAAGATCTCGGGCCTCCTGCCGGGGACGGCATACGCTTCGGGAGTCTCCGAGTGGAAGCGCACGAGGGTGAAGCCGATGTGCTCGTCTCTGGCGTAGGCGATCGCATAGGAGTGGGAGGCCGGGCGGAGGGACTGCAGCGAACCCGCGAAGGTGCAGGCGAAGACGAGGATGACGCCGGCGATCCCGGCGGCGACCCAGATCGCCGCTGACACGGTCACGCTGGTGGTGTGCGGGATGGCGTGCCGCAGCGACTCGACGGCGACGACGCCGAGCGCGATGCCGGCGAGGGCGGTCGCGATGCCCACGCCGAACGACCCGAACCAGACCGTCAGTGCGGCTCTGGGGTGGAAGAGGTGCCAGCGTCCTGCGGTGAGCACACGCGGGCAGAGCACGGCGAGCGCGATGGCCGTGCCCAGGAGAACGAGAGCGAGGAGCAACACGGTCGGACTACGCTTCGGGCTTCGCCCCGCCGAAGGCGTCCATGAGCGCGGTGACGTCGTCGTCGGCGAGGTTGCCGGCGAAGGCGAGCAGGGCGGCCCGGCGGTCGGTGGCTTGGTCGAGTGCGGAGGTCATCGTCTCGCTCGCCTCTTCTTCGCTCGAGCGCAGCGGGCGGAAGCTGATCTTGCGCGGAGAGTCGCCGATCCGTTCGACGCGGCCTTTCCCCTCCAAGCGGGTGAGGGCGGTCATGAGGGTCGTGTACGCCGGCACGGGTTCGCTGAACATGGCTTGCAGCTCGCGTGCGCTCACAGCCCGTTCCTGGGCGTGGAGACGTTGCATGACCTCGTCTTCGAGCCCGCCCCATTCGCGTTTGCGTACCCCTGCCATGTCGTCCCTCCTCGTCAGGTTTTTAACTCTACATCTCGTCGAGTTAATGGATCGTTCTCACAGCATGCAACAGTAGCCTCTGCGCATGGAGAACTGGTGGGCGAATGCGCTCTGGTCGCTCACCCCATCGGTGATCATCGGCGCCTTCTTCTGGTTCGTGATCCGTGCGATCTCGCGGGCCGATCGCACGGAGCGCCGGGTCTACAAGCAGATCGAGGACGAGGAGCGGGCGAAAGCGGGCCTCCCGCCGAAGCAACAGCCGGCGGCGCCCGCCGAGCCGGGTTCTGCCGAGGAGCCGCCGCAGTGAGCGCGCGAGCGGATCAGTGAGCTGCGATGCCGTCATGATGCATGGGGCACAGGCGCACCGCGTCTCCGGTGAGTGCGAGCATCTTCTCGGCCGCGGCGAGGATCGCGACGACGGCGTCGGGATGCGCGAGGGAATACATCGAGGCCCGGCCCTCCGCGCGCGAGACGACCATGCCGGTGTCTTTCAAGCAGGCAAGGTGCTTGGAGACCGTGCTCTGGGAGAGCCCGAGGTGCTTCACCAGATCGACGACGCGGTGCTCGCCGAGCTGCAGGTGCTGCAGGATCACCAGGCGGGACGGGTCTCCGAGGCTGTGGAAGAGAGCCGCTGCGGAGGTGAGCGCCTCGGCTTCGGCGATTGTCGGGAGCTCCTGCGATCGTTCGGCTTGCATCGTCATGTGACGATGTTATCTCCGATTCGGCAATCACTCTAGGCCAGCGATGCCCGCAGTCCACCCACGAAAGATAACATCGTCAAACGGCGATGTTATCTATATAATGAAGTGCATTGGCCGGTATCGAACACGAACGGAGATCCCGAATGGGTGCAGGACATGATCACGGGCCGAGCGCGGCCGAGGTGGGGCAGCCCGGCGACTACCGCCGCAAGCTCTGGATCGCCTTCGGCATCACCGCGACGATTGTCGTGGCGCAGGCTGTCGGCTCCGTCATCACCGGCAGTCTCGCCCTGCTCACCGACACCGCGCATGCCATCACCGACGCCTCGGGGCTGCTGGTCGCGCTGATCGCTGCGACGCTGATGCTGCGGCCGGCGACGTCGACGCGCACCTGGGGGTTCCGCCGCATCGAGGTGATCGCCGCACTCGGGCAGGCGACGCTGCTGCTCGTGGTCGGCTTCTACACGGCCATCGAGGGCATCCGGCGCCTCTTCGAGCCGCCGGAGGTGCCCGCGACCGAGCTGCTGGTCTTCGGCATCGTCGGCCTCGTCGCGAACATCACCGCCATCCTCATCCTCTCCTCGAGCCGCGGCGCGAACTTCAACATGCGCGCCGCGTTCCTTGAGGTGCTCAACGACGCGCTCGGCTCCCTGGGCGTGATCGTCGCCGCGATCGTGATCGCAATGACTGGTTTCCAGCGCGCCGATGCCCTCGCCGGCCTCTTCATCGCGGCGCTCATCGTGCCCCGCGCCTTCAAGCTGATGCGCGAGACGACGAGCGTGCTCATGGAGTTCACCCCCAAGGGCCTCGATCTCGACGCGGTGCGGGCGCACATCCTCGAACTCGAGCACGTCAAGGATGTGCACGATCTGCACGCCTCGACGGTCGCGACCGGCCTGCCGACGATCACCGCCCACGTCGTCGTTGAGGACGAGTGCTTCACCGATGGGCATGCGGCCGAGATGCTCCATGCGGTGAAGGCGTGCGTGGCCGAGCACTTCGAGGTGTCGGTCAACCACTCGACCTTCCAGATCGAGACGGCGCACATCAGCGAGGACGAACCGGTGGGCGTCAAGCACCCATGAGCAGACGGCGCGGGATCGACGGCGGAGCGTGATGGGCACCGTCACGGCTCCGCTGCGCCGTCGCATCGCGCAGAACTGGCATCGGCTGAACGGGCCTGGCCGGGTCGCGGGGGTCGACCTCGCCCGCGGTCTCGCAGTGCTGGGGATGCTGGCGGCGCATCTGCTCTGGCTCGGCTCGCTCTCGTGGACAGAGCCGTCGACGTGGGGCTCCATCGTGAACGGCCGCTCCTCGATCCTCTTCGCCACGCTCGCCGGTGTCTCGCTCGGACTGTCCACGGGCGGCCCGACGCCCCCGCAGGGCGCCGGTCTCGGCCGTGCGAGGCTCAGGGTGGTGATCCGAGCCCTGCTGATCTGGCTGCTCGGCGTGCTGCTCATCAGCCTCGACGTGCCGGCGGCGATCATCCTGCCGACGTATGCGGTCATCTTCGTGCTGGCGCTCCCCCTGCTCGCACTGCGCGCCTCGCGGCTCTTCTTCGCGGCCGCGATCGTCGCGTTCGTGGCCTCGCCCCTGGTCGTGTGGGCGAACGCCTCGCCCTGGTGGGAGAGCTATGAGGGCTGGCTCCTCGGCCTGTACATCGGGTGGAACTACCCGTTTCCGCTCTGGGTCGCATTCACGCTCGCCGGCCTCGGGCTTGCGCGCGCGGGGCTCGGGTCTCGTCGGGTGCAGTGGGCGGCCCTCGGTATCGGCACGCTGCTGGCGGTGGCCGGGTACAGCCTCTCCCCCGGCCCGGAGTCGTCGGACGAGTCGTCTGACCGCTCGTTCCTCGAGGCCTGGTGGACGGCGGATCCGCATTCGAGCGGGGTGCTCGAGGCGATCGGGAGCGGCGGCTTCGCGATCGCGGCGATCGGCCTGTGCCTGCTGCTGTGCGCAGCCGGCAGGTTGCCCTGGCTGACCTTCCCGCTCCGGGCGGTGGGGTCGATGCCGTTGACGGCCTATGTGCTGCAGATCGTCGTGTGGGCGCTCGCGTCGACGATGCTGCTCGGCTCCGCGCACGAGCATGCCTTCCGCGACCTCGACCCCTTCCTCCCGATCACGCTTGCGACGGTGGGGCTCTCCGTGGCGTGGAGTCTGCTGGTCGGGCAGGGGCCGCTGGAAGCGTTGATCGGTCGGCTCTCCCGGCTCGGCGGGCCGCCATCCGCATCCGGGGCAAATGCGCAGCAGCGCCAGAATAGTCTTGAGCCGTGACCGTCGACCTCGCCCTCGCCGCCGCATGATCGTCTGGTTCGGCATCGCCCAGATCGTCGTCGCCCTGCTCGCGATGCTCGTGTGCATCGTCGAGTACGCCCGCAAGCGCGGGCCGAACGACTACACGCTCGGGGCGACCCTGCTCGTCGGGGTGCTGCTCATCGCGCAGCTCGTCGTCGGCATCGTGCAGCCGGGCGTGGGCAATCCCGCCGAGGGTGACCCGCTCGAGTTCTGGATGTATCTCATCGTCGCGTTGCTCATCCCGTTCGGGGCGGCGTTCTGGGCGCTCGTCGACCGCAAACGCACCGCGAACCTCGTGCTCGTCGTCGTGAACTTCGCCGTCGCCGTCATGGTCTACCGCATGATGGTGATCTGGGGGTAAGCGGCAGGCGGCCATTCGCCGATGGGGATACGCGGATGCCGTCGAGCGACTGGCCACCCCAGGAGCCGAAGCACGAGACTGGGGCCGCACCCGGTCGCGGGCATGCTCTCGTCAGCGGCGCGGTGGCCGTTTCTCCCGCTTGCCGCGCTGCCGCCATCGGCGCGTGAGTCGTGAGCCGAGTCTGCGCGAGCGGTAGACGAAGTCGTCGAACTCCTCGCGCACGGTCGGGTCTTCGCGGCCGTCGCGCGGGGGTGCGCCGGCGACGCCGATGACGGCGATCAGGGCGGACATGATGAGCAGCTGCGTGATCCAGACGGCGATCTCCACGCCTGCTCCTTTCGATGGCCGGGATGGGACGATGTTCCGGCGTATGCGACCGAACGCGACCGCTACTGGTCGAGGAAGGCGTCTTCCTCTTCGGCGTCGGTGGTGCCGCGCCGAGCCTTGCGTGCGGCGGCTCGCCGCTGCTGCCGCAGGACGGCTTCGCTGCCCGCGTTCAGTCCGCGATGTTCCTGCCGGGCGGCGTAGACGACACCGAAGGCGGCGATGAGGATGAACACATACCACTGCAGCGCGTAGGAGAGGTGGGGGCCTTCGTCGCGTTCGGGCGGCTCGGGGAGCACCCCGGTTGCGGCGCCGGGGGTTTCGCGGATGAGCATGCCGTACGACCCGGTGTAGGCCTCGTCGAAGCCTCCCACTCGGGCGAGCTCGGGCAGGTTGATGCTGGCGACCGTGCTGCCCTGGGAGAGCCGCCCGGCGACCTGCGGTTCGCTTGCTCGGAGTCGGACGTCGACCTCGACCGGCCCGGTGGGGGCCGGCGGGACGCGATCGAGCCAGGCCGTGTCCGTGTTGGCCTCGCTGCCGTTGACCGGCACCCAGCCGCGGTCGACGATGAAGACGAGCCCCTGATCGGTGCGTAGCGCTTGGAGAAGGTGGGAACCGACCCCCTCGGGGCCGGGACGGTTGCGGGCGAGGAAAGGTGCGCCGAAGTACTCGCCCTGCACGGTGGCGGTCTGCCATTTCAGTGCGTCCTCGTCGAAGCTCGCAGGGTCGGGCACGGCTTCCTCGAGTGCGATGGCCGGGGCGTCGTAGTTCTGGTCGATGCGGGCGATCTCCGCTCGGGCCTCGGCTCGCCGGTCGAACTGCCAGTCGGCGAGCCAGACGCAGATGATGCAGAAGATGATGAGGAGGACGTAGTAGCCGAACCAGCGGCGCGAGCGTAGGAACGACCAGCCCGGGTGCGGCTGGGGCGAGTCGTGAGGGCGCTCGTATCCGGCGGGGGCGGGGCGCTGCTCGGTGGTGGCGGTCGGTGTGGTCATGCCGTGCGCGGCGTGGTCAGCGCGCCGCAGTCGATGCGGAGCGTGAGGGCGGCAAGCATCATGCCGGTCATCCTTTCCTGAACCGCCCGGAGCTGGGCGGCGGTGCTGCTATGGCTGCGAGGTGAAGCCTTCGAGGGCGACCTTCCCGACCGCCGTCCCGCTCTCGATGAGGCGATGGGCTTGAGCGAGGGTGGCGGCGTTGATCGCGCCGATCGTGCTAGTCAGTGTGCTGCGGATCTTCCCGGCGTCGACGAGCTCGCCGACCTGCCGGAGGATCTCGCCCTGCTCGGCCAGGTCGAGGGTCTGCAGGCGGGAGCACATGAACACGTCTTCGGGGTGCAGTGAGTCGCACTTGGCTTGGAACGCCGGCACGTCGAGCTCGGGGCGGTCGGTGTATCCGAATCGGCCCTGCGGGGCGAGTAGCTCGACGATGTCCTCCTGCCGCTCCTCCGACCCTGCCGTGGACAGCACGAAGCCGGGGGCGCCGAGGCCGAGCTCGGCCACCTGTGGAGCGAGCGGTCGGCGGTGGTCGAGGACGTAGTGGGCGCCGAGGTTCGCGCACCACGCCTTCGTGACGGGGCGCGACGCGGTGGCGATCACGGTGAGGTTGGTGAGGGCGCGCAGCAGTTGGATCGCCATCGAGCCGACACCGCCGCCCCCGCCGATGATGACGACGGCGGATGCCGCGCCGGGGACGGGGCGCATCACCTCGAGTCGGTCGAAGAGCAGCTCCCACGCGGTGAGTGCCGCCAGCGGCAGCACCGCCGCTTCCGCATCGCTCAGCGAGGCGGGTGCGTGGGCGGCGAGGTGGGCGTCGACGAGCTGGTATTCGGCGTTGCTCCCCGGTCGGTCGATCGCTCCTGCGTAGAAGACGCGATCGCCGATCGCGAAGTGCTCGAGCAGCGGTTCGTCCTCCACGGAGTCGCCGAGCGCGACGATCGTGCCGACGGCGTCGTAGCCGAGGATCCGAGGTTGGCCGGTGCGGGGCTGCTCCGTTGCACGGAGGGTGCAGTCCACCGGGTTCACGGAGACGGCGTGCACCTTGACGAGCAGATCATGCTCTCCGGGTGCCGGCTGGGGCAGCTCGACGTCGACGAGAGCGCCATCATCGTCGATGGCGCCAGCGCGGGTGTATCCGACGGCTTTCATGTCCCTTCCTTTCTGTTTCTGAGTATTTGGGTTCCGGGTGGCGTCATACGGCTAGATGAACGGGGTCGGGTCGATGAAGCCGCCGCCTGAGAGCACTTCGTAGTGGACGTGGCAGCCGAAGCTCATCCCGGTATTGCCGACATAGCCGATGACGGCTCCCGCAGGCACCCACTGACCGTAGGACACCGGAGGTGTGCCGATTTGGTGGGCGAAGCGCGTCTGATAGCCGTTGTCCTGATTGAGATAAGTCATGTAGCCGCCGAAGTTGTCGACCCATCCGGCGACGACGACTGTGCCTGACGATGGGGCTACGATCGGGGTGCCGCAGCCGGCCGGGAGATCGAGTCCGGTATGGCTCGGTGGCTGCCGAAAGTAGGTCGAGATCCACGAGATCGGTACCGGCTGATACCAGCCGGCGCCTCCTTGCGTACCGCCGCCGCCCCCGCCGCCGCTCTGCTGCTGCTTACGGCGTTCCTCTTCGACACGCAGCCGTTCTTCGTATCCGGCGACGGTGTCGGTGGTCGCGTCTTTCAGCGCCGCGAGCTGTGCCTCGAGCTCGCGCTGCTGTGCTTCTTGCTCGAGGAACTCGGTGCGCTGCGCGTCGAGGTTCTCGGCGGCGGCCTGGGCGAGTCGTTCGGCTTCGGTGCTGAGGCGATCGCGCTCCTTGCTCGCGGCCTCAGCCTGCTCGCCCAACGAGCTCGCGGTGTTGAATGTGTTCTCGGCGTTCTCGGCGAGCGTGGTGGTACGGCGGGTGGCTTGCTCCATCAGGGCAAGACGGTTGAGCAGCGAGTCGGTGGTGTCCGCGTCTGATTCGAAGAACATGTCTGCGCTCCGGTCGACCCCGCCGGAACGATACATCTGCGCGATGAGCGCCCCGGCCTGGCTCGCAGCCGTATCTGCTTCTTCGCGACTCTTCGCGGCTTTCGTTTGGAGGGCTTCTGACCTCGCTGCGGCGTCAGCAGCTGCGCTTTCCGCGTCCTGCCAGCGTACGTTCGCCTGCTCGGTGGCGACGCGGAGTAGCTCAAGCTCGGCCTTGCTCTGCTCGAGCAGACTTTCAAGCTCTTGCACCTTCGCAGCCGCATCAGCCTCGTTCTGCTTTGCTGCTTGGACATCGTCCCAGGTGGGCAGTTCGACACCGCGCGCCGGTGTCGCCCCGCCGCCATAGAAGAGGACGAGCCCGAGCAAGGCAACGACTGTGCCGATGATCCGTCGTCTCCGAGCGGTTACGGTGGCACTCATTTCTCATCTCCTCGAGGGCTGAACATGCGGGTGGCTATTTCTGAGGGACGGGGCCGCGGGGCTGCTTGATGAGTGCGCCCGCGATCAGGAACACGCTGCCGGCGATCGGCTGGGCGAGGATCCAGAAGATGCCACTGAACTCGAAGGGGTAGACGGGGTTCCAGAGCACGGCGATCGCGACGAAGACGGGCACCCACCACCAGTGGCGGGCCTGCACCGCGAACCAGGCGACGATGAGCGCGAGAATCGCGATGATGTAGCGGAAGACGGTGAACCAGTCGGTGCCGACGAAGGCGACGCCGACGATGAGCACGGCGAGTGCGATGAATCCTGGGAGCAGCGCGTTGCGCTGGTAGGACGGGGTCTGCTGCTTCTGGTTCATGGCTGCGTCGTCTCTGCGGGGGTTGTGACGGGATCGGGGGTCGGCGGTTCGGCGTCGTCGCCTCTGGCTGGCTCGACGGCGGCTGGTGTGCGGGAGGCGGCGTGGAGCCGCCAGGCGCCGAGGGCGTAGAGCACGACGCCGGCCCCGATCGCGACGTCGGCGATGTTGCCGATGAACAGCTGCCCGTAGGCGAGGAAGTCGGTGACGGCACCGCTGCCGAATCCCGGCGGGGCGAAGATGCGGTCGGCGAGGTTGCCGAGGGCGCCGCCGAGGATCAGACCGATCGACGCGGCGTAGATGCGGTGCTGCGTGCGGAGGGCCGCCCGGACGAGGAGCACGGAGGCGACGAGCCCGAGCAGCGTGATGAACGGGGTGAGCTGGGAACCGATCGAGAACGCGGCCCCGGTGTTGAAGGCGAGCTGCAGCCCGAAGAGCTCCCCGAGCAGGGGGATGCGGCTCTCCGTGTCGAGGAAGTGCAGGGCGAGCTGCTTGCTGATCACGTCGACTGCGATCGTGAGGGCGGCGATGGCGCAGCTGTAGATGAACAGCAGCCGGCGGGAGGGACGGCGGCCCCTGGGCTGCGCTCGAGGGCCGGTGCGTGCGTCGGCTGGTGGGTCGTGCGGGAGTTCGTGGGTCATGATGCTTTCGTTGGGGGTTCGGCCGGTGCGCCGTCCTCGTCAGAGGCGAGTGCGGGCGAGCTGGGTGTCGCGCGGCGCCGTCGCCGCCCGAGCAGGCCCAGTGTGAGGAGCCCACCGAGCGCGGCGATGGGGATGAGCAGGGTGAGGGTGGGGCCGACGATGACGGCCGGGGTGAGCCCGGTACGCAGCGGCACGGTGGTGACGGCGGCCGCGGGTGTGTCGGCGGCGGCGCCGTCGATGATGGTGCCGTCGGGGGCGATGACTTGGCTGGTGCCCACGGTCGAGATGTTCACGACGGCTCGACCGGTTTCGATGGCGCGCATGCGGGCGAACTCGAGCTGCTGCAGGTTTTCGTCGGTGCCCCGGAAGTCGGCGTTGTTGGTTTGGAAGGCGTAGAACTGCGCCCCGTCGCGCGCTCCGTCCCAGATCACCGAGTCGTAGATGACGTCGAAGCAGATGGCGAGCCCGACCTGGATGCCGTCGACGGAGACGAGCGGCGGGTTCGTGCCCGGTGTGTATTCGCGCTGGATGAGGCCGACGAGGTCGGGCACGATGCGTTCGTAGAACCACCGGTCGGGCACATACTCGCCGAACGGCACCGGGTTGGCCTTGTCGTGCAGCTGTTCGGCGCCCCCACCTTCCCAGAGCAGCGAGGTGTTGTAGATGTGCTCGCCGCGAGCGGTGGCCGCGTTCATGAGGAGCGGCGCCCCGGCTTCGGCGACGACAGCGTCGAGGGTGCGGGCGGTGGCCGGGGTGTTCAGCGGATCGGAGTCGACGCCGCCCTCGGGCCAGACGAGCAGATCCATCGCTTCGTCGAGGATGGGGTCGCTCGCTGCGCGTTGGGCGGCGAGCACATCGCCGGGGCTGCGCGGGTCGAAGTAGCCGGCGGGCCCGTCGCCCTGCACCCAGCCGACGCGGAGGCTGCCCGCCTCGCTCGTGGGGAAGGCCGGCATGAGCAGGAGGGCGAGGATCACCGCTGCGGGGAGCAGCCCGGTGCGCGTCCGGGGCCGGATGGCCCAGTCGACGACGGTGGCGCAGAGCCAGACGATGAGGAAGGTGAGGCCGGTGACGCCGACCCAGGAGGCGGCTTCGGCGAAGGGGCCGCCCGCCTGGGACATGCCGATTCTGCCCCAGGGGAATCCGCTGTAGGGCCAGGTGCCGAGGAGGAGTTCGCGTGCGGCCCAGAGCGCCGCGATGAGCGCTGGGAGGAGCAGCGTGCGGGTGGTGCGATGCCGGAGGGCCGCGCCCCAGCGGTAGGCGAGGGTGATCGGGATCGCGCCGAGGGCGAAGAGCAGCGATTCGAGCCCGGCGAGCGCGACCCACGGGATCGGGCCGAGGAACTGCACGACCCACATGAGATGCGTGAAGTAGAACGCGGCACCGTAGGCGAAGCCCACGAGGAACGCACCCCCGACGCTGCGGCCCACGAGCGCCCAGAGGCCCCCGGCAATGCTCAGGAAGGCGAGCGGCCACCAGCCGACGCTCGGGAAGGCGATGTCGAGCAGCAGGCCCGAGAGGGCGGCGATCGGGATCGCCGCGCCCCACGGCAGGCCGCGCGCGGCCGGAGTGCTGCGCGACGACGGCGCCGCGTGCGGTGCCGCTGCGTGGGGCGCGGCGTCGTCGTCGCGTGCCGGTCGTGTCTCCGTGGTCGTCACCGCGTCCTCCTTCCTGGTGCTCGTATCTCGGGCGTGGCCGTGGGGCGGCTCAGCTGACGCCGGAGTAGGCGTGCAGGCCCTGGAAGTAGAGGTTGACGATGGTGAAGTTGAAGATCACCGTGGCGAATCCGATGAGCGACAGCCACGCCGACTTCGTGCCGCGCCAGCCACGGGTGGCGCGGGCGTGGATGTACCCGGCGTAGATCACCCAGATCACGAACGTCCACACCTCCTTGAC
>JBKEBN010000144.1:0-7062 GCA_047973175.1 Leucobacter sp.
GATGCGGGTCGCGTTCGGGTTCCGCTCGACCGACGCGTTAATCGGCCTTGCGATGCTCACCCACGGCGGTCACCGGCCCCGGCTCCCCGGGCGATGACCCACGGATACGTCACAAGAGCCCGATCTAGACGCTACTTTTGTAACCGTAGAGCGTCGTAGAGCACCGCGACACTCGACATCAAGACTTCCGAGGAGTCCACCGACGCTCCCGTGCTACTCGTGGTGTCATATGGACACAGAGAGCGACAAGCTGCTCACCGCACACTTGGCCGACGCCATCGACCTGCCCACGCGCGGGCGGCACCAAGACCGCATCCGGGCTGGGCTTGCCGACATCGAGCAGCGCCTGCGCGAGCACGACGAGCAGCACGTCGGCGGTCGAGCATTCCTCCACGACAGCCTGCGGCTCCTCACGGACGTGCACCACGTCTACGCCCACTCCGACGACGGAAGCAGGAGACTGGCGAACCAGGCGTTCTACGCCCGCCTGGAGAACACTGAGGACGAGCGGTTGCGCCTGCGCCTCGCGGAGCCGTTCGTGACCATCGTTCGAGAGACGGCCGGAGGCAAAGAAGCCATGACTGCATCTCCTTGGCGAGAGTGTTGACACAAGCTCTAACACTCTATAGAAATGCCTGCTCACGAGGCGTTTTTGAAGTGGATCCAGCGGGACTCGAACCCGCGACCCCCTGCATGCCATGCAGGTGCGCTACCAGCTGCGCCATGGACCCATTGAAGCCGGAGAAATGCTCCCCCGACAACTCTTCTACTTTACACCAGCAACCGGGGAAATGCGCAAATCGAACCGGGTCGGGCGTGTCTGCTGCCAGACTGGGTGCCGTGCGCAGTTTCGGCGGGAGCCTGATCGAGGGGATGGAGCGGCACCAGGTCGCGCTCTATCTCTGCGCGCTTGCGTTCGGAGCCGCAGTCGGCCTGCTCGCGCCGTCGGCGGCTCCGGCCGCGGAAACACTGATCACCCCGGCACTCGGCCTACTGCTCTACGCGACGTTCTTGGGCATCCCATTTGCTCGCGTCGGCCAGGCTGTGCGCGACTGGCGCTTTCTCACGACCGCACTCGCGCTCAACTTCCTCGTCGCACCCGCCGTCGTCTGGCTGCTCTCGCGCGTCATCGCTCACGACAGGGGGCTGCTCCTCGGTGTGCTCCTCGTGCTGCTCACCCCCTGCGTCGACTACGTCATCGTATTCGCCGGGCTTGCGGGCGGCGCGAAAGACCGGCTTCTCGCGGCGACACCGCTACTCATGCTGACGCAGATGCTGTTGCTGCCGCTCTATCTGCGCCTCTTCGTGGGCCCGGGTCTCACCGAGAGCATCGACCCCTCACCATTCGTCGAGGCTTTCCTGTTTCTCATCGCGATGCCGCTGATCGCGGCGAGCCTCACCCAGTTCGTCGCGCGCCGCACTCGGTGGGCCGCGCGGCTGCAGGTGGCCGCAGTCGGATCAATGGTGCCGCTCATGATGCTCGTCCTCGCAACCGTGGTCGCATCGCAGATCTCGGGAGTCGGCAGGCAGCTCGGATCGCTGTTACTCGCGGTGCCGATCTACGTGCTGTTCGCGGTGGTGATGATCCCGCTCGGGATCGCGGCAAGCCGCATCGCACGGCTCGACGCTCCCGCCGGCCGAGCCATCACCTTCAGCGGCGTCACCCGCAACTCGCTCGTGGTGTTGCCGCTCGCCCTCGCACTCCCCCACGGCTATGAGCTGGCCCCGCTGGTCGTCGTGACGCAGACCCTGGTCGAACTCGTCATCATGGTGATCTGCGTGCGCCTCCTGCCGCGGTTGATCCCGAACCGCCGCTGACTTCGAAGTAACGTCACCGGCCCTGAGAGAGTCGGTCTTCGCTGGTTGAATATGTGCCCTATGACGCCGGTTTAGGCTGCATTTCCCGCCAGCAAGCAGGCGATCCCACGACCGGACAGTGAGGTGCCGGCCACCGCGATCACTCAGTGCCCGCGGCGAGATTCGGGATCGCTGCGTTGCGCGAGCAGGTGCTGCAGCACCCCCTCGAGCACGGCGAGCCCGTCGCGCACCCCGCCCGGCGAGCCCGGAAGGGTGACCACGAGCGTGTCGCCCGCGAAGCCGGCCACGCCGCGGGTGATCACGGCCATGGGGGTCGTCTCGAGCCCGCGTCGACGCACCTCCTCGATGATTCCCGGCAGCTGCACGTCGAGCAGCGGTGCCACCTGCTCGGGGGTGACGTCGCTCGGCGAGACTCCGGTGCCCCCCGTCGTGATCACCACGGCGGTTCGCTCTTCGATCGCCGAGCGCACCGCCTCTCCAACGGGGTCTCCGTCGGCCACGATGACAGGCTCAGCAACACCGAAGCCGTGACCGCGCAGCCACTCGCGAATCACCGGGCCGGTCGAGTCGACCGCGGTGCCCGCGGCGGCACTCGTCGACGCGACGACCACGACCGCCCGGCGAAGCCGGGAGCGACTCGTCGGTGCGGCCTGGCACGGCCCCGCGATGGGCGGCGATCCTGTCGCGGGAACCGACGCTGCCGCGGTTGCCGGTTCCGGCGCAGAGGTTCGTGCTGCCGCGGGGACTGACTCCGAACCCGCGAAACCCGGGTGCGAGGAGGCAGCAGAGGCAGTCGATGCGTCGCTCACGCCAGCTCCCAGTCGCCGCTCTTACCACCCGACTTGGCGAGCACTCGCGTGCCCGTGATCTCGGCGTGCTTGTCGACCGCCTTGATCATGTCGTAGAGCGTCAGCGCCGCAACGCTTGCCGCGGTCAACGCCTCCATCTCGACACCGGTGACCCCGCGAGTCGTGATCTCGGCGATGACGCGCATCTGAGCGGTTGCGGTGCCCCCTGCCGCATCGCCCTCGGAGCCGCGCTCCGTTTCGCTGTCTGCTGTTGCGAAGCTTGCCGATTCGCTATCGGCCGACTCGCTGCCGACCGTTGCTAAGCCAAGCGCCTCGAAGTCGATCGCCGCCTTGCTGATCGGCAGCGGGTGGCACAGCGGGATCAGCTCCCACGTGCGCTTCGCCGCCATGATGCCGGCGACGCGGGCCGTGCCGAGCGCCTCGCCCTTGGGCAGTTCGCCGTGCATCAACTGGCGCACCACTTCTCGGCTGGTGACGAGAAACGCCTCGGCTCGGGCGGTGCGCTTGGTCACCGCCTTCTCGGTGACATCGACCATGTGCGCGCTGCCGTCGGCGCGCAGGTGGGTGAGGTGATGCTCAGTCATTGATGCTCCAGACCGTGACGGGGGTGTTCTCGGGAGCGTGCGCCACGCCCAGCGGAATCTCGGCGATCACGTCTGCGGTCGCCATGCCGACGAGCAGGTGCGAGCTGGGTCCGCTGAGCGAGACCCGCCCGTCGGACTCGATGCACCCGCGCCGCAGCTGCAGCTTGCCCACGGGCGAGTCGGTCGCGTGCGCGAGCAGCCGTGTGTCGCGCGGCCGCTCGGCGACGAGCCCCGCGAGTTCGCGCAGCGTCGGCAGCAGAAACAGTTCGGTCGAGAGCATCGCACTCACCGGGTTGCCGGGAAAACACAGGATCGGGGTCGAGGTCGAGGTCGGATTCGAAACCGCCGATGCTTCGAAGCGCACGGTGCCGTACCCCTGCGGCCCGCCGGGCTGCATCGCCACGCTGAGAAAGCGCACGCCGAGCGGGGTCAGCGCTTCGCGAACCACCTCGAACGCACCCGCGCTGATGCCCCCGGTCGTCATGACGAGGTCGATCTCCGGTGCCGCTGCGGCGAGCGCGCCGTGGAGGGCCGCGGGTTGATCCTCGACCCGCAGCACCTGCACCTCCGCTCCGACTCCGCGCAGCGCCGCCGCGAGCATGGGGGTGTTGGCGTCGTGGATGCGCCCCGGGGGCAGGGCCTCGGTCCGCCCTCCCGGGGCTTCAGGCTCGCCAACGGCACCAGGATCGCCAGCGATCTCGTCGCCCGTCGAGCAGAGCAGCACGCGCACCCGCGGCACCACGGGCACCTCGGCGACGCCAGCGGCGGCGAGCGCGCCGATGCGCGCGGGGGTGAGCCGGGCCCCCTCGGGAAGGATCGGGCTGCCCTGCTCGAGGTCCGATCCGCGACGCCGCACGAACTGCCCGAGGGGCGCCTTGGCTGCGAAGCTCACGCTCCCCTGCGGTTGCCGATCTCCCCTGCCCGCGCGCACCAGCTCGGGAAACCGCGGCGGCAGAGCCTGCTCGATGGGCACGACGGCATCGGCACCGCTCGGGATCGCGGCCCCCGTCATCACGGGCGTCGCCGTGCCCGGGCGATGCTCGAGCGGTGGATCGCCCGCCGCTGCCGTGTATCCGAGCGGCAGGCTGACCGGCGCGTCGGCCGCAGCCCCGGCGAGATCTGCCGCCCGCACGGCATAGCCGTCCATCTGCGAGTTGTCGAAGGGTGGCAGCGGAATTTCGGAGTGCAGGGGCTGGGCGGTGACGCGCCCGAGCAGCGCTGGATCGCCGGGCGCGAGGCGATCCGCTCCCCGCAGGCGCACTCGCTCGGCGAGCCCGCTCAGCAGCTCTCTGCACGCGGTCGCGTGCTCGGTCGCGGTGCGGGGGCCGCCCGTTCGGCTATCAACGCTCACTGGTCGTCCTCGCTCACTGGTGCTCCTCACTCATCGGTCATCCTCCCGCGAAGGGCGGCAGCACATCGACAACGGTGCGGTGGGCATCGCCGCCGCGTCGACCCTCAGAGCCGCCGGGCAGCCGCTCCTCGCCGCGCAGCGCTCCGCCGTCGCGCCGCACCGTGCCGTCGACGAGAAACGAGCCGCTGCGCAGCACCTTCGCCATCGGCTCGCCGTGCCGCTCGACAAGTTCGGCGCGCAGCTCATCGAGTGTGGGGGCATCGCTCAGCCGCCACACGGCCTCGTCGGCACCCGCGGCTTCGGCCGCAGCGGCGAAGAAACGAACGGTGATCTCGGTCATGCTGCCATCGTATCCGGGGCCACTGACACGCACCGGCGACCCCTCGCCGCCTCGTGCGTCCGCGGCACGGCCAATGCAGGTCACAGACGCAGCGATCCCTCGTAGACTGGCCTGCGTGCCCGCTGATTCTGCCGTTCGCCCCGCGCCGCTCGTCGCCCCCGCGCCCGAGCTGCCGGCAGACCGCCGCGCACGAGCCGAGCGCCAATTGCCGCTGCCGGGTTTCGGCGAGGAGGCGCAGCGCCGCCTGCACGCCGCGCGCGTGCTCGTCATCGGGGCTGGCGGGCTCGGAAGCGCGAGCGTCCCCTATCTCGCCGGCGCGGGAGTCGGCACGATCGGCGTCATCGACGACGACGCGGTCGAACTCTCCAACCTGCACCGCCAGATCGCGCACGGCACCGCCGACATCGGTCGCCCGAAGACGGAATCGCTCGCAGAGGCGGTGCGGCGACTCGATCCCGACATCCGCATCGAAGAGCACCGCCTGCGCCTCGGCCCCGGCAACGCACTCGCCCTCTTCGCGCAGTACGACCTGGTGATTGACGGCAGCGACAACTTTCCCACGCGCTACCTCGCCAACGACGCCGCGCAGCTCACCGGAGTGCCGCTCGTGTGGGGCGCGATTCTGCAGTACCGCGGCCAGGTCGGCGTCGCGTGGCACGAGCAGGGTCCAGGGTATCGGGATCTCTTCCCGGTACCGCCCCCGCCCGAGGAAGTCATGAGCTGCGGCACCGGAGGCGTGCTGCCCTCCCTCTGCGGAACCATCGGCTCGCTGCTCGCGACCGAGTCACTCAAGCTCATCACCGGTCTCGGAGAGCCGCTCATCGGTCGGGTGCTGCTGTACGACGCACTCACCGCGCGCACCCGCGAGCTGCCCTACGCGCGCGATCCCGAAGCCGAAGCCGTGACCGAGCTCGTCGACTACGAGCTGTTCTGCGCGGGGCCCGATCCACTGCCGCCGTCGGTTTCGGCCGCAGAACTCGCTGCCGAGTTGGCTTCGGGATCGCCCGTCACCCTGCTCGACGTGCGCAGCACAGAGGAGCACGCGGTGCGCCGCATCGGCGAAGCGGGCGCTGCGGGTTCGAGCAAGGCTTCGACGGTGATCTCCGCGGCGATCCCCGTCGACATCATCGAGCGCATGGCCGACCCGTCTCAGTCGAACGGCAGTGGAGCGCCTGACGCTGACGAACCATCTCGTGCGAACGGCGCTGCAAATGTCGGTGCCGATCCGGCCACCGGCGCTGCTGCCGTGCTTGCCGAGTTGCGGTCGGTGGTGGATCGCCGGCAGCACCCCATCACGGTCTACTGCGAGCGCGACCCGAGGTCCATCCGCGCCGCGCGGCTGCTCGCCGCACAGGGGCTTCCGATCCGTTTCGTGCGCGGCGGCATCGACGCTTTTGCTGCCGTCGCACCCGAGTTCTTGGAGGGCGGCAGCGGCGGAAAAAGCGACGGTGCCGGGGAGAGCGACCGTGCTTGGGAGAGCGACAGTGCCTGAAGAAGTGACCCCGGTGTCTCACGCCGCAACGCCCCCTGAAACCGGAGCGACTGCTCTCCGTACCGGTCTCGGCGCTGTTCCGTACGCACGCGTCACCGACGCCCCCATCGACGAGGCGGACGTGCGCGCAGCCGTCGACTCCCCCGACTGCGGTGCGATTGTCATGTTCCACGGCGTCATCCGCGATCATGACGGCGGCGAGAGCGTGCGCTCGCTCGACTACAGCGCACACCCGGAGGCCGAGCGCTTCCTCACCGATCTTGTGCGCGAGGAGAGCGAGCGGATCGGGCTTCGCCTCGCAGCCGTGCACCGCATCGGCTCACTCGTCGTCGGTGACGTCGCGCTCGTCGCCGCTGCTGCTGCCCCGCACCGCCGCGAGGCCTTCGAGGCGATCGAGCACATGGTCGAGCGCATCAAGCACGAGGTCCCCATCTGGAAGCGCCAGCACTACACGAGCGGCACCTCCGATTGGGTCGGGCTGTAAGTGGTCTCGGCAGACTCAGGGTCTTGCTGTCGGCGGCACTCCTGATACCGCTCAGCGTGCGACGCTCAGTGCCATGCCCTCCAGCTCCTGAGCGTCCGACTCTTCGGCGAATCGCTCTCTCGCGGAGCCTTCCTCTTGAGCGGTCTCCGACCCGGATGCATCCCGCCGCAACAGGCTCATGATG
>JBKEBN010000194.1:0-28814 GCA_047973175.1 Leucobacter sp.
TCGTGACACCGGGTTCACGGCTGCGGGCGACGCGGACCACGTCGTCACGGAACTCTTTCGGGTAGGGCTTGGGCACGATGCCATCCTTCCAGGCCCACCCTCACGGGCAAGCCAGATCAGATCTCACCTAAACGTGCAGCAGCCCCCGCGCACCAAGGACGGCGAGGTGGACGAGTGGTTTTTCGAGGTGGATCGCGCCACGGAAGCGCCTGGCCGTGTCGTGCGTAAGTGTCTCGCCTACCAGGAGTACCGCAGCAGCGGCAAAGAACAGCAGGCCCGAGGGGTGTTCCCTGCGGTTGCGTGGATCGTGCCGAGCGAGGCAAGGAAAAGGCAGCTTCGGGATCGTATCAACAGCGAAGTAAAGCTCCACAGCAGGCTCTTCCTCGTCCTAACCCTCGATGAACTCCCCGACCTCATTGCTGACGGAGCGGCCACCTTCGCGGAACAGGCCGCGAAACGCTCCAACGAATGAACGATACGCCCGCAGAATGCCCGGAATCGTGTCAAAAGTACTGGGCTTTAGAAGCAAAGCGCGCATAAATAGAGAGGGTGGGAAAGGAGAAAAACACCAGATGAACAGCACTATTACACGCAACACAGCGGCGAACCCTCTCGGAGCGTTTACCGAAGCATTTACCCCGAAGCGGGCAGTCTCATATCTGCGCGTTTCGACGGTGCGCCAAGCACGCCGAGGCGGCGGCGATGTCGAGGGGTTCTCGCTTCCTGCGCAGCGTGAAGCCAACCGCAGCAAGGCCGCCAGCATGGGCGCGGTCATCGTGAAGGAATTCAAAGACGGCGGAGAATCAGGCACCAGCACCGCGAAACGCGGTGACTTGAACGCCATGCTCGAATACCTTGACGATAACGAGATCGACTACGTGATCGTGCACAAGCTCGACCGTCTCGCCCGCAACCGTGACGACGACAGCGACATCACCCGCGCCCTCAGAGGCCGCAAGGTACGCCTCGTATCAACCACAGAACCCATTGACGAGACCCCAGCAGGAATGCTGCTCCATGGCATCCTCGCCTCCATGAATGAGTTTTACTCGCGCAACCTCTCCATCGAGGTGCTTAAAGGAATGCGCATGAAGGCACGCTCCGGTGGAACCAATGGCAAAGCACCCCTCGGCTACCTGAACCACCAAGGAGTCGATAGTGAAGGTCGCGAATACAACAGTGTGATCTTGGATGAGGAGCGGGCGCCATTGGTTCGGCAAGCGTTCGAACTGTACGCCACGCGTGACTGGACCGCAGAGAAGCTTGCCTCGCATCTCAACCGTTTGGGGTTGCGCACTCTCGCAACTGCCAAGGTACCCTCCTCCCCAATCACGGAGAGTTACGTCTACCGCATCCTTGGCAATCCGTACTACACGGGCGTGGTGCGATTCCAAGGGGTTACCTACCCCGGGCGGCATGAGCCGCTGACAGACACCGTGACATGGCAGCGGGTGCAGGACATTCTCAAGTCGCACAATCAGGGGGAGCGCACGAGAAAGCACCCCCACTATCTCCGCTCGACCGTCTACTGCGGTGCCTGCGGGGAACGTCTGCTCGTCAGTATGAGCAAATCGAAAACTGGAGTGAGATACCCGTACTTCATGTGCGCAGGGCGTCACGCGAAACGGAACGACTGTGACATGAAGGCCGTGCTGATCTACGAAGTCGAAGACAAGCTCAAAGAGCACTACCAGCGAGTGCAACTCACCCCAGAGTTCTGTGTCAGCGTGAAAGAGATCATCCGAGAAGGCCTGCGTGAATCACGCGAGCAGATTGAGGCCGAGCAGCGCACCCTGAAGCTCGAAAAAGACAAACTCGAACGCCAGCAGATGAAGCTCCTTGAAGCGCACTACGCCGACTCCATCCCTGTGGACTTGCTTGGCAAAGAACAGGCGAGGATCAGCAGGAGCTTGGCCGAGATCGAATCACAGATGAACGCCAGCACCCTCCACGTTGATGAGGTCGAACAGAACCTCAACCTCGCACTGGAACTTGCCGAGAATATTGGGCGGGTGTACCCGAGCGCGCCGGATCACATCAAGCGACAGATGAACCAGGCTCTGTTCGAACAGGTGCTGGTCGTGCGAGACAGTGGTGATGCCGACACATTCCACCTCGAAGCGGAACTGCGCGAACCGTTTGCCACCCTCACGGGCGGCGAGATGAAAACAGCGGCAACAGCGCACAGACAAGCGAAGAAAAAGAACAGGCCGACCTCTGGGGGACGACCTGTTTCTTCTGATGATCTAGGGTCTGCTACCCAAACTTTTGTGCAGAGTTTGAGTAAGAAGACCGTGGAGGGACCGACGGGAATCGAACCCGCGTTCTCAGCTTGGGAAGCTGATGTCTTACCATTAGACGACGATCCCGGGATGAACCCAGGGCGCGACCGCGCCGCACCAACTATAGCAGGGCGTTTCGTGCCGGTGCAGCAGCGTGGGGCTCGGTCGGGTGCGGGCGGAGGCTATTCCTCTTTCTTCGCTTCTTCGTCTGTGCCCGCGATGACGACTTCCTGGCTGTCGCAGACGGCGCGCTTGGCGAGTCTCTTCTCCTGCTTGGCTGCGCTCCAGTTGACCTCGGGCGCGATTCCGGCCTCGGAGGAGAGCGCTGCGAGCTGCAGGGCGAGGGCTTCGGCGAACGTCTCGCCCGCCGTGGAGTTGTTGAGCGCCACAACGACGGAGTAGCCGGACTCGGGGTCGTGGAACGCTGCGGTCAGCGTGCCGGTGATGGCACCCGCGCGACCGTACAGCGGGCCGACCTTCTCCATGCCGAAGGCCCACTGGTTGCCGGCGGTGTCGGGTTCGGACTTGGGCGTGCCGCTCTTCTTGCGCGCGGGGTTCTTCAGCGGGGCGGTCTCGGTGACCACCCCGGCCTGATTGCCGCCGAAGGTGCCGTCGAGGTAGTGCTCGTAGAAGCTCTTCAGCTCGGTGACGGTGGTGACGGTGGCACCCGCTCCGGAGAGCATGGAGGGCGACACCTCGGTCACCTCGGTGACGCCGGCGTCGCAAACCACCTTGTTGCCGTTCTTCGGGTAGGTGAGGCCGGTGAGCGTGTCGCCCGGGATCACGTTGCTCTCGAGGTTGGGGTAGTAGCTGTCGCCCATGCCGGCCTTGGAGAAGACGTGGTTGTCGAGCAGATTCTCCATGTCCTCGCCGGTGACGACGCGCAGCGCGCGCGCGAGCAGCACGGCGTTGGTGTCTGACACGTGCACGTCGAGTCCCGGCCAGGAGAGCGGCGAGCCCGCGAGGCCCTGAGCGATGAGCTCCTGCTCGGGCCAGAAGCGGGTCGGGTTGTTGGCGAAGATGGGCGCGAGTCGCTTCTTGTAGTCTGCGATGCCGGATTTCATGTCGCAGAGCTGCCGGTAGGTGACGTCGTCGATGCCGGCCTGCCGGGTGAGGTCTTCGGTGACCTTCCGATCGAGGTCTGCCTTGCCCGCGGCGACGAGGTCGAGCAGCAGGGCGCACATGACGGGCTGGCTGGCCTGCGCGGCGCGGATGCGGGCACCGCTGTCGACCCCGCTCTCGCCGTAACCGCGCACGTAGGAGTTGCCGTCGCTGCCCCAGACGCCGAGAACGGCCTCGGTGGATCCGCTCTGCTTCATCGCCGATTCGATCGCGGCGTCGATTTCGCCGGCGAGTCCCTCGTCAATCGTCGCGGTGTCGACGGACGCGACCGAGGGGTCGCTGGAGGTGCAGGCTGACAGGCTGAGCGCGGCTATTGCGATCATGCCAACGGCGGCGACGCGTGTGCGATGTGCGAGCCTCGGGAACAAGTCGACCGCCAATCTCTGCCGAAAACCAGAACAGTGGAATCGCCGCAGTGGAATTGCGGCATAGAACAAGGTGTGATTCTAATGCGACAGCCTGGGAGTATTGCTCCGGGAGTATCGCGCTGGGGGTTTTGCCGGGTCTGGATCGGCCTCCGTCTCGGAGCCTCAACTGATCGCGTGGGACTTTGCGACTCACTGTGGTGCAGTGTGCAGCAGGCGCACGCGGAAGGATCACGTACAACCTGTCCACGCGCTCAGTAAGATGGAACGATGACCACCTTTGCGGACGACGTGATTGCAGGCGTGACCGGCCATATGAACGGAGATCACGCCGACGATAATCTCCTGATCGCGCAGGCTTTCGGGTGTCCGGGCGCGACCGCCAGCGAGATGGTCGGCGTGACCGGCGACGGCGGGGTCTGGCGCGTGGTCGACGCGGAGGGCGAGCGCGAGCTCTCGGTGCCGTGGCCGGGCGGAGCGATCTCGGAACGGCAGGAGATTCGACGCGAGGTCGTCGCGCTCTACAAAGCCGCCTGCGAGCGTCTCGGGGTGCCCGCGCGCGAAGAGCACGCGGCGACCCCAGCCGCGGCGGGTCACGATGCTGCGAACAGCGCCCACCCGCACGGCTCGCACCCGCACGGTGCCTCGGCACCGGAGCCCGCCTCGGAAGCGGCCGAAGAGGGGCAGAAGCCGTTCTCGGTGCAGCTGCGCGAGGGATCGTGGTCGGATCACTCCGACAGCGAGGGTGCCACCTTCATGGAAGACATCATGCGCGGCAAGAGCACGCTGCAGGACTACATCGACCTCGTCGCCCAGCACTACTTCATGTACGAGGCGCTTGAGGCCTCCGTGGGCGAGTTGGCAGACGATCCTGCTTTCGTCGGTTTCCATCCGCCGGCGCTCGAGCGGCTGCGCACGCTCGAAGCCGACCTCGAATTTCTCATCGGTGCCGACTGGCGCGAGCGCATTTCGCCCGTTCCGGCCACCGAGGCCTATGCCGCTCGCATGCGCGAGGTCGGTGACGACGGCTGGGTCGCCGGCGTTGTCGCCCACCACTACACGCGCTACCTCGGCGACCTCTCGGGCGGCCAGTACATCGCCCGCCGCGTCGCCAAGCAGCACGGCTTCGAGGGCGACGGCATCGCCTTCTACGATTTCGCCGAGCTCGGATCGCTCGACGACTTCAAGAACCGCTACCGCAGCGAGCTCGATCGCCTGGGTGAGACCCTCAGCGACGAAGAGCGGTCGCGCATGCTCGACGAGGTGCGAGCTGCCTACGGGTTCAATACCGCGGTGTTCGTGGATCTGGATCGCGCGAAGCGCGCCGCCGCCGAGGCCTGATCAAGCGCATCAACTCCCTCTCCCTCCGGTGGTTGAGCGGAGGCCGCAGTCGAACCAGAGGCCCGGTGTTTCTGCGGAAGGTTTCGGTGCGTGATTTCGACTCCGCTCCGCTTCGCTCAATCCAGGGATTTCGACTCCGCTCCGCTTCGCTCAATCACCTAGAGGGGGTTCGCTCAGCCTATATAGGTGGTTGAGCGGAGGCCGCAGGCCGCAGTCGAAACTACCGCCTCATACTCATGCGGAAGGTTTCGGCGCGTGATTTCGACTCCGCTGCGCTTCGCTCAATCACCTAAAGGGGGGTGCGTTCCGTTCTTGTAGGTGGGTGCCTAGCTCGGCGATCCCGAACCCGCGCCGTTCCTGCCGCGCTCGTCGATGAACCGCACCACGTTGGGGTCGACGATCACGTCGCGCGGTTGCAGCGGTCGCCGCAGGTACAGCCCGTCGAGCGACCGCACGCGGCTGAGGGCGACGTAGGTCTGGCTGGCGCTGAAGGCTCTCGGGCCCAGATCCACCACTGCCGCATCGTAGGTGTGACCCTGGGACTTGTGCACCGTGACCGCCCAGGCGAGCCGCAGCGGAAACTGCTCGAACTCGGCCACGACCTCCTTCTCGAGCTTCTTGGTGTCGGCGTCGTAGCGGTAGCGGTAGCGCTCCCAGACGGTCGGCTCGACCTCGAACTCCTCTGCGTCGCTGCCCGCACCGACCTCGACCCAGACCGTGCCGTCGACGCGCGAGACGGTGCCGATGGTGCCGTTGACCCAGCGGCCGTCGCTGTCGTTGCGCAGGAACATCACCTGCGCGCCCGGTTTCAGCTCGAGCACCTCGTCGGCGGGGTAGGTGTTCTCGCGAAACTCGCCGTTGATCTCGGCGACGGCGCGCAGCGATGATCCGCGGATCTCGGCGAGCCGCTCGGCGTTGATGCGGTTGACGGTCGCGTTGGTGGTGGCGAGCGTGAGCACGTCTTTCGGCGCGGGCCTGGCTCCTGCGGCGTTGAGGTCGGCCGCCTGATCCTCGGTGACGACCCCGTGCCGCACCGCGCCCAGAATCTGCTTGAAGCGGTCGTCGCGCTGCCGGTGCACCTTGGCCAGCTCGATCACGGCCATCGGTGTCGTCGCCCACACCTTCGCGTCGAAGAACCACAGCGAGAGGTACGTGTCGTGGAAGTACGCGCGCTCGTGCGGGTCGCGCGGAGGCACCGGCGGCAGCTGGAACGGGTCGCCGAACATGATGATCTGCGCGCCGCCGAACGGGTCGTGCTTCTTGCCGCGGGCCTGCCGCAGCGAGCGGTCGATCGCGTCCATGAGATCGGCCGACACCATCGAGATCTCGTCGATGACCAGCGTGTCGATCGCGGCGAGCATCTTCTTGAGCTCGGCGGGCTGGTCGAGGTCGTGGTCGGCGATGATGCCGGTGGGCAGGCGCAGCAGCGAGTGGATCGTCTGCCCGCCCACGTTGAGGGCCGCGACGCCGGTGGGGGCGCAGACCGCGATGATCTTGCTGGTGTTCCAGGCGAGGTGGTTCAAAATGGTCGACTTGCCGGTGCCCGCGCGGCCCGTCACGAAGATGTGCTCGCGCGTGTGCTCGATGCGCTCGTAGACGGCGAGCTGCTCGGGGGAGAGGTCTGGGCGTGCCACTCGCCTAGGGTATCGTGCCGGTTCGGGTGGGCCGCGCTCGCGAGGAAGAGGAAGGGGGCCACTCGCGAAATGGCTCTGGAGGCTGGTTGCGGGGGCGCTGGATCGCCGAGCGGCGAGCGCCGCCACGTATAGACTGAGTCTGTCTGGCTGAGAGGTGCCGAGCGAAGGAGCTTGTGATGCGGAGTTCACTGAGAACCGTGCTGGCAACGGCGGCGGTGGCCCTGCTGGTGCTGGGAACGGCGCAGGGTGCCGCGGCTGAAGCGGAGGTGCCGGTGCCGGTGCCTCCGGGGCAGGTGGTGGATCCCGCGGCACCCGATAGCGACGGCGATGCCGGCGGTGCGGCCGGTGGTGGCGCGGAGAGCGGTGCGGCTGGCGGCGTCGGTGGTGGTGTCGGCACCACCTCCGGAGACGGCCCGGATGGTGCGGGCGTCGCGGGTGAGACGGCCGATGGCGGCGCGGATAACGGCGCGGGGGCTGATCCCGAACCGACCGAGCAACTCGCTGCGGACGAGAGCGGCGCTGCCGCAGATGCTGCGAGCACCGCGCCCGCGAAGGCTGGTGCGCAGACCGCCGCGAAGACCGCCGCCGCGAAGAAGACGCAGTCGCAGGCCCAGAAGCTCAGGGCATTTGTGAAGAAGGTGCACAAGCAGGCGCGCAAGAAGGCCGGCAATCCGAAGGCTTTCAGTGACAGCTTCGGGGCCTATAAGACCTCGAAGAAGCAGACCGGGTATGTGATCGTGCGAAGCAAGGGATATCACCTGTCGAACCCGAGCATGTCGACAGCGGGAAGATACGGGAAGGCGGTGTCGTCGATCCTGAAGAAGTACAAGCTGAAGCCCGTGGGGTCGTCGAAGTTCGGTCAGCTCCAGTCGAAGACATACTCGGGCAAGCGATACACCTGCACGGTCAGGCAGTCTCGGTCGGGCGCTGCGTCTACCTACGGACACGCAGCGTTCACCTGCCAGACGACAGCGAAGGTGAAGAAGGAGCACAAGAAGCTGGCCCCGTTCATCGCGGCCTACAAGCGCGGCGGCAAGAACCCGAACAAAGTCGCCTTCGGTACCAGCGTCGACAGTCGGTCGAGCGATTCCTCGACGTACTCCGGCTACAAGCGGGCCGCGCTGAGCGCGGTGCCTCCGGCGAGCGGGGGCCAGATGGGGTGGTATCGCTCGCTGTACTCGAAGGCACCGGGGAAGAATTGGATTCTCACGGCGTCAACGACAGCGAGTACCGGGCCTTTCGCGTGCGAGACACTCGAACGGGGTGCGACGCACGCGCGTGCCTGGGCTTGGGAGCCGTGCAGCCGCGGCGGTTCGTTCCGGGCTAATAGTTACGTGGATCCCTACGCCGCAGACAATTGATGCGCAGTAGACGGAACGGGGTATGCGGACGGGCGCTACGGTTGTAGGCTTACCGTGACTGACCCGTGGAGCCGAGTTGCGGCTCTGAGCGAAGGAGTTCTGATGCGGCGTTCGTTGAGAACTGCGTTGGCGACATCGATGGCGATCGCGCTGGTGCTGGGGACGGCCCAGGGGGCCGCGGCCGAGGCGGAGGTGCCGGTGCCGCCGGGGCAGGTGGTGGATCCCGCGGCACCCGAGAGCGGCGGCGGTTCTGGCGGCGGTGATGCCGGCAGCGGGTCGGGCGGTGAAACCGACGGCGGCGCGGCCGGTGGTGGCGCGGAGAGCGGCGAGGCTGGCGGCGTCGGCGATGGTGTCGGCACCACCTCCGGAGACGGCCCAGGTGGGACGGGGGCCGAAGGTGCTCCGGCCGACGACGGTGCGGCTGGGGGCGCGGGGGCGGATCCCGAACCGACCGAGCAACCCGCTGCGGACGAGAGCGGCGTTGCCGCGGACGCCGCGCGCACCGCGCCCGCAAAGGCCGGTGCCGCGAAGACCGCCGCCGCGAAGAAGAAGGCCCCCACCCTCAGCGCCTACGCCAAGAAGGTGAACGGTGCGGGGTTGAAGCGGGCCGGTCTGGAGAGCAGCTCCGCGAGCACCGCGTTCGGAGATTTCAAAGCCTCGAAGTCGCAGAAGCCGTTCGTGCGGATCAAGGGCAAGCAGTACTCGACGGGCTACCTCGCCGACACCGACACCGCGAAGAGCTACCGCGCGGGAGTGGTCGCGCAGCTCAAGCGCGACGGGATGAAGCTGCGCGGAACAGTGAAGAGCCCGATCGGGCTGGGAACGATGTACGCCTATTCGAACTCGCGCTTCAGCTGCACGGTGCGGGGCGGCGAGTTCGCGTGCGCGAGCACGAAGAAGGTGAAGGCGACTCTCAAGAAGCTGAAGCCGCTGATCAAACTCTACAAGCGTCCGGGCGGTAGCAAGAGCCAGAAGGGGTGGACCTTCACCGCGCCCGACGTGAGCAAGAGCGCCTCGAAGAAGTACCGGGCGAAGTATCGGAAGGCGATCTTCGGCGCGGTGCCACTCGGGGGTTCGGGCACGGGATCGCACAGCGTGTACTTCGCGAAGAAGCTCGGTTCGTCGTGGCGGCTCGTGGAGGGCTCTCCCATGGGGCTCACCTGCGCAGCGGCTGAGCGCAGCGCGAATGCGAGCCGGGCTCTCGCCGGCGAATCGTGCCTCTACAAGAACTATCAACTGCGCAAGGTGCGTGCGAGATAATAGTAGTCGGGCACGGGTTCGTGGGCCGGTGCGGCCCTCACCGAAAGACCTGAAAGAGGAGGACGCAGATGCCGTTTGCGCTCTATGACGTCGTGTGGACGCTCGGACTCGTGGCAGCGGCAGCGGCCGTGGGGTGCGCAATCTGGCTGCTCGTGCGCACGGTGCGGGGCCGATCGAAGCAGTAGCGCGTGCTGTCGCTGTAGGCACGACCCGCGCGCCCTTAGCGGATCACCGGCCTCACCGGATCCGGTGCCCGCACGAACCACAGCAGTACGAAGCCGATCACCAGCACCAGAGCGATGCCGAGCACGCCGTAGATGGTCTGATTCGCGAACATCGCGATGAACGCGCCCCACAGCGCCGACGCCATCCAGCCTGCAGCTCGGCCGGTCGTGGCGTAGAGGCCGAAAATCTCTCCCTCGCGTCCGACCGGTGAGACCCTCGCCAGGAACGACCGCGAAGCAGCCTGGGCCGGGCCGAGGAGCATCGCGAGCACGATCCCGACCACCCAAAACATCGGTTTGCCGCCGGCCGCGCCGAAGAACACGACGAGAAGGCAGACCGCAAGACCCCCGATACAGGTGAGGATCAGGGGTTTCGGGCCGAAGTGGTCGTCGAGCCGGCCGGCCAGGATCGTGGAGACGCCGGCCGCGAGATTGAGCGCGATGCCGAAGATCACCAGGTCGGTGAAGGTGAAGCCGAATACCTGACCGGCGACGACCGCGCCGAAGGTGAAGGTTGCGGCGAGTCCGTCGCGATACACCCCGCTCGCCAGCAGAAACCAGAAGGTGTGGCGCGACCCCCGCCACAGGCGCGCGACGCTGCGACCGAGTTCGACGTAGCTCGCGAAGAACCCCACTCGCCCGCCGTCTGCGGTCGGCGGGGGCTCGGGCACCGCGATGAGGATGGGGATGGTGAAAATGACAGTCCAGATCGCAGTGCCGAGGGCGACGATGCGGAAGGTCAGCGGATCCTCGCCGTCGAGCACCCCGCCGAGAATCGCGCCGACCACGATGGTGAGGGCGAAGATGCCGCCGATGTAACCGAAACCCCAGCCCAGCCCGCTGACGCGCCCCACGGTTCTTCTCGTCGAGACCGTGACGATGAGGGCGTTGTAGTTGACGGTGGCGATCTCGTTGAAGACGAGGCCCGTGGCGATGAATGTGACGCCGAGCCAGAAGAAATCGGGTGTGCCGTCGACGAAGAACATGCCGAACTGGGCGAGCACGAGCAGCCCGGTGAACACCGCGAGCATCAGTTTCTTGCGCCCCGTGGCGTCGGCGCGCTGCCCCAGCACCGGCGCGAGCAGCGCGACGAGCAGGCCGGCGACGGTGATGCCCCATCCGAGGTCGGAGGCGAGGCGACCGAGCGCGCCGCAGTACTCGGTGAGCGCGTTGGCGGTGGTGTCGCAGTCGAGCCTGGTGCCGTCGGGCCTGAGCCCCTGGGCGGCGACCTGCGGATCGAGGAAGAAGTACGAGGTGAGAAAGCTCGGCACCCAGACGAACGTCACCAGCACGGTGAAGAACGGCTGTGTCGCCCAGTCCCAGAGCGCCCAGGCGAACACCTTGCGCTTCGGAATCGGGGGTTCCTGCTGCGGAGCCCCCGTCGGCTCGGGATCGGCGGGCCTCGGTGTCTCGCTCATGCTCACAGGCTACCGACTCGTAGGGGGTTTCTCGCCGGTGGGTTTCGTTTGGGTGCTGTTCTTTGCTTTCTGTGTCTTTCCGTGTCGGGGGAGCGGCGGCCCTTCAAGCTCGGTGCTGTTCCGTGCGGGCTCGGGTGGCGATAGGCTGAGAGTTGAGTGAGTTTGGCTCAAGTTTGTTGGATCGAACTTGACGCTTGCCGCAACTCCGATAAACTTGAGTGTAACAGGCTCAAGGTTGTAGCCTGACTCGATTTCAACGCACCGAGGTGCCCCGGGTGGTCGGCTTTCGCCCAAGCGGGATGCGCCGCGGAGTTGTTGCAAGCAGAATGCGGGCCTCGGCCCGGTTGAACACGGTAATTAAAGGAGAACACACATATGTCACGTGCAGTCGGTATCGACCTCGGCACGACCAACTCGGTAGTGGCGGTTCTGGAGGGCGGCGAGCCCGTCGTCATCGCGAACGCGGAAGGCTTCCGCACCACCCCCTCGATCGTCGCATTCACCAAAGACGGCGAGGTGCTCGTCGGCGAGACTGCGAAGCGTCAGGCCGTCACCAACGTCGACCGCACCATCGCCTCGGTCAAGCGCCACATGGGCACCGGCTGGAAGAGCGACGAGATCGACGGCAAGAAGTACACGGCGCAGGAGATCAGCGCGCGCACGCTCATGAAGCTGAAGCGCGACGCCGAGACCTACCTGGGCGACAAGGTGACCGACGCGGTCATCACCGTGCCCGCCTACTTCAACGACGCCGAGCGCCAGGCCACCAAGGAGGCCGGTGAGATCGCGGGCCTCAACGTGCTCCGCATCATCAACGAGCCCACCGCGGCGGCTCTCGCCTACGGCCTCGACAAGGGCAAGGAAGACGAGCTCATCCTGGTCTTCGACCTCGGCGGCGGCACCTTCGACGTGTCCCTGCTCGAGGTGGGCAAGGACGACGACTTCTCGACCATCCAGGTGCGCGCGACCGCGGGCGACAACCGCCTCGGCGGCGACGACTGGGATCAGCGCATCGTCGAGTGGCTCATCACGCAGTTCAAGAACTCGACCGGTGTCGACGTCTCGAAGGACAAGATCGCGCTGCAGCGCCTCAAGGAGGCCGCGGAGCAGGCGAAGAAGGAGCTCTCGAACTCGATGAGCACCCAGATCCAGCTGCCCTACCTCTCGCTCACCGAGAACGGTCCCGCCAACCTCGACGAGACGCTCACCCGCGCCAAGTTCGAGGAGCTGACGAAGGATCTGCTCGAGCGCACGCGCAAGCCGTTCGAAGACGTGATCAAGGAGGCCGGCGTCAAGGTCTCCGACATCGCTCACGTCGTGCTCGTCGGCGGTTCCACCCGCATGCCCGCCGTCACCGAGCTGGTCAAGAAGCTCAGCGGCAAGGAGCCCAACAAGGGAGTCAACCCCGATGAGGTCGTGGCCGTCGGTGCCGCCCTGCAGGCCGGTGTGCTGAAGGGCGAGCGCAAGGACGTGCTGCTGATCGACGTCACCCCGCTGTCCCTCGGCATCGAGACCAAGGGCGGCATCATGACGAAGCTCATCGACCGCAACACGGCGATCCCGACCAAGCGCAGCGAGACCTTCACCACGGCCGAAGACAACCAGCCGTCGGTGGCCATCCAGGTGTTCCAGGGCGAGCGCGAGTTCACCCGCGACAACAAGAACCTGGGCACGTTCGAGCTGACCGGCATCGCGCCGGCTCCGCGCGGCATCCCGCAGATCGAGGTCACCTTCGACATCGACGCCAACGGCATCGTGCAGGTGAGCGCGAAGGACAAGGGCACCGGCAAGGAGCAGACCATCACCATCTCGGGTGGTTCGACGCTCTCGCAGGAGGACATCGACCGCATGGTGCGCGAGGCCGAAGAGCACGCTGCCGAAGACAAGAAGCGTCGCGAGACCGCCGAGCAGCGCAACAACGCCGAGCAGCTGGCCTACTCGGTCGAGAAGCTCATCTCGGAGAACGAGGACAAGCTGCCCGAAGACGTCAAGACCGAGGTGCAGGGCGACCTGGACGAGCTGAAGCAGGCTCTCGCCGGTGACGACGACGAGGCCGTGAAGACCGCCGCCGACAAGCTGGCGCAGAGCCAGTCCAAGATCGGTGAGGCCATCTACGCCGCGGCTCAGGCCGAGGCACCCTCGGCCGACGCGGCGGGCAACGCCGACTCGGACGATGACGTGGTCGACGCCGAGGTCGTTGAAGACGACGAGGAGCAGAAGTAACAATGACGCAGCATGAGGATCACACGCCCGACGGTGTGGAGACTCCCGCTGACAGCACCGCAGGGTCGGAAGCCGAGAACGCTTCCGGCCCTGCGGGCCAGATGGGGGAAGACGGATTGACCGTCGATGACATCCTGAACGCCGAGCAGAGCGCTGCCGCGGCTGGAGCGGACGGGGATGCGGCCGAGGCCGGATCCAGCACCGACGCGGCAGATGCGACCGGCGCGACCGGGGCCGAGAACCCCTACCTCGAAGACCTGCGCCGTCTCACGGCCGAATACGCGAACTACCGCAAGCGCACCGAGGCCAACGCCGTGATCGAGAAGCAGCGCGCGACCGCAGCTGTGGTGACCCCGCTGCTCCCGGTTCTCGACGACCTCGACCGTGCCGAGCAGCACGGCGACCTCGTAGAGGGAACGGCGTTCGCAACGATCGCGCAGAAGATTCGCAGCAGCACGGAGCGCCTCGGTCTCGTCAGCTTCGGCGAGAAGGGCGAGGTCTTCGACCCGCAGGTGCACGAGGCAATCGCCCAGGTGCCCGTGCCGGGCACCGAGCAGCCGACGGTGCTCGATGTGATCGAGCGGGGGTACCGCATCGGCGATGTCGAGTTGCGCCCCGCCAAGGTAGCGGTGGCGGTGGGGGCAGATGGCTAGTCAGGATTGGCTTGAGAAAGACTTCTACAAGGTGCTCGGCGTCTCGAAAGACGTCGACGACGCCGAACTGAAGAAGGTCTACCGTAAGCTCGCTCGCAAGTACCACCCCGACTCCAACCCCGGAGACGCGGCGGCCGAGGCGAAGTTCAAGGAGATCAGCGAGGCATACTCGGTGCTCTCCGACAAGGATCAGCGCGCAGAGTACGACCAGATTCACGCCATGGGCGCGGGCGGGGCTCGCTTCACCGCGGGCGGTGGCGGCGCTGGTGGCTTCGAGGACATCTTCGGAGGCATGTTCGGCGGTGGCCGCGGGGGGCAGAGCTACAGCTTCCAGGGCGGCTACCCGCAGGGCGGTGGCTATGGCGGTCAGGCCGGCTACGAAAACTACGAAGACATCTTCAACCTCTTCGGCAGCGGCGGAGGCATGGGGGGCGGTGCGCCACGCGGCCCCGTGCCCGGTCGCGACGTGCAGGCCTCGACCACGCTCGACTTCGAGACCGCGGTGCAGGGCAAGACCGTCACGCTGCAGACGCAGAACGGATCGGTCAAGGTCAAGATTCCCTCGGGAGTGGCCGACGGCCAGAAGATCAAGGTGCGCGGCAAGGGCGAACCGAGTCCGAACGGCGGGCCCGCGGGCGACATCATCCTCACGGTGAGCGTGCGCAAGCACCCGGTGTTCGAGCGCGACGGCCAGAACCTGCGGCTGAAGCTGCCGGTCACGTTCTCGGAGGCCGCCCTCGGCGCGACCGTCGAGGTGCCGACGCTGGGCGGCGATCCCGTGCGCCTCAAGGTGCAGCCGGGCACGCCGAGCGGTCGTGTGCTGCGGGTCAAGGGCCGCGGAGTGAAGAGCTCCAAGGGCACGGGTGACCTGCTGGCCGAGGTGCAGGTGGTCGTTCCGTCGCACCTCTCCGAGAAGGCGAAGGAAGCGCTTGAGGCGTTCCGCGAGGTAGAGCCGCACGAGAACCCGCGCGAGGACCTGCTGGCCCGCGCGCGGAGCTGACGCGGCTTCGTCGGCACTGCCTTGGCTGTATTGCCCGCGATGCGGCAAATGATCGAAACACACGAAAGTAGGTGAGTCCCGTGGCCGATCCCCAGATCGATCGCTTCACGCCCATGTTCGCGATCGCCGCCGCCGCGGGGCTCGCCGAGATGCACCCGCAGACGCTGCGGCAGTACGACCGCATCGGGCTCGTATCGCCGCAGCGCACGCGGGGCAATACGCGGCGATACTCGCTGCACGACATCTCGCGCCTGCGCGAGGTGGCCCGGTTGTCGGCCGAGGGGCTGAGCCTCGAGGGGATCCGGCGAGTGCTGCAGCTCGAGGATCGCGTGCGAGAACTCGAAGGGCGCGTGCGCGACCTCGAGCAGGCCCTCACCGAGGAGCGACTGCAGCGCCCCGAGCGCCGCGTCTTCGCGGCCGGAGCATCGGGGGGCGAGGTCGTCACACTGCGCCGCGGCACGCGCGTGCGCCGCAACTCCGAGGTCGTCGTGTGGAAGCCCTAGGGCTCGGGTGCGAGGCGGGTGTCTCGCACCGCGACTGTTTCCGAGGCACCCCGTGCGCTGCCGGAGCTGGCAAGCAGGTGCCGAGCAGGGGAGCCGCTTTCCGGAGCCCCTGTCCTCACAGGGCAGTGCCCGGTGAACCTCGCTGAGGTATTCGCGCGGCTTTCGCGCGAGCCTGATTTCGATGCTCCGGAGCTGCTGGCGCATGACGCCGCCGACGAACTGATCCTGCAGACAGCCGCCGCCGACGCTGGCGCGCCTGGTGCGTTGGGTGCGCCTAGGGCGCCGGGCCGCTCAAGCGGTTCGGGCGGTTCGGACGGTGAGTCCGGTGCCGGGTTGAGCGGCCTCGATCCTGAGCCTGACCCTGCACGTGACGGCGAGTCCGATTCTGGCCTCGGCAGTGAGTTTGATCCGGTGCCCGAGAGCGTGCCTGAGATTGTGTTCGACGGCGGCCTTGATCCCGTGCGAGACAGTCGGTCTGAGGCCGTGCTCGATCCGGTGCGTAACGGTGAGCCTGGCGCTGCGTTCGGGAGTGGGCACTTCGATCCCGGTGAGTTCGTCGTGATCGGCGACCGGCACGGAGCGCTCACGCTCGGGGCCGCGGTTCTCGGTGCTCGGGGGATTCGCACGTATCAGGATCCCCTGCTCGGCGAACGGGCGCTCGCGCGCAACGCCGAGCGTCTCGGGCTCTCCGGCGTCTATGCCGCGCACGACGCGCTCGACGAGTCCCTGCTGAGCGGTGCGCGCACTGTGCTGCTGCAGCTTCCACGGGGGCTCGATGCGCTCGACGAGATCGCCTGGTCGATCGCGCGCTGGGCCGCCCCCGACGTGCGGGTCCATGCCGGAGGGCGCGTCAAGCACATGACCCGCGCCCAGAACGAGGTGCTCGCGCGGTACTTCGGCGAGGTCAGCGCGGGCCTCGGGCGGCGCAAGTCCCGGGTGCTCACCGCGCGCGAAGCGCGGGATCCGGGCCCCGCGCCCTTTCCGCGCTGGGGAGCCGATCCCGATCTCCCGTTCCGCGTCGCCGCGTACGGCGCGACCTTCGGCGGCCCGACCCTCGACCACGGCAGCCGCCTGCTGCTCTCGACGCTGGAGCGCGATCCTGCCCGCGGCCCTTCCGCGCCTGACACCCCCGCTCCCGCCGACTCTGCTCCCGTCGCCACCTTCCCTGCTTCAGCCGTTCCCACGGCCTCCGCTGCCGCCTCTCCCCCTTCCGCCGCAGACACCGCCGCGCCCGCCGCCCCAGTCACCCACTCAGGCGCTTCTGGAAGACGCAAATGGTCGGTATCGGAGGGCGGAAGCAGCCGTTTGCGTCTTCCAGACGGCGGTGGCGAGCGGGAGCAGCACGGTGCCGGGGTCGGTGCTGCGGTCGGGGTCGGGGGCAGGCGTGGGCCTGGGGCCGGTGCTGGTGCTGGTGCTGCGGTCGGGGCTGAGGTGAACGCCAAGACCGAGGCACGTGCAGGGGCACGAACGCCCACCCGGATCGTCGACCTCGGGTGCGGCAACGGCGTGCTCGCGGTTTGGGCGGCGCTGGCGTTTCCGCGGGCTCGGGTCATCGCAACCGACCAGTCGGCCGCTGCGGTCGCCGCGACGCGGCTCACCGCGGAAGCCGCCGGGGTGCTGGATCGCGTGGACATCCACCGCGCCGACGCGCTCGAAGCGGTGCCCGACGGCTGGGCCGATCTGATCCTCCTCAACCCGCCGTTCCACACCGGCGCGACCGTGCACGCCGGGGTCGCCCATCGCCTCATCCGCGCGTGCGGGCGCGCCCTCGGGCCTGGCGGGGAACTGCGCCTCGTCTTCAACTCGCACCTGCGCTACCGGCCGATCGTGGAGCGCTCGGTCGGTCCCGCGCGCGAGCTCGCCAGAGATCGCACCTTCACGGTGCTGTCGGCGATCCACCGCTGAGGCCAGTAGCGCCCGGTGCGGCGCGTGCGCGGTATGCCAGAGAACCGGTGCTGCACCGTGCGTCCGTGCGTCCGTGCGTCCGCGCGCCCGATGCGCGGTGTGCCAATCACGGGCTATTCAGCCCGGTATCGAAACCTGTGCCCGGCACCACAACCTATGAGCGGCACCAGAACCCATGCCCGGAACGGTTCTGGGCGTGTGCTTTCGTGCCGCGCGTGGGTTTTGGTGAGTGGGGTGAGCATGGCGAGTGCCCGGTCGCGGGCGTGCGGGTGCCGGCGCTGCGGGTGTGGCGGTGTCGTTACCGCGGGCGTGCGGGCATCGGAACCGCGGGATGTGGGCGTGCGACTATCCGGTTGCGGGCGTGCGGGCGTGCGGGCGTGCGGGCGTGAGGGTGTGGCGGTGTGCGGGCGTGGCGGCGTCGGTTCCCGCGGGCGTGCGGGCACCGGAACCGCGGGATGTGCGGGTGTCGGAACTGCGGGCGTGGCAGTGCCAGCACCGAGGGTGCGTCGGTGCTGGATCGCTGAGCACAGGATCGCTGAGCGCCGGATCGGCGAGCGGCGGCACCGGAGTCTCTGCCGGCCGCCGAACGGCTCAGCCTTGTCGGCGTCGGCGATCCCGAGCGTCGCGCTCGGTGATGAACTCGCGCGCAGAGTATCGGTGCGCCCGCCCGCCGTAGTCGTCGGCATTGATGCCGGTGATGAAGTTTGCGGGATCGACCTCGAGCGCGGTCGCGAGGCGCACGAGCGTCTCCACGGTCGGGCTCGAGACGCCGCGCTCGATCTTGCCTATGCTGGTCCAGCTGATCTCTGAGAGCTCACCGAGATCTTCCAGTGAGATGCCGAGATGCTGGCGCACCGAGCGTACGCGCTGCCCGATCTTCACGGCGGCATCTGAGTGGATCTTGGGCACTCGACTAGCGTGCTCGCATCGGGCCCGGACTACCAGAACCTGAACGCACTGGGCGAAAACAGCTAGTTCTTCGGTGCCGTGGGTCGAGGCTGTCTCGCAACCCGGATTCCACGCCCGAGCAGGCCAGCCTGGGCCTCGGACATTGCGTGCTGAACCCGGGCGACAAGCCCTGATGCCCGGCTGCTGCTCTGTCAGCTCAGTCGACCAGCCGTCAGCCCGATCGACCTGCTGCCGGCCCGGCGACCGCGCTGTCGGCCCGATTGATCAGCCGTCGGCCTGGCGACCGCGCTGTCGGCCTGATCGACCAGCCGTCGGCCTGGCCGCCTCGAACCCGAACACCGCCCGCCAGACCCGGGCACTGCCCCGGGCCCGAACACCGCCCCAGGCCCGCGCACCGCCCGCCAGGCCCGGAGCGACCGCCTTCCACACCCGGAGTGCCCGCCCGCCAGACCGCCCTCGCGAGACAGGAGTAGTGTGGGATCGACATGCCGCCCACGAATCGATCCCTGCTGCTGCGCCTCGCCCCGAGCATTTACGGGCCGACGGCGCTCTTCACCTTCGGTGAGTACGCGATGCTGCCCCTAATCCCCGTGGTCGCGGCCGAGATGGGTGCGGGGCTGGGGCTGTCGGGAGTGATCGCCTCGGCCGTGGTGGTGGGGCGGCTTGCCGGTAACGTCCCCGCGAGCTGGGTGGTGGCGCGCTCGGGGGAGCGGGTCGCGATGCTGCTCGCGAGCGCGGTGGCGTTCATCGCGGCGGGAGGCGTCGCGTTCGCGCCGAACCCGGCGCTGCTCGGCCTGGCCTCACTACTCGTCGGATTCTCTGCGGCGGCGTTCGCGCTGGCCAGGCACTCCTTCATGACGACGCGGGTGCCGCTGTCCTTTCGCGCCCGCGCGCTCTCGCTCATAGGCGGATCGGATCGCCTCGGGCGCTTCGCCGGACCGTTTCTCGCCGCGGGCTTGGTCGCGCTGACCGGCACCCCGGGATCGACGGCTTGGGCCTTCGCGGCGTGCCTCGTGCTGACGGCGCTGCTGCTGTGGCTGGCTCCGGATCCCGAGCGGGTGATGCCCGCGGTCGCCGCGGCTTCCGGCGGAGACGCTGGCGCGGGCACCGGCCGCCCCTCCCGCCGCGGGGGCGTTCTCGCGGCCATGCGCGAGGGACGCGCCCCGCTGGCGAGAGTGGGGTCGTGCGCGGCGATTCTCACCGGCGTGCGCGCGATCAGGGACGTGCTGCTGCCGCTCTGGGGGCTTTCGATCGGCATGGATCCGACCGATATCGCGCTCGTCGTCGCCGTCTCGGGAACCGTCGATTTCGCGCTGTTCTACACGAGCGGGCAGGTGATGGATCGCTGGGGGCGACTGTGGGCCGCGCTGCCCGCGACGGGGATCATGGGCCTCAGTTTTCTGGTGCTCGCGTTCACGAGCGAGCTGCCGGGTGCCGCCGCCTGGATGGTGGCGTGCGCCGTGGCGATCGGCGTGGGCAACGGGCTGTCTGCGGGCATCGTGATGACGCTCGGTGCCGACCTCGCTCCCCAGGCCGACCCGGCGTCGTTTCTCGCGGCCTGGCGCACCCTCTCGGATCTCGGCGGGGCCGTCGCTCCGCTCGCCATATCGGCGATCGCGGCCGTGTCGATGCCGGGCGCGGCCGCGGTTGCCGGTGCGCTCGCGGTGGCGGGTGCGGTGGGTTTCGTGCGCTGGATCCCGCGCTACGTTCCCGGGGCGCGCTGAGGCAGCGGGGGTGGCGAGCCAGCCCCGCCTGCGCTCGCCGGTGCTGCGTCGCCCACCGGTCTGGGGCACCCAACGGTCTGGGACGTTCGCCGGTTGGAAATGTACCCTAAGATAGCGCTTTCGGGCACATTTCCCACCAGTGAGCGCAACCTCAGCCTGCATTTCTCACCAGTGAACGCGGCCGAACTCGCGAGAACCGAGAACACCGGTTGCGGCTGTGACGCGAACTGGGAACGGCCCGGCTCAGCAAGCGCCCCCGCCGACGTGAGAAGGTAGAGGTCATGGGTGACGAGGGACGCGGCGCGCGCGTGATGCTGGTGTGCGACTACTCGCTGGGCTACCTCGGCGGCGCGCAGACCGCGCTCGTGCGGCAGGCCCGGGCGCTCGCCGAGCTGGGCTGGCACGTCGTCGTCGTGGCTCCGGGTGCTTACGGTGCGTTCGCGGAAGACGCGATGCCGAACCTGGTCGCGGTCGAACCCAGGGTGCGCTTCACGATCCCGGGCCTCGACCTGCCCGTGCTGCCGCGTCGCGAGCGACTCGTGCGGGGGCTTGTGGATCTCGGCCGCGAGCACCGCGTCGACGCCGTCATCGCGCACTCCGAGTTCACCATCGCGGCGGCCGCGCTCGACGCGGCAGGGCAGCTCGGCGTGCCGATGCTCCACACCGTGCACACCTTCTTCTGGCGGGCACCGAGGGCCCTGTCGCCCGCGGCTCCCGCCGTCACCGCCTTTCACCGCGCGCTGACCGGGCTGCCGCGGCGGCCGCTGTACGTGGGAGGCAACGGCATCGAGAACGCGCTGCGGGGCATGACGCTGCGGGTGGCCGCGCGCGCCTCGTGCGTGCTGTCGCCGTCTCGGCACCAGGCTGAGGCGCTGCGGGCCGCGGGGGTGGATCGGGTCGAGGTGCTGTCGAACGTTGCGCAGCCGATCGCGCCGGGGGCCGCGACCGCGGCAGGTGACGGCAGCGATCCCGAACCCGCGGCAGCCACGGCGACCGCGACCGCGAGTGCGATCCCGGCACCGTCCGCGGCCGACGCCGGCGCGGCCCATCACCGGCCGCTCACCCTCGTCTGGGCCGGCCGCTTCGCTCCCGAGAAGCGGCTCGGAGTCGCCCTCGAGGCGGTGCGGTTCGCCAACCTGCTGTCGCCCGACTCGGTGCGCCTGCACGTCGCCGGGGGCGATCACGAGCCGGTTGCCGGCGTGGAGTTTCACGGCCGGCTCACGAGCGACGAGGTGGCGCGGTTGATCGAGGCGGCCGACGCCGTGCTGCTCACCTCGGTCGGTTTCGACAACCAGCCCATGATCGCGCTGGAGGCGTTCGCGCGCGCGCGGGCGATCATCGTCTCGGATCCCGTGCTTCGCGCCGAGTTCGACGGAGCCGCGATCGGCGCGGCGGGGGAAGACGCGGCGGGTCTGGTCGAGACCCTACTGGAGCTGGCGGCCGATCGAAGCGCGCTGAGCGAGGCTCGGGATCGCGCCCTCGACTACGCCCGCAAGCGTCAGCCGACAGAACACGCCAGGCGACTGCGGGCGATCATCGACGCGTCGGGGTGATCGCATTCTCCGGCGCGGGACACTAGAGGCGCGCGATCGTGAACCTCAGCCGGGATCAGAACCGCCAGACAGCTGCCTGGAAGCCCTCCGGGGGTGCGGGAGTCCACTTCTCGTCCTTGCTGACGAGGCCGGATCCGCCGGGGTTGTTGGACTCGATGATGGTGAAAGTGCCGTCCTTGTTCACACCCGTGATAAGTACGGTGTGCACGCCGGCGATCCAGGAGGTCGGGGAGTCGATGTTCTCGTACTGGATGACATCGCCGGGGGCTGCGGCCTCGAGCGGCACGCGCACGGCGTTGTCGTAGTTGGAGACGGGGTTGCCGCCGCCCTCCCACTTGCCGCCGCCCGCGCGAACCCAGCGCTGCGCCGACATGATGCACTCGCCCGGCTGGCTCCAGCCGGTGGCGCGGCTCGTGCCGACCTCGCTCTCGGCGAGCTTGATGGCGGCGTCGACGTCGTAGTTGTGGGGCACCTGCGCCTCGGCGAGGCTCAGCACGGGATCGACCGTCGTAGCGGGAATCTCTCCCTCGGTCGTGTCGAGCGTCTGCGAGATCGCCGTCGCTGGCTGCTGCTGCGCGGGAACCGCGGAGTAGTCGTCAGCCTCAGGCGTTGCCATGGCGGGTGCGGCACCGAGAGAGAAGGTCACTGCGGCGACAAGTCCGATCACAAACGCCTTGGCGGGTGCTCTCACGTACAACTCTTCCGGTAGTCCAACAAAATGCGCGGGTTGCTTCCCCGCGCTTACCATCCAGTATGCGTTACCGTTCTGTTACTTTCAAGTCCTACCGTGATTCTTTCGTGATCTTTTCTGGTGGTGCAGGGCATCTGCGAAAGTGATGGACGGTGCGTGCGGCGCGGATGCTGGGGCGCGCGGGGACGTGATTGGGCGACACGGGCGCTGACCCGCTAGACTTATGCGCGCTGGTTTCGACCAGTGAGGAGGATTCGCCTAGCGGCCTATGGCGCACGCCTGGAACGCGTGTTGGGTTAACACCCTCGGGGGTTCAAATCCCCCATCCTCCGCCGCATGAAAATAGCCCCTGACCTGGTATTTAGCCCTGAGGTCAGGGGCTATTCTCGCCTCTCATCGCAGCGACCGGCGGAGAAATCGTGAGCAGTGGAGAAATTGCGAGCAGTGGAGAAATCATGAGCGGCGGAGGCATCGCGAGCGGCGGAGGCACTGCGAGCGGCAGAAGCGTCGCGAGCAGCAGAGACACCGCCGGCACCAGGGGCGACCGGCTCGACCGGGTGCCGTGGGGTGCCGTCGCGCTGTTCGTGGTGGTCGCCTACGCGCTCGCCTGGCTGATCATCCTGCCGCTGTGGCTGTCGCCGGAGCTGCTGGCCTCGCCGCTCTCGGGTGTATTTCCCGCGGCCATGATGTTCGCTCCCGCGCTCGCCGCCGTCGCCGCGCTCTTCCTGGCGCGCACGCCTCGCACGCGGCGGCTCGAGTTTCTCGGCATGTGGCCGCTGCGCCCGGCGAAGCGCACGATCTGGTTCGCGGTCGGCACGGTCTTCGCCCCGACCGTCATCGTGCTCGCCTCCGTCTTTCTTTCTGCCGCGTTCGGCTGGGTGCGACTCGACCTCGTGAACTTCTCGGGCTTCGCGGCGACCCTGGCGGCGTCGACTCCGCCCGAGGCGCTGGATCTGCTGCCGCCCGTGCAACTGCTCGCCCTGGTGCAGCTCCTGGCGATCCCGATCAACTCGCTGTTCGTCTCGGTTCTCGCGTTCGGTGAGGAGATCGGCTGGCGGGGGTGGCTGCTGCCGGCGCTGCGACCGCTCGGCACCTGGCCGGCGCTGATCCTCTCGGGCGCGATCTGGGGCCTCTGGCACACGCCCGTCACCCTGCTCGGGCACAACTACGGCCTCACCGACTGGCGCGGGGTCGCGCTCATGACGGTGTCGTGCGTGCTGCTCGGGATCGTGCTCGGTTGGACGCGGCTGCGCACCGGTTCGGTGTGGCCGGCCGTGTTCGGGCACGGTGCGTGGAACGCTTCGGGCAGCGTGCTGCTGGTGCTTGCGAGCGCGGGGGACACGCTGAACACGGTGCTGGGCGGCCCGATGGGGGTCGGGGGTTGGATCGTGCTCGCCGTCATCATCGTCGTGTTGGCGGCAACGGGGCAGTTTCGCAAGCAACCGCCGCTGGGGGCGCTGCGCCCGGCGCGGCCTCTGTAGGTGGTTGAGCGGAGGCCGGAGGTCGCAGTCGAAACTACCGACCCTGAATCTCTCATCAAGGTCTGGTTCGTGATTTCGACTTCGCTGCGCTTCGCTCAATCCAGGGATTTCGACTTCGCTGCGCTCCGCTCAATCACCTAATATGTCGGAGTTTCTCGGAACGTCGGGGTGACTGGTTTCGACTCCGCGCTTCGCGCTCCGCTCAACCACCTAGTGACGCTGCGCTGCGCTCAACCACCTGGAAAGAGGGTGCCGCGCTCACGCGCCGGGCCGATCGTCTTCGCGCTCCAGGCCCTCGGCGGGTGTGCCCAGCAGAACGTCTCCGCCCTCAGACTCCTCCTCGAAGGCGCGGCGGGCTTCGTCGCGCTGCTCCTCGGCGGCCACGTCGATGGCGCGGATGGTGCCGGTCTCGGTGCGCTCGAGGCCGTGATTCGCGAGGATCCGCCGCCGCTCGCCGATGAGGAACTCGCGGTTCGCGGCCTGCGCGTCGATGAACATCGTCGTCTTGCCGGCGACGATGCGGCGGGCGCGCTTCGCCTCCCAGTACCGCTTGCCGACGAGCATGAGGACGAGTCCGGCCAGGGCGTAGCAGGCCATCATGATCAGGCCGCGAGTGTTGCTGGGGCCGACTCCGTACAGGGTGTGCTTGATCATCTCGGTGATGCCGCTGCCGACCACGACGTGATTCAGCCAGGCGAACGGCTCAGGCATCATCCACGCCGGATACGCCGCACCCGAGGCGGGCACCGAGAGGAACACGAAGATCACCATCGCCGGCAGAGCGACGAATCGCCCGAAGAAGTAGCTGAGTCCGTTGACCGCCAGACCGATGGCCACGATCCAGCCCCACGACATCAGCACGAGCTGCCAGAAGTGACCCGACACCGCCCCCACCACCGGCCCCGCGAGAATGTTGGTGATGAGCGCTATGAGCAGACCCAGGCTCACGATGACCGCGAGGCGGGTGCGGTGGCGCAGCGGCGCGCCCATCAGGCCGATGAACATGGCGGTCATGTAGCCGCCAATGCACCAGGCCATCATCAGGTACATCGACGTCATGCCGAATCCGTCGTGCGGGGGCAGGGGCGCGAGATCCTTCACGGTCGTCGTCTGCCCGCCGGAGCCGAGCACCGGCAGCAGCATCTTCTGCATGAGGGCCGACGCCTGCATCTGGTGCGAGCTCGCGAGATACAGCGTCGAATCGGCGGGATCGTAGGCGACGGCAGCATCGCCGAGCAGCACCGCTCGCTCGGCCTCTTCCAGGCTGTCGAAGCGGATGAAGCGGATCGAACCGCCGACGGCCTCCTCCACCTCCGACTCCAGTGACTTCAGCTGCGCGGCCTCGCCGACGACGCCGACCGGCACGTCGCGAGGCGTCGGGGCGTGGAAGGCCGCGACGTAGCAGAGGCAGAACATCACGATGAAGAACAGCGGCATCCACAGCTGCAGCAGCACCAGCTGCAGCGACGGGTGCAGGGTCGAGAACCACTGCCGGTAGCGGCTCTTGCGCGCGGGGCGTCGGGTCATCTCGTCGTCCTCTCCCGGGGTGCCGCACAGTGGGCTCGGCACGGTGCTGCCTCTAGGCTACGGCGAATCCTGGTCGGGCAGTCACTCGCGGGCCAGGCCGAGCTGAGCCGGGGGCTACGGCGAATCGGGAGGGCGGCGGGCACCGCACCGCAGCGGCAGCCCGAACCGCGCGATCGCCTGCTCAGAGCACCACGCTGCGCGCTCGCGGGCTGAAGCGCACGACGAGCCACACCGCACAGGCGATGGTGACGATGCAGAAGCTCGGGGGCAGGCTGAACACGGTGGCGAGCAGCAGCCCCGCCCACACCGACACGAGGTTGAGGGCGAGCGAGATCCCGATCGCCAGCCACGGCCGCGGGGTGAGCATGATCGCGGTCGCGGCGGGCGTGACGACGAGAGCGAACAGCAGCAGCATGCCCACGACCTGCACCGACATCGTCACCACCAGGCCGAGCAGCACCATGAACAGCACGGACAGCATGCGCACCGGCACCCCGCGAGAGCGGGCGACCTGCTCGTCGACCGAGGCGAAGAGCAGGGGGCGGTGCACGAACGAGACGACGGCGACGACCCCGATCAGAAACGCGGCGAACGTGATGAGCTGCTGCGGTGAGATGGCCAGCAGATTGCCGAAGAGCACGTTGGTCATCGTGCTGGAGCTGCGGGTGGCCTGCGACGAGAAGTAGAGGCCCAGACCGGTGGAGAACGTGAGCACGGTGCCGGTGGCGACCTCGCGGTCGCCGGCGCGCCGCCCGAGTGCGCCGATCACGACCGCGCCGCCGACGCAGAACACGGCGAGCCCGAGTGTCACGGGCAGTCCGAGCAGCACGGCACCGGTCGCGCCGGGCAGGCCGATGTGCGCGAGGGCGTGCGCGGCGAAGGCGGTGCTGCGCACGATGACGAAGTAGCCGATGACGCCCGCCGCGAGCGCCACGAGGGTGCCGCCGATGATGGCGTTGCGCATGAACGAGGAGGTCATCACCTGCCACCAGTCGGGCTGAAACTCGAGGCCCAGTGCGGCCCCGCCCAGGAAGATCGAATCCATGTCGCGACTACTCTTCTCGTTCTTCTCGAGCGCCCGGTTTCCCCTGCTCGCCCGGTTGCCCCGGTGCGCCCGGTTTCCCGGGTGAGCCCGGTGCTCTCTGTTCTCCCTGAACGAACAGGTCGCCCTGCACGGTGCGGACGACGTGCAGCGGCGTGCCGTAGAGGTGCGTGAGCAGGGCGTCGTCGACGACGCCGTCGAGGGCGTCGTAGTGCGCGTGTCCGTCGAGCAGGTAGACGGCACCGTCGAGCACGGGAAGCAGCGGGTTGAGGTCGTGCACCACCAGCATGATGGTGACGTCCAGCGAGCTGTTGAGGCGGTCGAGGAGGGTGACGACCTCGCGCTGGTTGCGCAGGTCGAGGTTTGCGAGCGGCTCGTCGAGCAGCAGCAGTCTCGGCTTCGAGACGAGAGCCTGGGCGATGGCGACGCGCTGCCGCTGACCGCCCGAGAGCGCCTGGAGGCGATGCTCGATGATGTCGAGCGCGTCGACGGCCCGCATGGCCTCTTCGATCTGCTGCCGCTGGGCCGCCGTCGTGCGACCGATGCCCCAGCGGGTGCCGGTGAGGCCGAGCATGACGGCGTCGCGGGCGCGCAGCGCACCGCCCGCGGCGGCCGTGTAATTCTGCGGCACGTACGCGATGTCTCCGGCCCGAGCCTGCGGTTTGCCGAAGATGCGCACGGTGCCGCTGGCCGCGGGCAGGAGGCCCAGGATCACCTCGAGCATGGTCGTCTTCCCCGCTCCGTTGGGTCCGATCACCGCGGTGAGGGAGCCGGCTGGGATGCTGAAGGTCCCCTCCGACCAGATGAGGTGGCCGTCGCGAACGACGCTGACGCCGTCGAGGGTGACGGCCGCCTCTCCGGGGGCGGTGCGCGATGCCGCGGGATCGGTGCCCGGCGCGGTGCGGGTCGAGTGCGGCGCGGTGCGCGCCGGACCGGGTGCGTCAGGATCAGACATCGATCCCGAGCGCCTCGGCGAGGTGCGTCAGCTGGTCGACCTGCCACGCCTGGAAGGAGTCGGCTCCGGGGGCCACGGTCTCGGTGACGTCGACGACCGGCACCTTGGCTTCTTCGGCGACCTTGCGAATCTGCTCGGGGCTGGATCCGTCGGTCTGCGTGTTGTAGATGAGCACGTCGATGTCGCCGTTCTGCAGGGCTTTCTCGAAGGCCGCGACGTCGTTGGGGCTCGGGTCCGACTCGTTGGAGGCGGCTCGGGCGAAGCCCTCGGGGGTGGCGTCCTTGAGGCCGACGGCCTGCGCCATGTAGTCGAAGACGCCCTCGGTCGCCGCGTAGGTCTGGCCGTCGGTGCCGTCCTTCAGCTTGGTGACGAGGTCGAAGTAGCCCTGCATGTCCGACTTCCAGGTGCCGTGCTGCTCGGCGAAGTAGCCGGCGGCGTCGGGCGACAGCTTCGAGAGCTCGTCGGTGACGGCCTGCGCGACCTCGGTCACATAGTCGGGCGAGTACCAGAGGTGGGGGTTTGCGCCGTCGGCCGCTCCGACGACCTTTCCGGCGTCGACCACGGCGGGCTTCGATGCCGCGTTCGATGCGAGCTTGGAGGCCCAGGGATCGTAGTCGGCACCGTTGACGACGACCAGCTGCGCGGTGTCGAAGACGACCGCGTCTGAGGAGGTCGGCTCGTAGTCGTGCGGGTCGACCGACGAGCTCGCGAGCACGGTGTGCACGGTGGCGCAGTCGCCGCCGAGGTTCTCGACGATGTCGCCCCACTGGTCCACGCTCACCACGACGTCGAGCGGGTCGGCGGGGCAGGATCCCGTTGCCGCGGGTGTGTCAGACGTGTCAGGGGCCTTGGAGGCCTCCGTCGAACCGCCGGCCGAAGAGCACGCGGTGAGGGCCGCGGCGAGAGTCAGCACGGAGGCGAGGGAGAGGGCTGAGGTGAGCGCAGCAGCGGGGCCACGAGAACGGTGCAGGTGCATGATGACTCGGTTCTATCGTCTGGTTCTGTTCGGCGAAGAGGGATCTCCGCTCACTAGAATGATAATAGTTCTCAATTGCGGCTCTTGTGACGTATCCGTGGGTCATCGCCCGGGGAGCCGGGGCCGGTGACCGCCGTGGGTGAGCATCGCAAGGCCGATTAACGCGTCGCTCGAGCGGAACCCGAACGCGACCCGCATCAGGAGCCGGATCTTCGAGTTCACAGCCTCGATCCGCCCGTTCGAGAGACGATGCTCGATCGCGGCGAGGATTCGTGCCCGATGCTGCACGATCGTGCGTTGCAGATTCACGAATGCCGGGATCCGTGAACGACGCGCCCAGCCCACGCACCGATCCAGCGCCACGGCCGCGTCTGCGGCATCGAGTCGGAAGATCGTGGGGTGTCCTTCTTTGAGGAGGTAGGCGCGATGGAGACGCGGGTCGGTATTCGCGATCCACGCGAGTTTCTCGGTCTGCCGCTCAGTGAGGTCTTCGGGGTTCTTCAACAACGCGTACCGCGAGTTCTTCATCGCTCTCGCGCGTTCACTTTCGGGTCGGGGCGGTGCGTTCTTGCATGGTCTACCACGGCATCGTTTCTGCTCGTTGCTCGCCGCTTTGCGGGCGTCGTTCCATGCGTCACGCCGCACCTGATCGAGGGCGTCGGTCG
>JBKEBN010000081.1:0-18504 GCA_047973175.1 Leucobacter sp.
GCCAGACCGGCCGCGCCCGCGTTCATGTGGATCGCGGTGCCGCCCGCGTAGTCGTGCAGGTGCAGCACGTTGGCCATCCAGCCGCCGATATAGCCGACCTCTTCGTCATCGAACGCGAAGACCCAGTGCGCCAGGGGGCCGTAGACGAGCACGACCCAGATCGCGGAGAAGATGAGCCAAGCCCCGAGCTTCATGCGGCCGGCGGCACCGGAGGCGACGAGCGAGACGCTGATGGCGGCGAAGAGGATGAAGAAGGCCCCGAACAGGGTGCCTCCCGACCCGTCGTCTGACAGGTAGGCCTCGAAGAAGGAGTACTCGAAGGGGTTGCCGATGACGCGGAGCCCGCCGACGGAGTTGCCGAGTGCCAGTCCGTGACCGATGAGAACATAGACGACGCCCGTTACAGCGAGGCCGCTCATCACCATCAGCATCATGTTGAGCACGTTGCGACCGTCGAGCATGCCGCCGTAGAGGAACGACAGGCCGGGGAACATGCCGAGGACTAAGGCCGTAGCGGCGAGAATCCAAGCGATATCTCCTGGGGTCATCTCGGTCTCCTTTCGGGTAGAGGTGTTTAAACGGTATGTAGTTCGTCTTTCGGGAGCGTTTCGGTCGTATTTCGGGCGGTTAAGCCGCTATTTCGATCACGTAAAAACGCGTGAGCCGAGTGCTGGATCGTTTCGTCCGAGGGAGGTCGAGCATCAGCCGGGGGTCAGTGCTCGCAGGGTCACCTCCCAGTCGCCTCGGGTAAATTTGGTCGCTATCACTCCCGAGTCGCGCACGGGTGCGCGCGGCTCGATGACGAACAGGGAACTGCATGGGCAACAAAACGGCTGGCGACGCCACTGAATCGACGCTGATGCGTCACGGGCAGCTGCCGCGTTCGAACAGCTTGCGCAACGGCATGCGGATATTGCTCACCGCGGTGCTCGTGGTGGTGCTGAGCGGCGTCGCAACCGTGTCGTACGCGCTGCTCGGGCTGGTGTCAGACATTCGCACGGTAGACCTGGGGGGCAATTCCGCAGACGCCGTGGGATCGGACGCCCACTCGATCGACGGTGAGCTCACCGTGCTGCTGGTCGGGTCTGACACCCGCGAGGGTCAGAAGTATCAGGATGACGTGGAGGGCGAGCTCAACGACGTCAACCTCATGCTGCACGTCTCCGCCGATCACAAGAACGCGACCGTCGTGAGCTTCCCGCGAGACCTCATGGTCCCCTTCCCCAGCTGCCCCGGCCCCAACGGCGAAGAAGACTACTACTCCGCGATGAGCGAGCAGCAGATCAACAGCGCCCTGACGAACGGCGGGCTGCCGTGCGTGGCGCGCACCATCGAGGAGCTGACGGGCATGCAGATCCCGTACGCGAGCCTCATCACCTTCGACGGCGTCATCGGCGTCTCGAACGCTATCGGCGGCGTCGAGGTCTGCCTCAACGAGCCGATCGTCGACGAGAACACCGAACTCGACCTGCCCGCCGGTGAGGTCACGCTGAAGGGCAACGAGGCGCTGCAGTTCTTGCGCACCCGGCATGGCGTGGGCGACGGCGGCGACAAGAGCCGCATCAGCAACCAGCAGGTGTTCATGTCGGCGCTCGTGCGCCAGCTCAAGAGCAGAGACACCCTCGGCGACCCGGTCAAGGTCTACGCCCTCGCGAAGGCCGGCGTCGAGAACATGACCCTCTCGAGCAGCATGGCGAGCGTGGAGTTCATGCAGGCGGTGGCGGGCACGGTCAAAGACATCGACCTCGACCGCATCAACTTCGTGCAGTACCCCACCCTGGAGCACCCCTACGAGCAGTACCGCCTCACCCCCGATTACGAGAGCGCGGCGGTTCTGTTCGACGTGCTGAAGAGCGGTGAACCGTTCGAGGTGACCGCCGTCGGCGAGGGCGTCGCAGCCGAGGGCGAGGAGCCCGTCGAGACCGATCCCGAAACCGGCGAGCCCGTCACGCCGAGCGAAGACCCGACCGCAACCGATCCGGCGACCGCAACCGATCCGGCGATCGATCCCGAAACCGGCGAACCGGTGACCGATCCGACCGTCGACCCGGAGACCGGCGAGCCGGTGGAGACCACCGAGCCTGAACCCACCAAGAGCGGCCCCACGAAGCTGCCGCCGAGCGTGACCGGGCAGTCGGCGAGCAAGCAGACCTGCTCGCAGGGGCGCACCGTGCTGTAAGGGCGCGCACAGCCCGAGGTCGCGTCGATTTCCTGCGCGCGGTCTCGTCCCGCTAGAATAGATGACGTTGTTCGCGTATGGAGACGTGCCGGAGCGGCCGAACGGACTTCACTGCTAATGAAGGGTCGGGATTAAACCTGACCGGGGGTTCAAATCCCCCCGTCTCCGCCAGACGAACAACAGAGGGCCCCCGGTCAGCGCAAGCTCGCCGGGGGTTCTTCGTTCTCGGTGGTCGGCCTGGCAGATTCGGCGGGTGGGAGGTCTGCGAATCCCGGGCACCAGGGCCCCAGACAGCAGAGGAGCCGCATGAAGCGCACGTGGTCGCTGAAGTCGCACGACACCGTCGTGCTCGGCGACAACCTCGAGGTGCTGCGCACCCTGCCCAGTGCCTCGTTCCAGGTGATCTACATCGACCCGCCCTTCAACACGGGCAAGAAGCGTCGGCGCGATCCGCAGTCTTCACCGCGCGCCACCGGAGGCTTCAGGGGTGTGCCCAGCAGCGGCCCGCGCCTCGGCACCCGCTCCGACAGCTACGAGGCCTTCAAAGACCGGGTGCTCGGCTACGACGACGCCTTCGAAGACTACTGGGCGTTTCTCGAACCGCGGCTCGAAGAGGCCTGGCGGCTGCTCACGCGCAGCGGCACGCTGTACCTGCAGCTCGACTACCGCGAGGCGCACTACGCGAAGGTGCTGCTCGACGCGCTCTTCGGCCGCGAGTGCTTCTTGAACGAGATCATCTGGGCCTACGACTACGGGGTGCGCGCGAAGAGCCGGTGGCCCGCGAAGCACCAGACCGTGCTGGTGTACGTGCGCGATATCGAGCGATACTACTTCGACAGCGCGACGGTGGATCGCGAGCCGTACATGGCCCCCGGCCTCGTCACGCCCGAGAAGGCCGCGCGCGGCAAGCTGCCCACTGACGTGTGGTGGCACACGATCGTCTCGCCGACGGGCAGGGAGCGCACGGGGTACGCGACGCAGAAGCCCGAGGGAATCGTGCGCCGCATGCTGCAGGCGAGCAGCCGAGAGGGCGACTGGGTGCTCGATTTCTTCGCGGGATCGGGCACCGCGGGTGCGGCCGCGCAGCAGCTGGGGCGTCGATTCCTGCTCGTGGACGACAACCCGGAGGCATTCGAGGTCACGCGAAAGCGGCTCAGCGCAGGAGCGCCGAGCCGCCCGATCGACTACGTCGACGCGAGACCGAAGACTACTTGATCATCGGCAGGTTGAAGAGGAACGGATCGACCGGCTGGCCGGTGCGGTAGGCCTCGGGAGCCTTGACTGCGGCGAGGATGTGCAGCACGAACCCTCCGACCCAGGCGACGAACAGGATCAGGCCGCCGAGGAACGCCCCGATGTACGGGATGAAGATCAGGATGAACCACAGAACGTACGCCGCGGCGATCGCGAAGATGCGCAGCAGCGTGAAGTTCATGTTCGCCGCGTTCATCTGGTGCAGGCGCGGATTGCCCTTGTCCTTGTCGATGAGGAGGAAGATGAGGGCGGGGATCCAGCCGAAGAACACCGAGAGCCAGTAGTTCAGCGTGATGTTGCTCACGGGATCGGCCACGGTCTGCGGCTGCTGGTAGCCGGGCTGCTGGGGAGGCTGATAGCCTCCGGCGGGCGGTGCCTGGTACTGGGGCTGCTGCGGAGCCTGGTGTGCCGGCTGCTGATACGCGCCGGCCGGGGGTGCCTGGTACTGCGGCGGCTGCGGCGCGGCGGGTGGCTGCGGGGCAGTGGGCTGCTGCGGCACCGGCTGAGCGGCCTCGGCCGGCGCGGCGGGCTGCGGCGCGGGATCGGCGGCCTGGGGCGGCTGCGAGGTCGGTTGCTCCGCGGCCGCTCCGTGCTGGGCAGCGGTATCACCGCGCCCGCTCTCGGCCGCGTTCGAATCGCCTGAAACGCCCGGATTCTCGGGCGGGGGAAGCGTTGACATCTCGTCCTCCTTAGAGGTTCCGCGGATAGGGACTACGGCTGCGGTGTGGTGAACATGAATCTGGCTGCGTTGTCGTCGGAATCTTCACCATCAGTGAAGCCTTCCTCCTCCGCCTTGCCAGATCCCTGTTCACCACATCCTCGTACCACAGCCCCTATCCGCGGAACCTCTTAGAAGGCCTGTGGTCTGTATACGACGCTACTCCACCATGCCCGGGCGCGGTAGAGCGATGCGTCGAGTATTCCAGAGAGGCTGCTGAATCGCGCGATCCTATCCGCGCGATCAGTCAGTTAGAAGACGTCGGGGCTGGGGCCCGCCGTGTGCACGATCGAGACGTCGGCGTGGCGGTCGAAGCGGTAGCCGGTGCCGCGCACGGTGCGCACGATGTCCTGGTACTGGGCGAGCTTGACGCGCAGGCGTCGCACGTGCACGTCGATGGTGCGCTCGTTCGGGATCTCCTCGTCGGTGGCCTCGGCCCAGAGCCCCGAGATCAGTTCCTCGCGGCTGATGGTGCGGCCCTCGCGCAGCACGAGGTACTGCAGCAGTTCGAACTCGCGGAAGGTGAGTGCGGCGGCCACACCGTCGAGCAGCACCCGCTTACGAGTGAGGTCGAGCACGACGCCTCCCGCGCGATCCTGCTCTTCGGCCTCGTGCTGCTTCTGGCGGGCGTGGGCTGCGGGATCGCCGAGGGCGAGGCGCACGACGTCGACGTCGCGACCGCCGGTGCCCTCGGGTGCCAGGGCGACGGCGGCGTAGGTCTCGGCGGCGGGGGCGATCTGGGTGACGAGCTGCTTGATCTGGGTGACGATCGCGCCGAGCTTGGGATCGCCCTCGGCGATCTTGTCGTCGGTGAGGCCGACGTAGAGGGCGAAGCCGCGCACCTCGGTGCCCTCGGGCACGTTGCGCTCGGGAGCGGCCGGAACTGCGATGTCGGCGGCGAGGTCGGGGCGGGCGGAGCTGAGGGTCTGGGCGGTGGTTCTCATGATGATGTTTCCTTGTGGCTGTCGTGCCGTCGTCGGTGCTTGGTCCGATGTCTGCGACGGGGGTGCGGCGCTGGCCGCGGTGATGCGAGTGAGCCGCGATGCGGCTGCGGAAGTCTCGCGCGGAGTGATCCATCCGGTCGAGCGGTGTGGATCGAGGTGCCGCTGCTGTTGCAGGGCGCGGCGGAACGAGGGTCAGATATCGTTCACATGCACATTCGACAGCACATGTCACCCAGGTCGGCCATCATCATGCCGGTCTGCCCAGTGTTCACCTCGACGGCGGACAGGGTGCGAGTGGTGTCATGCATAACGGCAAGTAAAGCAAGACATTGCGTCCTGTGTCAAGTGAAATCACACCGTGCCGTAGAGACGGTCGCCCGCGTCTCCGAGGCCGGGCACGATGTAGGCGTGCTCGTTGAGACCGCGGTCGAGCGCGCCGAGCACGAGGGTGACGTTGCGGTCGCCCGCCGCCTCGCGCATCGCTTCGACTCCCTCCGGGGTGCCGAGCACGCAGATCGCGGTGACGTCGTCGGCACCGCGCGAGAACAGGAACTCGATTGCGGCGGCGAGCGACCCGCCGGTCGCGAGCATCGGATCCAGCACAAAGCACTGCCGCCCCGACAGCGACTCGGGCAGCCGCTCGGCGTAGGTCGTCGGCTCGAGCGTCTGCTCGTCGCGCACCATGCCGAGAAAGCCGACCTCGGCCGTAGGCACCAGCTTGACCATGCCCTCGAGCATGCCGAGGCCGGCGCGCAGAATCGGCACGATGAGCGGCAGCGGGTGGCTCAGGCGCACTCCCTCGGCCTGCGCTACGGGCGTTTGCACGGTGCGCGGTTCCACCCGCACCTCGCGGGTGGCCTCGTAGGCGAGCAGCGTCATCAGCTCCTCGATGAGCAAGCGGAACGTCGGCTGCGAGGTGTCGGCGTCGCGCAGCACCGTCAGCTTGTGCGTGATGAGAGGGTGATCGGCAACAGTGACTCGCATGAGCGTATTCTATTGCCGTGCCTCCCATCCCTCCATCGTCGGCCGATCTTCAGGCGATGGCGCTCGCGCTCGCGGAGGCGCGTCGAGCAGCCTCGGAGGGCGAGGTTCCGGTGGGCGCGGTCGTGCTGGGCCGTTCCGGAGAGGTGCTCGGGGCGGGGAGCAATGCGCGCCGCAGGGATCCCGACCCCACGGCGCACGCAGAGGTGGTCGCGATCCGCGAGGCGGCGCGGGCAGTGGGGGATCGCCTGCTCGACGAATGCACGCTCGTCGTCACCCTCGAGCCGTGCGCCATGTGCGCTGGCGTGATTCTCGCCGCGCGGATACGGCGCGTGGTCTTCGGCGCGTGGGACGAGAAGGCCGGAGCGGTTGGCAGCGTATACGACCTGCTGCGCGACGGCCGGTTGCCGCACCCCGTGCCGGAGGTCGTGACCGGTGTGCGCGAGGCGGAGTGCGCCGAACTGCTGCGGGAGTTCTTCGAGGCCCGCAGGCCCTGAGCGCTCGCAGGCTTCGAAGCCCGCATACCGTGAGTAGCCGCGGGCTGTGCTCCCGCCCGAGTCTCGATCAGTCGTACGACAGCGTGACGATGCTGCTCGTGGAGGGTGCCGCGTTCGGGTCGAAGTACACGTCGGGTTCGAGGTAGACGATCTCCGCCTCGGGAAGGGATGCCTGCACGTTGCGCTTGGCGTGCAGCAGCACCGCCGATATCTCGCGCATCGTCAGATCCGGGTCGAGGTCGACCTTCGCCACGACCATGAGCCGCCCCTCTGACTCGCCGAGTTCGAGGCGGATGACGCGGGAGATCTTCGGACTGCCGAGCAGTGCTTCTTCGATCGTCGCCTGTTTCTCGCCGCTCGTGGTCATCATTGGGTCCCTTCGTCGCTTCAGATCATTCTACGCTCGCGATCTATGCTGGAGGCCATGACACTCGACGAAGAATTTGCAGCACCGTCGCACACGGCGGCATCCCCTACGGCACTGCCTCGCACCGCCATGATCGGTGTGGGCTCGATGGGCGGGGCGATCCTCAGCGGCCTGCGCGCACCCGAGGTGCGCATCGAGCGCCCGATCGCCGTCACCACGAGATCGGCCGCGAGTGCCGAGCAGTTCGCGGGTGCCGACGACGTTGCGGCCTACGCGGCCGAGACCGATCCCGAGGCGAACCGGCACGCGGTGCGTGGTGCGCGCGTGGTGGTGCTCGGGGTGAAGCCGTGGATGATCCTCGACGTCGCGCGCGGCATCGCCGACGCGCTCGAGCCGGGTGCGATCGTGGTGAGCGTCGCGGCCGGCGTGCCCAGCCGCGAGATCGAAGCGGTGCTGCCCGAGGGCGTCGTCGTGGTGCGCGCGATGCCCAACACGCCGTCGACCATCGGCCGCGGCGTGACCGGGGTCGCGGGCGGCGCTTCGGCCGACGCGGAGTCGGTCGAGCTCGTGCGCAGGCTCTTCGAGACCGTGGGCGAGGCGATCGTGGTGAGCGAGGACCAGATCAAGGACATCGCCGCGGTGTCGGGATCGGGCCCGGCCTACCTCTACTTCTACGCCGAGCAGATGATCGCGGCCGCAGAGCGCCTGGGTTTCGATGCGGATCAGTCGCGCATGCTCGTGCAGCAGACCATCGCGGGTGCGGCCGAACTGATGCTGCGCAGCGACAAGGAGGCCGCCGAACTGCGCCGCAACGTGACGAGTCCGAAGGGCACCACCGAGCAGGCGATCGGCGTGCTGGAGTCGGCCGACTGGGGGGACCTCTTCGACCGCGCGCTCGCCGCGAACGTGCGCCGCTCGGAGGAGATGGAGCGCGGGGAGTAGGGGCAGCTGTCGGCCCTTGCGGCTCTGCGGATGCCTCCGCGCCCGATACCCCTGTTCGCTGGTTGAATATGCACCCTAAGCGGGCCGTTTAGCGTGCATATCCAACCGGTGAGTCGCGTCCAACCGGCGAGTCGCGGTTAGAGGGGCCAGTCGCGGCCTCGCGCGAACTCGATCAGCGCCCGGGTGCGCGCCGTGAGCGGGTGCTCCGGCGACCACACCACCTCGATCGCGACCGGACGCACCGGCGGGTCGATTGGCTTGGTGACGAGGGGAAACCCCTCGTAGCTGCTGGGGTTGGCGACGTGCGAGACGAGGATCCCGTACCCGAGACCGCGGGCGACGAGCGTGCGCACCACCTCGTAGCTCGCGGTGCGGTGCCGCACGCGCGGGTGGAGGCTGCGCTCGGCGAACACCGACAGCGTGTGCTCGCCGGACGGCGGTGCGTCGAGCAGTATCAGGTCGTCGTCTACGACGTCTTCCAGGCGCACGCTCGCCCGGTCGGCGAGCGGATGGCCCGCGGCGAGCACCACGTGCGCGCGCAGCTCGAAGAGGGTGGCGCGGCGCGGATTGCCGGGCACGAGCATGTCGTAGACGAACGCGACGTCGACCTGGCCCGAGGCGAGCGCGCCCGCGAGCTGATCCTGCGTGGCCTCGAAGATCGAGAGCTCGACCTCCGGGTGCAGGTCTTCGAACTGCTGCAGCAGCGGCGGCAGGATCAGCGGCGCGAGCGTCGGATAGCACCCGATGACCAGCGGCCCCGAGAGCGCCGCACCGCCTCCGCCGAGGGTGTAGGTCAGCTCGTCGGCTTCGGCGAGCATGCGCCGCGCGTGCCGCACCAGCTGCTCGCCGGCCGGAGTCAGGGTGAGGCCGTGCGCGCGTCGGCGCACGCAGAGCCGTTCGCCGACGAGGCTCTCGAGCTCGGTGATCGCGTCGGACATCGCCGAGGGGGAGACGTGCAGCAGCGCCGCCGCGCCGGTGACGGTGCCCTCGGCGGCGGCCGTGGCGAAGTAGGCGAGCTGCTTGAGGGTGAAGGCCGGCACGGCGCGGGCGGTGGTCATGCTGCGGCATCCGTCGAAACCATATGTTCAATTTAACCGAATTTAAAGTCAGAATAAATCCGATTTTCTTGCGGTAGTGAGTGGGCGATACTCGAAAGAACACCGACACACCGAAACACCGAGAACACGAGGACGTGCCATGACGGGTATCGAGGCTCCGGTCGCCGACTGGGTGACTATTTCTGAACTGTACCGGGATCCCTTTCCCATCTACGAGCGGCTGCGGGCCGAGGGCGGCGTGCACTGGGTGCCGCAGGTCGGCCGCTACCTCGTCACCTCCTATCAGGCGGTGCACGAGACCGAGCTCGACCAGCAGATCTTCTCGGCAAACGAGAAGGACTCGCTGCAGATTCGCGCCATGGGGCACTCGATGCTGCGGCGCGACGATCCCGAGCACTACGTCGAGCGCAGGGCGTGGCAGCCGGTGCTGCGGCCCGGCGCGGTGAAGCGCATCTGGAAGTCGGTGTTTCAGCGCAACGCCGAGCGCTACCTCGACGAGTTCGTCGCCAGGGGCCCAGGAGCCGACCTGGTCTGGGATTTCGCAGCGCCGTACGCCGCGGAGAGCCTGCGCGAGATCATCGGCCTGCACAACTCGACGCAGCAGGATCTGCAGCGCTGGTCGCAGACCATGATCGACGCGACCGGCAACTACGCCGACGACCCCGAGGTGTGGGCGCAGGGCGAGCGGTCTTTCAACGAGGTCGACGAGGCGCTCGACGAGATGCTGCAGTGGCACGCGAAGCACCCCGACGACTCGCTCATCTCGCACCTGCTGCAGATTCCCGACTACAAGATGCCGCTCGACCGCATTCGCGCGAACGTCAAGATGACGATCGGCGGCGGCCTCAACGAGCCGCGCGACGCCCTGGGGGTGGCGGCCTGGGCGCTGCTGATGCACCCGGAGCAGCGGGCCGCGGTGGCGGCAGACCCGTCGCTGTGGCAGGCGACCTTCGACGAGACCATTCGCTGGGTGGCACCGATCGGGCTCTACTCGCGCGAGGTGACGCGCGACACCGAGCTGGCCGGCGTGCGGCTGCCCGCGGGCGCGCGCCTCGGCATCTGCATTCTGTCGGCCAACCGCGACGAGCGGGTGTGGCACAACCCTGCGGCCTTCGACATTCGTCGCGAGGTGAAGCCGCATCTCGCCTTCGGCAAGGGAGTGCACGTGTGCCTCGGGGCCTGGGTGGCCAGGTCGGAGGTGGCCGACGTCGCGCTGCCGCTGCTGTTCTCGTCGCTCGAGGGGCTGTCGCTCATCGACGACGACCCGGCGGAGATCGGCGGCTGGGTGTTTCGCGGCATGACCAAGATGCCGGTGACGTGGAGCGGTCGGCGATCCACCCCCGCTACGGGCCCCGCGCTCGCCGCCGATGAGGCCGACGGGCCGACGCCCCGAGTCGCGATCGTGGGATCGGGACCCTCGGGCTGCTTCACGGCGCAGGCCCTGCGACGCACCTTCGCAGCCGCCCCCATCGAGGTCTTCGACGAGCTGCCGACGCCGTACGGGCTCGTGCGCTACGGAGTCGCGCCCGACCACCAGGGCACCAAGGCCGTCGCCCGCCAGTTCGACCGCCTCTTCACGGAGGAGGGCGTGCGCTTCCGCGGCAACTGCCGCCTCGGCGTCGATGTCTCGCTCGGCGAGCTGCGCCGCAACTACGACGTCGTGGTGCTCGCCACCGGCATGCACAGCGACGCGCGGCTCGCGATCCCGGGCGGCGAGCTGGCCGGTGTGCGCGGTGCCGGCGCGGTGACGCGCCACCTGAACAGCCACCCCGATGAGCCGCTGCCCGAGCCGCTCGGCGAGCAGGTCGTGGTCGTCGGGCACGGCAACGTCGCGATGGACATCGTGCGACTGCTGGTGCGCGATGCCGCGGGCTTCGAGGGATCCGATATCGACGATGCCGCTCGGGATCGCCTCGCATCGCACGTGCGCACCGTGCACGTGGTGGGGCGCAGCATGCCCGAGCACGCCAAGTTCGATCCCGTCATGGTGCGCGAACTGGCCGCCCTGCCCGGAGTGCAGCACGTGGTGCACGGCGCGGGCGAGCTGCCGGACGACGGCCGCGACGCGCGCATCGACGCCGTGCGTGCGCTCGTCGCTGGCGAGGCCGCCGGAGCCGATGATGCCGGCACCGCACCCCGCATTCGCGTGGAGTGGTGGTTCGGTCTCACGCCCGAGCGCTTCGAGGGGATCGCGGGAGAGGAACAGGCCGCGGCGACGGAAGCGGACGAGGCGACCGAGGCGACCGAAACTGCCGACCGGGTCGCGGCGGCCGTTTTCAGCGGAGTCGACGGCGAGGTGCGCCTCCCGGCCGACGACATCATCACCGCGGTCGGTTTCGCGGCCGACGCGGGCTCCCCGGTCGTGCCGGGCGAGCACCCCGACGGTCGGGTCGAACCGGGGCTCTACACCGCCGGATGGTTGCGCCGGGGGCCGCGCGGCACGATCCCGGACCAGCGCGCCGATGCCCGGGATCTCGCCCGTACCGTCGCAGCCGACCTGCAGAGCGGCGCTGTGCCGGCAGGCGCTTCCGACGCGGCAGGCACTTCTGCGGCTCGCGGCCTGGAAGCGATCGAGGGCACCGTCGACTTCGACGGGTGGCGTCGCATCGACCTGCGCGAGCGCCTCTCGGCCGCCCCCGGTCGAGAGCGCGCGAAGATCCCGACCCGCGAAGCGCAGCTCGAGGCGGCGAACGACCCGAGCCTCGAACTGGCCCCGCTGCAGACGGGCGACGCCGCGGCGATCGGCGCGGGCGTGCCGACCACGATTCTCTTCGGCACCGAGTCGGGCGGGGCCGAACTCGTCGCCGACGAGCTGAGCCGCATGTTCGGAGACGACGCCGATGTCGAGGTGCGAGACCTTGGCGAGACCGCCGCTGGCGAGCTCGACGCCTCGCGCATGCACCTGGTGATCTGCTCCACCTACGGCGACGGCGAGGTGCCGACCTCGGTGCGTCCGCTGCACCGCGAACTGCTCGAACTGGGCGGCGGGCAGAGCTCCGCGCTCGACGGCGTGCGATACGCCGTGTTCGGGATGGGCGACCGCAGCTACGACCGCACCTACTCGCGCGGCAGCGAGTTGATCGACGAGGCGCTGCAGGGCTGCGGCGCGTCTCGGGTCGGCGAGTACGGACGCCACGACGCCGGCGGATCGATCGAGGCCGTGGACGCCGCGCGAGACTGGGCAGAGGGCATCTTCGCCGAGATCGCGGCGCTCACCGCACGCTGAGCGATCCCGCCCCAGACTCGACTCAACCCAATCTCAACTCAACCCAATCCCAACTCAACCTCATTCGCCCAGCCCGTTCGCCAGCGGCGTGGATTCGAGCAACGGCGCGCCAAAACCGCGAAAAACTCACGCCATTAGTCGAATCCACGCCGGAAGCGGAGGTGCGACCCGGCTGCCGGGTAGGGAATGCGGGCGAGTTGGTGCGTGCAGGGAGTGTGAGCAGGGCCCGGGGCTGCCGAGGAACAAGCCCCTACGCGATGTTGGCGAAGCGCTCCACGTCGGCCCCGGCACCCGAGACGATGATGAGGTCGTGCGGAGACATCACCGTGTCCTGGGTCGCGTGCGTGAACGGCTGCCCCGGCGTCTTCACCCCGACCACCGTGACGCGGTAGTGCGTGCGCACCCCGCTGTCCTTGAGCGCGCGACCGCGAATGGACCGCGGCGGATACATCTTCGCGATCACGTAATTGTCGTCGAACTGGATGAAGTCGAGCATGCTGCCGCTCAGCAGGTGCGCCACGCGCTCGCCGGCCTCGCGCTCGGGATAGATGATGTGGTGCACCCCGATGCGCTCGAGGATCTTGCCGTGCGACCGCGAGATCGCCTTCGCCCAGATCTGCTGCACGCCGAGGTCCACCAGATTCGAGGCGATGAGTACGCTCGCCTCAATCGAGGCACCGGTCGCCACCACCGCGATCTGAAACTTCTCGGCACCGATCTGCCTCAGGGCCGACATGGATCGGGCATCGGCCTGCACGGCGTGCGTCACCCGCTCGGCCCACTCCTGCACGAGGTCCTGGCTAGTGTCGACCACCAGCACCTCGCGATCCTGACGGTCGAGCTGTCCGGCGGTTGCGGCCCCGAACCGGCCCAGCCCGATGACGAGCACCGGGGCATCACTGCGAATATCAACCAACGATCGGCCTTTCTTCCGGGAGTCTGAACAGGCGGTGACGACTGGTCGCCGCGACGGCCGCGGCGAGGGTCACCGTGCCGACGCGTCCCGCCCACATGGTGGCGATGAGCACGTACTTGCCGGCGTCGGGCAGCTGCTCCGAGAGACCGGTGGTGAGCCCGCAGGTGCCGAATGCCGAGATGACCTCGAAGAGCACGACGTCGAGCGGCCTGCCCGTGATGTGCAGGATCGCCACCGAGGCCACGAGTACGATGGTCGCACCCCAGATGAGCACCGACACCGCCACGCGCAGCACCTCGTTCGGAATGCGCCGGTCGAACGCCTGCATGTCCTTGAGACCGCGCGCCTCCGCGTACGCCGCGAGAAACAGCACCGCGAGCGTCGTCACCTTGATGCCGCCAGCGGTCGAGGCCGATCCGCCCCCCACGAACATGAGCATGTCCATGACGAGCATGGTCGACCCGTGCATGTCGGCCGGGTCGATGATCCCGAGCCCGCCCGAGCGGGTCATCACCGACATGTAGCCCGAACTGAGCACGGTGTCCCAGAAGCCGTGGCCCTGGAGCGTCTGCGCGTTGTTCGCCTCGAGCGCTCCGATGAGAACCCACCCGAAGATCACGAACACGAGCGTCGTGGTGAGCGTGAGCTTCGCGTTCAGGTTGAGCCGCTTGTGGGCGCGCCAGCCGCCGCCGGTCACGTAGCGGTAGAGCGCGAAGATGACGGGGAAGCCGATGCTGCCGAGAAAGACGCCGATGGCGAGCATGCTGAGCAGGTAGGCGTCGGTCTCGAAGGGTTCGAGGCCGTCTTTCAGCGGCACGAAGCCGGTGTTGGTGAAGGCGGAGGCCGAGAGGTAGAAGGCGTTCCAGAGGGCGTGCAGAAAATCGTAGCCGTCGGCCATCAGGCGCGGAGTGATGAGGATGGTCAGGGCACCCTCGATCACGATGAGACTCAGCGCGACGGCACCCAGCAGGCCGCCGATGTCGCCGAGGCCGAGGGTCTTGCTCTCCGATACGTCGCGCCCCGTGCGCAGGGAAGTGGAGTCGCTCGCGACCATCAGGCGCTGCCGCAGCCCGAGGCGACGGGTCACCGTGAGGCCCAGGAGACTCGCGAGGGTGAGCACGCCGATGCCGCCGATCTGCAGGCCGAGCAGGATCACCAGCTCGCCGAACAGCGACCAGTGCGTAGACATGTCGACCGTGGCGAGTCCCGTGACGCAGATCGCGGAGACGGCGGTGAAGAGCGCGTCGGCCAGCGGAGTGCGTTCGCCGGTGAGGGTCGCGAAGGGGAGGGAGAGCAGCAGCGTCCAGAGCAGGATCAGCCCGGTGAAGGCGAGTAGCGCGAAGCGCGGCGGCGACGAGTGAATCATCGCGCCGACCCATGACCTGTGCGAGAGCGGGCCGGGTGCCCGCGGGCTCGCAGCGCGTGCCCTCACGGCTCCTTCTTTCTGACTGCGGCATGATCCTCAAATCTGCCGATCTTGCCATGCTACACATCGATGCGGGATAGTCTGGTAACCATGCCAGATATCTTCGGGGTCATCGCCGACGCCAACCGGCGCGACATACTGCAGGTGCTGCTCGAGCGCCACCTGCAGGAAGCCGAGATCAGTGTGTCAGACATCGTGAGCCAGCTCGAACTCAGCCAGCCCACCGTGTCGAAGCACCTGAAGGTGCTGCGCGACGCCGAGCTCGTCACCGTGCGCGAGGAGGGGCAGCACCGCTTCTACTCGCTCGACCCCGAGCCGCTCGAGATGGTCGAAGACTTCGTCATTCCGTTTCTGTCGGCGGGTTTCGACACCGAGGTGACGGTCGAGTACCTCTCCGAAGACGGGGAGCCGGTGTTCGGCCTCGATGAGAACGATCCGTTCGCTCGCGGCGCGTCGGGTGCGCTGGGCGAGGTGGCGAGCGGGGGGATCGGCGACGCCGACAACGGCGAAGTGCTGCCCGAGGAGGCGGCCGCAGCAGCCGAGCGCATCGGCCGCGCCGCCGCTCGCGCCGAGCATCGTGTGAAAGAGCTCGTGGCGCGGTTCAGACTGCGCGGGTAGGTGACTTGCGGGTCGGGTGCTGCGCGGTCGGCGGTGCCGGATCGGGCGAAATCACTCCGCGATTTCGCCTTCGCGGGCCGCGAACGGTAGAATAAGTGTTTTGTGGGCCCGATTCCGAGGCTCGAATAGACGTTGTGAGGTGACCGTGGGTTCAGTTATCAAGAAGCGCCGCAAGCGCATGTCGAAGAAGAAGCATCGCAAGCTGCTTCGAAAGACGCGTCACCAGCGTCGCAACAAGAAGTAGCCGGCGGGTTCTTTCCCCGGTGTTCGAGACCCCGTCGTCCGCTGAGATGACGGGGTTTTCGCGCGCTCGGGTGGGGTGTTTCGGGGCGTGCGCCGATCCCGCGACTACGTGGGCACCAGCACCCGCACCAACCCCCGCGAGTGGCACGAGAACCCGCGTGCGGCACCAGCACCCGTGAGCGGCACGAGGACCCCTCCCGGGAACGGTGCCAGAGCTGGGTTCTCGTGCCGCTCACGGGTGCTGGTGAGTAGCCGGCCGGGTGCGTGAAACCCGCCACGCCGACCGCACGGACGGGGTTTTTCGAGGAGTGCGCCGATCCCGCGACTACACTCGGGAAGTGTGAAGCCCGTCAAGCCCGTGCAGATCACCCTGATCGCAAAACCGGGGTGCCACCTGTGCAATGACGCGCGCGCGACCATCGCGCGCGTGCGGGTCAAGCTCGCGGCGAAGGGCATCGAGACCGCGTTCGAGGAGCTCGATATACTGCAGGATCCGGCGCTGGCGCGCCGCCACTCCGAAGATATTCCGGTGGTGCAGATCAACGGCCGCAGGCACGCCATCTGGCGTGTCGACTCGCAGCGGTTCGCCGCGGCGGTGGAGAAGGCGGCCCGGCCGCGGCTGTTCTCGCGGTAGGCGCGCCGCGATCCGGTGTCTCGCGATCCGGCACGGCAGCGAGGGCGACCCGCAGGCCTGACGGCCTCTGTGCCCGCGGCCCGTGCGCCTCACTGCCCGTTCGCCCCGTGCCCCGATGTCCAAAACTTCTATCCTGCACCGCGCCTCGCGGACTTCACCCGTCACACCCCTGCCCACAACCCAAGGAGATATCAGTGACCCTGCGCCACATCGTCAGTTGGAAGTTCAACGGTGAGACCCGCGAGCAGCGCGAGACCCAGATCGCCGAGGCGGTCGCGCTCATCGAGCCGCTGCGCGAGAGCGTGCCCTCCGTGCGCGCGCTGTCGCTGCACCGCAACGAGCTCTTCGACGGAGCCAACTACGACCTCACCCTCATCGCCGACTTCGACGACGCTGACGGTCTCGCGGAGTACGCGAGCCACCCCACGCACCTGCCGGCGATCGACTTCATGAAGACGGTCACCGCGGCGCGCGCCGCGAGCGACTTCACGGTATAGGCGGCCGAGGCTCTGGATCGCTGCGCTCCATGCGGCGGTTGGGTGAAGCGCGGTGCCCTCCCCCCCCCAAGGTGGTTGAGCGGAGCACGAAGTGCGCAGTCGAAACTACCGAGTCTGAGTTTCCTCGGATAGTTCCTCGGAGTCACCGAGTCGGTAGTTTCGACTGCGGCCTTCGGCCTCCGCTCAACCAGCTGGTTTTTTAGGTGGTTGAGCGGAGCATAGCGGAGTCGAAACCACGGGGTTGAACGTTCCTTTGTTTCTGCGGAAGGTTCCGGTGCCTGGTTTCGACTGCGGCCTGCGGCCTCCGCTCAACCGGCTGGGGGAAGAGCCTGCCTCCGCTCAGCCACCTACGAGGGTAACGCCGCTCAGGCGGTGACGGCCGCCAGGGTCGGGTTGGCGGGGAGACCCGTGGCCGGCACCGCGGCACCCTCGTACGCGAGGTAGCCGCGCTGCATGTCGATCTGGTCGGCGATGTACTTGGCGTCGTGCCAGACGCCCCAGATGAAGCTCGAACCGCGGCGCGCCTGCCACGGCAGGCCGAGGAAGTAGACGCCGGGCTCGCTGGAGACGCCGCGCAGGTGCTCGGGCAGGCCGCGCTCGTCGAGCGCGTCGACCTGCAGCCAGCCGTAGTCGACCTTGAAACCGGTGGCCCAGACGATCGAGGTGATGCCGGCCTCGGCGAGATCGAGTTCGAGAATCGGATCGGTGACGCAGGCGGGGTACGGGCCGAGATCGCGGGCCTCGGGCTCCTCGGGTAGGTCGATGCCGGTGCGGGCCACGTAGGCGTCGGCGGCGTCGAGGATGGCGAAGTAGTTCTCGTCGCCCTTGCGGATGTTCTCCGCGAGATCGCCACCGAAGCGCATGACGCCGTTCTCGTAGGAGTTGGCGCGGCCGACCAGGGTGATGCCGCTCGCGGCGAGGTTGCGGAAGTCGACCGTATGACCGCCGTTCGCGCCGCTCACCGCGATGGTGACGTGCTCAGCGCCCTCTGACGGCGTCGCCTTCTCCCACAGGCCGAGCGTGCCGAGCCACCACACGAAGCTGCGGCCGCGGTACCGCTGCGGCGGGCGATCGTGCGGCCCCACGGCGAGGTAGACCTCGCGGCCGGCCTGGCGCAGCTCGTCGGCGATCTGCACGCCAGACGATCCCGCGCCGACGACGAGCACGGCTCCCTCGGGCAGCTGCTCGGGGTTGCGGTACTGGCTGGAGTGGATCTGCTCGATGCTCGATTGCTGCGGCACGATGGGCGGGATCGAGGGGAGCTGGAAAGCGCCGGTGGCGGCGACGACGTATCGGGCGTGGACGGGGCCCGCGGTGGTCTCGACCTCGAAACCGGCCTCGCCGTCGCGGCGGCGCACCGAGGTGACCTCGACGCCGGTGCGTATGGGAGCGTCGATCATCTCGGCGTACTGCTCGAAGTACCGGGCCACACGATCCTTCGGCGCGAACTCGTCGGGGTCGACGTCGTCGAACTCGAGACCGGGAAAGCGGTCGTGCCAGGCCGGCCCGTTGGCGACCAGCGAGTCCCAGCGCTCGGTGCGCCAGCGCTCGGCGATGCGGTCGCGCTCCAGGACGATGTGCGGAATGCCGCTCTTGCCCAGGTGCTCGCTCATCGCGACGCCTGCCTGACCGGCACCGACGACGAGGACCTCGGTGACCTCGACCTCTTGGCTCGACATAGGTTCTTCTCCACTCGGTGTAGATGGTTCGACTCGACGGTTGACCCCGACGCGGATCCGCGGGTGCTTCGCCGAAGCGATGTTTCGTTGGATCCCTCTGCGGGTGCGCTTCTCGAACACCCCGGGTGACACCACTTAACAACAGTCGAGGCGGCTGATGCCAATATGCGTTCCCGGTGCACTGGATCGTTTTCTAAGATGGTTCGCGAACTTTGAATCTGATTGTGCAATTTTTGCGCGGTGTTGCGGTGTTGGATCGTGGTGCTTGCGGCGTGGATTCGAGTAACGGCGTGAGCTATTCGAGGTTTTGGCACGCCGTTACTCG
>JBKEBN010000084.1:0-37721 GCA_047973175.1 Leucobacter sp.
GGCTCGGGAACAGCGCGTACGACCCGACGGACCCGATGGGCAAGATGATGTTCAACATGCTCGCGACGTTCGCCGAGTTCGAGGCGGACCTCATCAGGATGCGCACGCGCGAGGGCATGGCCGTCGCGAAGGCGAAGGGCCGCCTGCGCGGCAAGAAGCCGAAGCTCTCCCCCACGCAGGAGAAGCATCTCGTGGCGCTCTGGCAGTCCGGGGAGCACACCTCCGCGGAGCTCGCCTCGGAGTTCGGTGTGGCCAGGTCCACCGTGTACCGCGCCGTGGAGCGGGCGGGCGTGAGCACGCGGACTAAGGAGGGTGCGTCAGCATGAAGCCCTACGTCCCGGGCAACGAGCCCGACTTCTGCGATCCTGACCCGGGCAACGACGACTACCGCTTCGCGCTCGGCAGGATCGGAGCCTGCACGCCGGAGTCGCCCCCGCTCGTCGTGATCGGCATGAACCCTTCGCACGCCCGGCAGACCCAGTCCGACGACACCGTGAACCACGTCATCGAGGTATCGAAGCGCGAGCACTCGGGCTGGCTCATGCTGAACCTCTACCCGGAGAGGTCACCCAAGCCCCAGGAGCTCAGCCCGTACGATGTGGACCTGTCTGCCGCGAACTGCGACGCCATCGAGCAGGTGCTCAGTCAGCTTGGCGTCGCCGAGGTGCTCGGCGCGTGGGGCGACATGGGCAAGTCCGCGACCCTGAAGCGGGCAAGGCCCGAAGTACTGGCCCTGCTGGATCGGATGGGTGTCAGGGCCTACACGATGGACCCTCTGACGGGGAGGAAAAACCCGCGCCACCCTCATCCGCCGGGACGCCCGCTGCCTATGCTCGGCCCGAAGGTGTTCCTCTCATGAGCGACCTGCCGGAGATCCACATCGGCGACGGCTCGGGCAACGAGCAGTACAGAACCTGCACGGAGCCCGTCGATCTCCCAGGGGGCGGGCAGGGCAAGTGCGGCGCCGACTGCGACCCCGAGCCGCTCGACGGAGGCGCGGAGGGGACGAGGATCGCGTTCCTTTGCCCCGAGCACGGACTCCACTCGGTCGTCGACCCCTTCGAGGACAAGAGGTAATGACGGCACTCAGATACGGCACGTTTCGTCGACCAACGTTATCGAAAGCAACTGAGGAGTGGGAATGATCCGATTCACGGATTTCATGCGGGTGCCGGAGCCGAGTTCAACAAAGGTGAAGCTCAACATCCGCGCGGGCGTCGGCGGCGCTGCGGCATGGGACCTACTGCTGGCCGATGACCCTGAAGAGTGGCTGGACATGACCCGTCACCGCGAGGTCCACCAGAACAACAACATGGGCGAAGCCGAGTACGTACTCGCATTCGCCCAGTACTACCCATACGGCCCTCAGTACTTCATCTTCGGTGGCTTCTTCCGCGTGACTCCGGTGGTGCCGGAGATCATCGGCGGTGCAGGCTACGGGCCGGAACTGCTCGACGAGTTCTCGGAGTACATCAAGCGCCTCATCATCAAGCTGGAGCGCCCGGTCGGCAGGGACCTGTACCTCCGCCGATACGACCGCATTCAGGACAGCAAGCTCAACCCGGAGGTCTACGAGCTTGCGCCGGACACAAAGCTCGTCACCTTCCCGGGCTACCAGAACGTACGGCTCAGGCATGCCGAGATGCAGCGGATCATCGCCAACGACGAGCCGAGCTGGAAGGATGCCCTATCAAGCGTGAAGGGGGTGTACGTCATCACAGACCTCAGCGACGGTCGCCAATACGTTGGCTCGGCGTCCGGCGAAGCCAATGGCCTATGGCAGCGCTGGTCTGGCTACGCCCACCTGAAGAACCTTACTGGAGGGAACAAGGAGTTGAATCGCATGCGCGAAGAGCTTGGCGACACGCACATCGTCGAGAACTTCCAGTACTCGATCTTGGAGATCTTCGACCCGAAGACGAAGACGGAGACGATCCTGCAGCGTGAGTCGTTCTGGAAGCTGGCGCTGGACAGCCTCCGGCACGGCATGAATCTCAACTGACAAGAGAGATACAGAGCCGAAGCTATATCAAGTGCATCACACGATTAACGCACCTCCTGAGTCAACTAGATCACCCGAGACCGCGATTAAATGCGTGAGCGAGCTCTGCTGCATGCGCAGTTCCAGCTGCTCGCCGACGAGCGACGTGTCGCCCACGGCGAAACCCGGCACGAGTTCGGCACCCGGCACGTCTGCGGCGGCATCGCGCAGCCCGGTTCGCAACTCCACCGCGAACCGGGCCGATTCGCGCACCAACGACTGCCACAGACCGGGCACGCCGTCCGTTCGCTGCCGCGTCTCCGGCTCGACCCGCTCCACGCGCACGCCGTAGACCGCCGCCGATCCCGGCTCGAGTTCGACCAGACTCCCGTGAACGGTCACCGGGGTCATCGGAGCCCAGACAACGCCCTCACCGCCCTCACCGCCTTCGCCCACGCCCCTGCTCTCATCGGCCTGCTCACCGCTGAGCCACAGCACCACCGGCACGACTCCGCTCTCTCCCGACACCGCAGCCTCGACCCAGGCTCGTGGCTCCCCGAAAGACGACTGCGCGCTGGGAAATCCGGCGAGCACGGCACGCAATGCGACTGCGCTCGAACGCTCGGCAGCCTGTGCGAGTTCGGGATCGCCGCGCGCCCGTTCGGCCGTGTCGACGCGCGTTCCGAGCAGCAGCAGCACTCCGCAAGCGACTAAACCGTAGCGGAGCACGCACACCGACGCAGCGCGAAGTGCGTGCGGCACCGAAGCCCGGCGAAGAGCAATCGCGTTCCCCGACGTCGAACGCGCGATGACCGCGAGCAGCAGCGCGGTGCAGCCGACTCCCGCGACCGCGACCGCGACCACTCGCCCGCTGCCCGGGTGCACCACCGCCGCAGCCGCGACCGCCCACGCGAGCAGCGCGGGTGCCAGCAAGCGCCAGCTGCCCGGCGGTCTCATCCGACCGTCACCAGCTCACGAATTCCGTCGAGAGTCTTCGCACCGATTCCGGAGACCTCGAGCAGTTGATCTACCGAGGAGAACGCGCCGTTGGCCTCGCGCCAGTCGATGATGCGCTGCGACAGTGCGGGCCCCACCCGCGGGAGCGTCTCAAGCGCTGCGGCGTCGGCGCTGTTGAGGTTCACAAGCCCGCCAGAGCCGCCGGGGGCCGACCCCGGTGAGCCTGCGGCCCCCGCTCCCCCGACCTCCGCTCCCCCGGCCGACTCTCCGCCGGGTGCCTCCGTGAGCCCCTCCTCCACCTGTTCCGCGTTCGGCACCAGGATCTGCTCACCGTCGATGATCTCGCGGGCCAGGTTCACCGCCGACAGCACTGCGTCTTCGTCCGCGCCTCCGGCCGCCTCGATCGCGTCGGAGACGCGGGAACCGGCGGGCAATTCGACCACTCCGGGGCGTTCTACCTCGCCGACGACGTGGACGTACACCGGTGACCGGGCATCGCCCGGAGCACCGGCACCGCCACCGGTGCCCGCGTCGGCGGTCTTCGGAACCGTGGAATCCTTCGGGCTGTCGGGCGCGTGCTGATCCTCCGACGTGTCGGCACGGGCCTCCACCGCAGCGCTCCCGAGCGAATCTCCCGCCGGCCGCAGCTGCAGCGCCGCCATGACAGCGGCGATGACGACGGCGACGATGAAGACCGCGCCGCCCGCGAGCACGGGCACGGCCACCGCCCGCCCGATGCGCCGAGACACGGGGGCCTCTTCTTGCTGCACCAGGGGGCGCGGAGTCTGGCCGGCACTCGCCGCGGTCGGCGATTCCCGCCAGCTGCGGCGCGTCAGCACCTCCTCCGGGCTCCAGTAGCCGCCTGCCGCGGGCTCGGCGAGTCGATCGCGGTCGGAGGCTGACTGTCTGTCGACGTTGCGACCCCGGTCCAGGTCGCGATCCGGGTCCAGGTCCCGATCCGGCTCCAACCGAGCCGTTGCTGTGTGCTGATCCATGCCGCCACCCTACGGAGGTGAGAGGAGGCCCGAGCCCGCTTCGGGCAGATCCGTGGATAAGTCGCGCGAAGTGACCAAAAACGCCCAGTTGTGGACGAAGCTCACCCGCTGCGAAAAGTCACCGCCTGGAACTCACCGCCTGGAAAACCTCAGCCGCAGCAGCTGCAGCAGAAAGTGCCACCCCTGCGGCAGCGAGGCCTTCGACCGTCCGGCGTAGCGATCCCCGAATTCGAACGGCACTTCGGCGAAGACGAGCGGCTGCCGCACGAGCATCTCGAGCAGGATCTTGAAGCCCTGCGGCCTCAGCGCCGCGAGGTCGATGCGTCGGCGGTCGAACACGAAGAACCCGGTCATCGGGTCGGTGCACCCGTGCAGCCGGCGCGGAAACAGGGCCTTCGTCAGCAGGATCGACGCCTGCGAAACCCCCCTGCGCAGCGCGCCCGCCAGCCCCGCCGCATCGCCGTCGCCGGCGTAGCGCGAGGCCAGCACCAGATCCACGTCCCCGCGCAGCAGACGCTCGTACAGTGCGCCGATGCGCTCGGGCGGATGCTGCAGGTCGCCGTCCATCACCAGGCAGGAGTCGGCCCGCGCGCGGGCCGCACCGACCAGCACCGCCCCGCCGAGCCCGCCGCCGCTGTCTGCGTGCCCCTTCTCGCGATGCACGCAGCTGATGGGCAGGGCCGAGCTCTCTGCGACGCGAGCCACCTCTGCCGGGGTGCCGTCGCGCGAATCGTCGACGAAGATCACCTCGATCTCGAGCGCTGCGAGCGGCGGCACGGCGGCCGCCCCTTCGATGCGACGCACGAGCTCGGCGACGTTCTGCGACTCGTCACGGGTCGGCACGATGATGCTCAGCTGCACGAGCGCCCCGGGAGCAGCACGGCGGCACAGGGCACTTCAGCACAGCGCACCTCGGCGCAGAACACTACGATGCGGGCCTCACGGCGATGCTCACGATCCTCGGCAGGCGCACGATCACGTTCACGATCTCCCCGTCGCCGATCGCGCGCTGCACCGCGGCCGAGCCGAGGGCGGCAGACCGCGCCTCCTCCTCGGAGACCGAGGCGGGCAGCGTCAGGCGATCCCGCACCTTGCCGCCCACCTGCACCACGAGGGTGATCTCGTCCTCGACCAGCAGCGACTCGTCTGCCGCGGGCCACTCGACCAGGGCGACCGTCGGCTCGTGGCCGAGCTTCGCCCACATGTCTTCGGCGGCGTACGGCGCGAAGAGCGAGAGGATCACCGCGATCGCCTCGGCCGATTCGCGCACGGCGGGATCGGCGACGCCGCAACCGGAGTCGATGGCCTTGCGGGTGACGTTCACCTGATCCATGAGCCGCGCGACGACGACGTTGAACTTGTACTGCTCGATGAGCCCGGGAGCGTCGGCGAGCAGCTGGTGCGTGTGCTTGCGCAGCGCCTTGTCGCCGCCCTCGAACGCGACACCGACGGCCGCGCCCGAGCGCGAGACGTCGTCGGCGATGCGCCAGGCGCGGGCGAGAAACTTGGCCGAGCCTTGCACCGACACGTCGGCCCAGTCGATGTCGTCTTCGGGCGGGCCGGCGAACGCGAGAGTCACGCGCAGCGCATCGGCACCGTGGTCGCGCAGCTCTGACGCGAACTCGACCAGGTTGCCCTTCGACTTCGACATCTTCGCGCCGTCGAGCAGCACCATGCCCTGGTTCAGCAGCGCCGTGAACGGCTCGTCGAAGTCGAGGTAGCCGAGGTCGTGCAGCATCTTGGTGATGAAGCGGGAGTAGAGCAGGTGCAGGATCGCGTGCTCCACACCGCCCGCGTACTGGTCGACAGGCCCCCACCGGTTCGCCTCGGCGGGGTCGAAGGCCTGCGTATCGTCGTTCGCCGAGAGGTAGCGCAGGTAGTACCACGAACTGTCGACGAAGGTGTCCATGGTGTCGGGATCGCGAGTCCAGACCTCGCCGGTCTCGGGATCGACGACCGTGGCCCACTCAGTCGCCGCGCCGAGCGGCGACGAGCCCTTGGGCTTGAGGTCGAGCCCCTCGGAGGCGGGGAGCACGACGGGCAGCGCTGCCTGATCGACCGGCTTCATCTCGCCGCCGTCGGCACCGGTGCCGTGCAGAATCGGGATCGGCGTGCCCCAGTAGCGCTGCCGCGAAATGAGCCAGTCGCGCAGGCGATAGGTGGTGGCCGCGCGGCCGGTGCCCCGCGCTTCGAGCACCTCGATGGCCTTCGCGATGGCGTCGGTCTTGCCGAGCCCGTTCAGCTCGGCCGAGTTGACGAGCGTGCCGTCGCCCGCCGTCGCGACACCGCTCTCGGCGGGATCGGGCAGCGAGACGCCGTGCTCGTCCGTGACGTCGACGACCGTGCGCACCGGCAGCTCGAACTTCAGCGCGAAGTCGAGGTCTCGCTGGTCGTGCGCGGGCACGGCCATGATCGCGCCGTGGCCGTAGTCGGCCAGCACGTAGTCGGATGCCCAGACAGGAATACGTTCGCCGTTGACCGGGTTCACCGCGAAGTGATCGAGGAAGACGCCGGTCTTCTCGCGATCGGCGTTCTGCCGCTCGATCTCGGTCTGCTTCTGCGTCTGCTCGAGATATGCCTGAAACTGCATGCGCGCCTCGGCCGAGGCACCGGCGGCCAGTTCCGCCGCGAGGTCGGAGTCGGGGGCGACCACCATGAAGGTGGCTCCGTGCAGCGTATCCGGGCGAGTCGTGAAGACCGGCACCTTGGCCTCGCGCCCCTCGATCTCGAACTCGACCTCCGCGCCGCGTGAGCGGCCGATCCAGTTGCGCTGCATGTTCAGCACCTTGGTCGGCCACTGGCCCTCCAGACGATCGAGGTCGTCGAGCAGGCGATCGGCGTAGTCGGTGATGCGGAAGTACCACTGGGTGAGCTTCTTCTTGACGACCATCGCGCCCGAACGCTCGGAGGTGCCGTCGGCGAGCACCTGCTCGTTCGCGAGCACGGTCTGGTCTACCGGGTCCCAGTTCACCCAGCTCGCCTTGCGGTAGGCCAGGCCCCGCTCGTACATCTTGAGGAACAGCCACTGGTTCCACCTGTAGTACTCGGGGTCGCTCGTGTGCAGCACGCGGCTCCAGTCGAACGAGGGCGCGTAGACGCGGAACGAGGCCTTCTGCTGCTCGATGTTGGCGTAGGTCCAGTCGCGCGGATCGACGCCGCGCTTGATGGCCGCGTTCTCGGCAGGCAGGCCGAACGAGTCCCAGCCGATGGGGTGCAGCACGTCGTAGCCGCGGCCTCGCCAGTAGCGGGCGAGAATATCTCCGAAGCAGAACGCCTCGGCGTGCCCCATGTGCAGGTCGCCCGAGGGATAGGGGAACATGTCGAGCACGTACTTCGTGGGGCGACCGGCCGCCCCGTCGGCACCGCTCGCCGCCGCCTCGAAGGGCTTCAGCTGCTCCCACACCGGAAGCCAGCGCTCCTGGATCGCTCTGAAGTCGTACCCTTCGGCCTCGCGCACCTGCTGCTCGGTCACACACACCTCTAATATCGTTCGGGATCGCACCCGCAAAGGCGGGCGCACAGATCTTTCTAGGATACCGGAGTGCCCGGAGAGAGCGCCGCGAGGAGGGCCGCGGCCTTGAGGTTCTTCTCCGCGAGCTCCCGATCGGCATCGGAGTCGGCCGTGATGCCGCCTCCCGCTCCGACGCGCGCTTCCGCATCGGAAGTGCCGATCCCGCGCAGTTCGATGCTGCGGATTGTCATCGCGAGCTCCGCGTCACCGCCGTCGTCGATCCACCCGAAGCATCCGGAGTAGAGCCCGCGGGGCGCGCCCTCGATCTCTCCGAGGATCTCGACCGCGCTGTGCTTGGGGGCACCGGTCATCGATCCTCCGGGAAAACAGGCCTCGACGGCGTCGCACACGTCTGCGCCCTCGAGCAGTTCTCCCGCGACGGTGCTCACGAGCTGGTGCACGCGAGGGTGGTGCTCGACCCGCAGAAACCCCTCCACCCCGACCGAGCCCGTGCGGCAGATGCGGCTCAGGTCGTTGCGCATGAGGTCGACGATCATGAGGTTCTCCGCGCGCTCCTTGGGGTCTGCGGCGAGCTCGGCCGCGAGATAGGCATCTTCGACGGCGCTGCCGCCGCGCGGCCGCGTGCCCTTGATGGGATGCGTCTCGACGCGCCGACCGCGCACCCCCAGGAAGCGCTCCGGGCTCGCGCTCACGAGTGCCCGGTCGCCGGCTGCGATCAGGCCGCCGCGCATCGCGGATCCCCCCGACGCACGCAGCCGCAGATAGAGGTCGAGCGGGTCGAAGTCGCCGCGCTTCTCGGCGGTGTCGGTGAGGCACAGCACGTAGGCGTCTCCGTCGCGGATCGCCGCGCGGCAGGCTTCGACCTCGGCCCGGTAGTCGGCGTCGGGGCGTCGCCAGGCGGGCGGGTCGAAACCGTCGGAAACGTTCGGCTCGCCGAGGGCGTCAGACCTTTCGGGCGCGTCGGGCCTTTCGGGCGCGTCGGGCGAATCGGGATCGCCGGTTCGCTCCCATCCGTCGAGCTCACCGAGCAGCCCGATCCACTCCGCGACCACGGCCTCGCTCTCGCCTCGTACCTCCGCGGTGCCGCTCGCGTGGTCGAGTACGAGCACCGCATCGGCACGCAGGGCGACCGCAGGGGCGGCCGCATCGGCCGCCGGATCGATGCCCAGCAGCGACACCCCGAACTCGTACGACAGCGCGGTCACCCAGCCCGACGCGAATCCGGTGGCGTCGCTCGGAAGGCTTGCGGAAACGCGCGGCTCGCCATCTCGTGGCACACGGCCGAGCGAGTCACCGTGTCCCAACTCACCGCCTCGCAGCTCACGCAGAAACTCGCGCTCCCGGCCGCGCCGAGCCCACCGCACCTCGCTCGCGATTCCCAGGTAGCTGCGCCCGCGTTCGCCGAACTGCTCAGAGGCCTCGCCGGCCCGCTCAGACGTCTCGCCGTCGAGCCAGAACCAGCCCCCGTGATGCGCGGTGCTGTCAGTGCTGGTGGCCCCTCCGGAGACGGCACCACCTGCAGCGGCAGCGTCTGCAAGGCCACGCGCGAGCGTGCCGACGTCGCGCGGCCAAGGCACCTCGCGTAAAAACCGCATCCCCTCAGCGTAGCTGGTAGCCTCGGCACATGTCCGACCTCCTCGCCGCCGATTCGTTTCGGGTGCGACTCAACCCGAAGACCGGGGCTGCGGAGGCCCGCGATCTCGAGGGCCACCTCAGACGGTTCACCAGCACCGCGCGCCTGGCCTGGTGCGGACCGCACGTGCCGACCCCCGGCGCGCGAACGCGACACGCGGCAGTACTGCGGCGGATGCGCGAGGAAGGTTGCGACCTCGCCTCATTCGCCTGGGTGGAGCAGGACCTCAGCCAAGTCGAGCGGCTCGCCGTCGACAGCATCGAGTCGTTCGTCGCCGAGTCCCTGCCGCTGATCGCCGAGTTCGGCGAGGGGTGGCCTCGGCTCGAACTGTGGCAGAGCACCGGCGGTCTCCCGCCGCGCCTCAAGCTGCAATTGCGCCCCCTCCCCGATCTCTCGACCACCCTCGAGCTGCGCACGGCTGGGCACATCGCGGTCGATCACCCTCGCCGCAAGGGCCCGAACATCGGACGCTACGCGGAGTTGAATCGCGCGCTCGGCACCGAGGCGCTGCTGACCGATCGGCGCGGGTACGCGCGCGAGGGCGCGACTACGAGTCTGGTGTGGTGGCCGCACGACCCCGATGCACCGGATCAACGCGGCGCAGTCGTCAAGAGCAATAAGCGTCTGCCCTCGGTCACCGAGAGCATCATCGTGGCGGCCGCGGAGCACCGGCTTGTCGGCACCAAGCCGAATCGCAGGCGCATCGGGCAGCCCCAGCCCCGCCGCGTCACCCCCGTGCAGCTCGCGCGCCACGAGGTGTGGGCGGTCAACGCGCTGCACGGCATCCGCACCGTCACCGCCGTCGACGGCGTCGCCGCCCCGCCCCCTGACGCCTCCCGTCTGCGGTGGTTTCGCGAGGCGCTCGACCGCTCCTGGCAGCCAGTGCCAGCTACCCTGCCAGAACGCCCCGCCGACGGTGCCGACACCGCAGAACACTAGACTGGCACGGTGACCGCACGTTCAGACCTCGACCCCGCCCCCCGTTTCGCAGCGCGAATGGAGGACTGGGTGCACGGAAGACGCGCGCGTCGGGCGGTCGCACGCGGCAAGACGCCGTCGGTGATCCCCTACATCGGCTACGGCACCAACGAGTGGGTGCGCGTGCTCGGCCGCGTGCTCTACCTCAAACCCGACACCCGCGAGCACACGAGGTTCAGGCCCGACGTCGCCGCGGTGTCGCGCGTGCGGGGCTGGCGCACCTTCACCAGCGTCTACGTGCCGCATCAGCCGGTGCGGGTGTTCGTCGACGGCGAGCCCGTCGGCGAGGTGGTCGCCGATCGCGGCGGCGTCATCGACGCGGTGCTGCCGGTGTCACTGGCACCGGGCTGGCACACGATCTCGCTGCAGGCGGGTGACAGCGAGGCCGCGGAGGCACCGGTGAAGATCGTCGATCTCGACGCGCGCTTCGGCATCATCTCCGACGTCGACGACACCATCCTCATCACCGCGCTGCCCCGGCCCTTCGTGGCTGCGTGGAACAGCTTCGTGCTCGACGAGCACGCGCGCTCCGCGACGCCGGGCATGGCCGTGATGCTGGATCACCTCGTGGCGGCGCACCCCGGTTCTCCGGTCGTGTACCTGTCGACGGGGGCCTGGAACGCGGCCCCGGCTCTCAGCCGCTTTCTCGCCCGCAACCTCTACCCGATGGGTCCCCTGCTGCTCACCGACTGGGGCCCCACATACGATCGCTGGTTCCGCAGCGGTCGCGAGCACAAGCGCGAAGAGCTGAAACGCCTCGCCGCCGACTTCCCCGACGTCAAGTGGGTGCTGTTCGGCGACGACGGGCAGCACGACGAGACCCTCTATCACGAGTTCGCGACCTCGCACCCGAACAGCGTTGCGGCCGTCGCGATCCGCCAGCTCTCCGTGAGCGAGGCCGTGCTCTCGGGCGGCCGCTCGAAGGCGCGTCTGCACCGCAGCACGAGCGGCGTGCCCTGGGTCTACGGACCGGACGGTGCCACGCTGCGAGAGGAACTGCGCAAGCTGGGACTGCTGTGAGCGAGCCCGCTGCGCGCAGGAGACGCCTCGCCCGCTGGGGCCGGGCGCCGCGGCAGCTCACGAGCCGGGTGCGCGCAGAGCAGCGGGTACCGCTGATTCAGGTGGTGAAAACACTCGCCGCGATGATCATCGCGTGGTTCACCTGCCTGCTCGTCTTTCCAGGGCAGCTGCCCATCTTCGGTGCGATCGCCGCCCTGCTGGTCGTGCAGGACAACGTGGACCAGTCGCTGAGCAAGGGCCTGGAGCGCGTGATCGGCGTGCTGCTCGGGGTGGCCGTCGCGCTGCTCACCGGCGAGTTTCTCGGACAGCACTCGTGGCTGTTCATCGCCGCCCTCGTCGCCGGACTGGCCCTCGGGTGGCTGCTGCGCATGACGCCGAGCGCTGCGAACCAGATCGTGGTGAGCGCGCTGCTGATGATCGCGCTCGGGGGCCTCGACCTGCACTACGGCGTCGAGCGACTGGTCGAGACGCTTCTCGGAGCGCTCATCGGGTTCGGGATCAACGCGCTGGTCGTCGCACCGGTGCGCACGCTTCCCGTGCACGAGGCGCTGGTGTCGCTCACCGTAGACGCGGCCTCGGCGCTGCGCAGGATCGCGGACGCGCTGGATCGGCCGCGCGACGACGACTGGCTCGAGCAGATGCACGAGGACGCGCGAACGCTGCAGATCGAGCGCACCCGGGTGCACGCCCTTCTGCGGCAGGCGCGGGAGAGCCTCCGGCTCAACCCGCGGAGCCGGCGCTACCGGCAGGGCCTCGCCGACGACGACGCACTGTTTCAGCGGCTGCAGCCGATCGTCACGCAGATCGGCGGCATGTCGCGGGCCGTCTACGATCTCTACGAGCCCGACCTCGTGACCGACCCCTCGGTGCTGGGAATGGTCGAGGAGATGCGGCGGGCGGCGCACGACCTCGAACTGCTCGTGCACGAACCGACCGCTGAGCCGGAGACGATCGAGCCACCCGCGCTCACCGCCCCCTATAGAATTCCGCGTCCGCATCCCGAGCACTGGGTGCTCATCGGGGCGCTGATGGAGGATCTGCGCCGCGTGCGCGGGCGCATCACCGGCGAACTGGAGTAAGGGTGCCCGTGTACAGCGCGAAGGGGATGGGATCGATCGATCCCATCCCCTTCGCGCTGTACACCACTGCTTACTTCTCCAGCGCCGCCTGCACGTCGATGGTGATGGTGACGTCTGAACCGAGCAGCATGCCGCCCTTCTCGAGCGGCGCGTTGAACGTGAGGCCGAAGTCTTCGCGCTTTACGACGGTCTTCGCGTTGAAACCGGCCTTGTAGTTGCCGTAGGGATCCTCACCGAAGCCGCCGAACTCGAAGTCGAAAGTGACGGGCTTGGTTACGCCGCGCATGGTGAGATCCCCGTCGACCTTGAACTCGCCGTCGACCTCGCGCACGCCGGTCGAGGCGAAGGTGAGCTGCGGGTGGGTCTCCGCCTCGAAGAAGTCTCCGGTGCGCAGGTGGTTGTCGCGATCCTTCTGGCCCGTGTTCACCGAGGCGACCTCGACGCTCGCGATCACGGAGGATTCGAGCGGGCTCTCGCCGGTGACGAAGGTCGCGTCGAACTCCTCGAACTTGCCCTTCACCTTGCTGATCGCAAGGTGACGAATCATGAACCCGACCTCGGAGTGGGCGGGGTCGATCTTCCAGGTGCCTGCGCGGTAGCCGGGAATCTGGTCTGCGGTGATGCTCATTGAACTGCCTTTCGTTCGACAACTGGTCTGTCTGCAGGTCACAACCGATATATGCGCCTGCATATTCCCGGTTCGGCAGAAAAACTTTCGGCAGAAAAACCTATCGCTGTGCGAGCGTCGCCGCGAGAGCCTTGCGCACGATGCCGATGCCCCGCCCGAGTTCTTCGGCGGTGATGGTGAGCGCCGGCAAGAACTTCAGCACCTCGTCGCGGGCACCCGAGGTCTCGATCACCAGACCGCGCTCGAAGGCCGCGGCGGAGACGGCTCCGGCCAGGTCGGGGTGAGCGGTGGAGGCCAGGCCGCGCATGAGGCCGCGGCCCCGCGCGGTGAACTCGGCCTGCGGGAACTCCGCCGCGATCCCCTCCAGCGCGAGCCGCAGCTGCTCCGATCGTTCGGCGATCGCGTCGGTGAAGACCGCGTCGCTCCAGTAGGTCTCGAGCGCCGCGCGCGCGCTCACGAAGGCGAGGTTGTTGCCGCGGAAGGTGCCGGTGTGCGCCCCCGGCTTCCAGACGTCGACCTCGGGGCGAATGAGCAGCAGCGCCATCGGCAGGCCCGAGGCCGAGATCGACTTCGACACCGTTACCAGGTCGGGAACGATGCCCGAATCCTCGAAGCTGAAGAACTGACCGGTGCGCCCCACGCCCGCCTGAATGTCGTCGAGGATCAGCAGGATGCCGCGCTCCTCGGTGATTGCGCGCAGCCGCCTGAGCCACTCGGCACCGGCGACGTTGATGCCGCCCTCGCCCTGCACCGCCTCCACGATGACCGCGGCGGGATGGTCGACCCCCGAACCGGGGTCGTCGAGCATTCGCTCGAACAGGTCGAGCGTGTCGACGCCCTCGCCCAGGTAGCCGTCGTAGGGCAGCCTGGTCACGTCCGGGAGCGACGTGCCCGCGGCCTCACGGTACTTCACGTTGCTGGTCGCAGCGAGTGCGCCGAGGCTCAGCCCGTGAAAGCCGTTGGTGAACGCGACCACGTTGCTGCGCCCCGTCGCCTGCCTGGCGAGCTTCAGCGCCGACTCGACCGCGTTCGCGCCGGTGGCCCCGGTGAACTGCAGCTTGTAGTCGAGACCGCGCGGAGCGAGCACGAGCTGCTGGAAGGCCTCGATGAAACCGCGCTTGGCGGTGGTGGCCATGTCGAGGCCGTGAATGATCCCGTCACTGCGCAGGTACTCGACGAGTGCCTCGGTGAAGACCGGGTTGTTGTGCCCGTAGTTGAGCACGCCGGCACCGCTGAAGAAGTCGAGGTACTCGCGACCGTCTGCCGAGACGAGCACCGAACCCCTGGCCTGCGCGAACTCGACCGGGAACGACCGGATGTAGCCGCGCACTTCGGACTCGAAACGGTCGAAGATCGCAAGATCGCTCATATATTTTTCTTCCTTCTCTCTCGGCCCTGGTTCTTGCCCAGAAGCCACTGACGTCGTAGGCGTTGCCGCTGTAGGTGCTGCCGCCGCTCGGGTCACCCGTCAGCGCGGGCGTTTCTTGGCGCTCTCGCGCGCTCGGGTGACGGTCTCATCGATCTCGGCGACCGGTTCGAAGCTCCCGTATCGGCGACGCGCGGCCTCACCGATCAGAAAGTCGCTGATCGCAGGGTTCTTCGGCAGCAGCGAACCGTGCAGATAGCTGCCGATCACGTTGCCGGTGCGGGCACCCTCGGTGCCGTCGTCGGGGTTGTTGCCGGCCCCCTGCGTCACTCGGCCGAGCGGCCTCGATCCCGATCCCAGGCGGGTGTTGCCGCTGTGATTCTCGTATCCGATGATCTCGCCGAACTCCTCGGTCTGCAGCACGATATTGCCGATCATGCGTTCCGTGCCGCCGCGGGTCTCGACGTCGAGCACGCCGATGCCGGTGAGCTCCTCGCCCTCGTAGGTGACGAAGCGGTGGCCGAACAGCTGGTAGAGGCCGCAGATCATCAGCATGGGAACGCCCGCGTCGGCGAGGGATCGGATCTCGTCGGCTCGCGCCGCGAGATCCCGGGCGACGCGGCCCTGACCCGAGTCCTGACCGCCGCCGCCGATCACGATGTCGACCTCATCGGGCAGTGCGTCGCCGGGGTTCACCTCGACGACGCGTGGCTCGAAGCCGTGCGCCCGCGCGCGGCGGGTCAGCGCGAGCACGTTGCCGCGGTCGCCGTAGATGTTCATGTCGCGGGGGTACAGCGACACGATGGTCAGCTCCCGCGCCCCGTCATTCCGGCTGTCGCTCCGTGCCTCTTTCTGCGCTTCGATCTCGCTCACCAGATATCCTCTACGTCCGTCATATCCGCCAGCGTCTTCCGCAGTTCGAGCATCGCCGTGTAGGTGCAGTAGATGCGCCTGGGTCTGTCTCCGGTGCGCTCGCGGAACGAGACCAGCGCGCGCCCCAGGTCTTCCTGCACCTGCCCCACCGGCACGTCGTCGTGCTCGAGCCGCAGTGCCATGTCCCAGGCGCGGGTGCCGCTGACCGTGTCGACGCCCTCGCTCGCCAGAGAGCCGAAGTCGACGTCCCACAGCCACGACATGTCGCGGCCGTCTGCGTACTGGTCGTTGATCGCGATCATCACGTCCACGCCACTCGGGTCGAACGACGCGAGCCCGAGCCGAAAACCGGCGGGGTTCTTCACGAGCACGAGTTCGAGCGGCCGACCGTCGAGCGCGAGCTGCTCGCCCCTGCCGAAGGCCGGGCGAACCTTCGAGAGCGCGGCGAGCAGCTGCTCGGTCGTCGTCTCGGGACGATAGCGAGCGGGGTGCCCGGGAGCGGCACCGGCCGCGAGAATCATGCGCACGAGCGACAGGGCGGCCGCGGCGTTGAAGGTGTTGTAGAGGCCCTCGAGTTTGAGGTCGGTGCGGTGGGGCGATCCGTCGATCTCGAAGACCGCCGCGTGGTCGCTCAGCCCGACCAGGGTCACGTCGGCCGGGTCGCGCTCGACGGCACCGGATGCCGCCGCATCGGACGCCGACCCCGCGTGGAAGTCGTCGTCGCTCGGAAAGGTGGCGAGCAGGTCGTCGGAGAGCCCGAAGAAGCGCACCTCGGGCGTCGTCGCGCACTCGCCGATGGCCGCGACCAGCCGATCCTCCCGGTTCACCACCAGGCCCTCCGTCGTGGCGGCCGCGATGCGCGCGAGCAGCTTCGCCGTCGCGTCGATCTCGCCGAAGCGGTCGAGCTGATCGCGCAGCACGTTCAGCAGCAGGGTGAAGCGCGGCGGCACGCGGTCGATGAAGTACATGGCGTGCGCCTCGTCGAGTTCGAGCACCGCGATGTCGGCGTCGAGCTTGCCGCTCAGCGAGCACTCCTGAATTGCCGCAGCGACGACGCCGCGCGAGAAGTTCGAGCCGGTCTTGTTCGTGAAGACGCGCAGCCCCTGCGCTTCGAGCAGCTCGACGACCATCTTCGTCGTCGTCGTCTTGCCGTTGGTGCCGCTGATGGCGACGACTCCGTAGGGGAGGCGGCCGAGCGCGCGCGAGAGGAAACCCGGATCCAGTTTTTCGACGACCAGGCCGGGAAGCGCCGATCCACCGCCCCGCAGCCGCGCCACCTGCCGCACGGCTTTACCGACGACGGCCGAGAGAACATCACGCATGCTTCAAGCCTAGCGGTGCGTTCTAGGAAATAGCCGCCGACTGACAAGCAAGCGGACTACACGCCTTCGTCCGGATCAGCAGGCAGCAGTTCAGCAGGCAGCAGCTCGGGCCGCACGCGCCGGGTGCGCTCGATGCGCTGCTCCCGTCGCCACGCGTCGACGGCGGCGTGGTTGCCGCTCAGCAGCACGGGCGGCACCTCGCGACCGCGCCACTCGGCCGGCTTGGTGTAGCTCGGGTATTCGAGCAGGCCGTCTTCCTCGTGAGACTCCTCGACGAGGCTTTCCGGGTTGCCGACGACACCGGGCAGCAGGCGACCGATCGCCTCGACCATCGCGATCGTGGCGACCTCTCCTCCGTTCAGCACGTAGTCGCCGATGCTGACGAGCCGCACGCGGCCCCGCTCGGCGTACTCGTCGAAGACGCGCTGGTCGATGCCCTCGTAGCGGCCGCAACCGAAGATGAGGTGCCGCTCGTGCGCGAGCTCGCGGGCCATGCGCTGCGTGAAGACCTCACCGGCCGGTGACGGGAAGATGACGAGGGGCTCGGCGTCGCCGCCACTCTCCCCGGATGCCGGATCGGCCAGCAGCCCGTCGAGCATCTCGCCCCACGGCTCCGGCTTCATCACCATGCCTGCACCGCCCCCCGCCGGCGTGTCGTCGACCGTGCGGTGCCTGTCGTGGGCGGCGTCGCGCAGGTCGTGCACGCGCACGTCGATGAGCCCCCGCTGCTTCGCCTTGCCGAGCAGCGAGAGCTCGAGCGCGTCGAAGTAGCCGGGAAAGATCGAGACGATATCGATCCTCATGCGACCGGTTCTGGATCGGCGGGCCCGGAATCGGCGGGTTCGGGATCGGCCCCGACCGACTCGTCGAAGAGTCCCTCCGGCGGGGTCACCCGCACCACTCCGGCCGCCACGTCCACGCTCGGCACGATCGCCTCGACGAACGGCACCAGCACGGTGCCGCCCGAAGTGGTGACCGCGAGCAGATCCTGCGCCGGAAGGTGCTGCACCTCGGCGACGACGCCGAGCTTCACCGGCGAGCCGTCGCCCTCTCCGGGGCGGGCCTCGCGCACGACGTCGAGCCCGACCAGCTGGCTGTGATACCAGGCGTTCTCTTCTTCGCCGTCTGCGACGGCCTGCTCGTCGATCCAGAGAATCGCGCGAACGATGCCCTCGGCCGCGGTGCGATCGTGGAGCTCCTCGAAGAAACCGACGGGGGCATCGTTGAACCAGCGCAGCTCGCGCATGGTGATGGTGCGCCCGAACCAGGGCGAGTCTTCGGGCACCTGCAGGTAGAAGACCGCGCCCGGCACGAAGCGCAGCTCGGGGTTGTCGGTGAAGAGTTCGAGCTTGATGCCGCCCTTCAGGCCGTGCGGCTTGGTGAGTCGACCAACGCGCAAACTCCCCGCCCCGCTAGCGGGACGGGGAGCTCGCACGCGCTCGTGAGCGTCGGCCATCAGGCGGTGCCCTCCGTGTCGACGTCTTCAGCATCGTCGGCCTCGTCGGTGTCGATCACGTCGACGCGCACCCGACCGCCGTCGGCGAGAGCCGAGACGACCGTGCGCAGAGACGAGGCCGTGCGGCCTCCGCGACCGATCACGCGACCGAGGTCGCTCGGATGCACGCGCACCTCGAGCACCTCGCCGCGGGCGGTCTCGCGGGAATCGACGCGCACGCGATCCGGGTGGTCGACGATTCCGCTCACCAGGTGTTCGAGGGCCTCGGCCAGGGCCTGCTCAGACAAGGGAACTAGTCCTCGGTGCTCTCGGCAGCGGCCTCGGCGGCAGCGGGAGCCTCGGCGGGCTTCTCGGCCTTGGGGCGCAGCACGGGGCGCTTCGAGGCGTCGGCCTCGAAGACCGGCTTCGCTTCGGGAGCCAGCACGCGCGACTCGGTGGGGCCCTCGCCCGTGAACTTGCCCCAGTCACCGGTCAGCTTCAGGATCGCGGCCACCTGCTCGGTGGGCTGCGCGCCGACGCCGAGCCAGTACTGCGCGCGATCGCTGTCGACCTCGATGAACGAGGGGTTCTCGGTCGGGTGGTACTTGCCGATCTCCTCGATGACGCGGCCGTCGCGCTTGGTGCGCGAGTCGGCGACGACGACGCGGTAGTAAGGCGCGCGGATCTTGCCGAGGCGCTTGAGACGGATCTTGACAGCCATGAGTGACTCCTTGAATAGGGGTGTGAGTGCCGCACCGAAAGCCAGCGCGGAAGCTTGGGCGCGCGTAGTCGCGCGAACTCATCAATCCTGCCACATCGGGGCAGCAAAATCAATTTTTGTTCGGATCAGGGTTTTTAGCACCCGGTGCCGCCACCAAGAGGCCGATGCGCCGGAAAACGCGATGCGGTGTACGTCCCTGAGCACAGGCTCTGTTAGCAGAGGCCCTGTGAGCAGAGGCTCTGCGAACACAGGCTCTTTAGCGCAGGCCTTTTCCAAGCATCTGCTGCAGCTTGGCGAGTTCTTCCTCGCTCGGCTGCGCGCCGGCACCGGCCCCGGCCCCCAGGCCGAAGCCCGAGCCGCCCGCAGCGCCGCCGCCCGCCGGCTTGGCCGCGATACCCGCGGCCTCCTGCGCGCGCTTCGCGGGGTTGCCCGAGCGCCGCGACCCCTTGCCCTTCGGCTGCTGCTTCTTCTTGCCGCCGTGGCCGCCCATGCCGGGCATCGGAGCCATGCCGGGCACCTGCGGCACGCCGCCGCGCGCGACGGTCTTCATCATCTTGGCGGCCTGCTCGAAGCGCTGCACGAGCTGGTTGACGTCGGTCACGGTCATGCCCGAACCGCGCGCGATGCGCAGTCGCCGCGAGCCGTTGAGAATCTTCGGGTTCTCGCGCTCGGCCTTGGTCATCGACTGGATGATGGCCTCGGTGCGCACGATCTCGCGCTCGTCGAAGTTGTCGAGCTGCTCCTTCATCTTGCCCATGCCGGGCAGCATGCCCATCATCTTCTTGAGCGATCCGGCCTTGCGCAGCTGCTGCATCTGGCCGAGGAAGTCGTCGAGGGTGAAGGCGTCTTTCGCGATCTTCTCGGCGACCTTCTTCGCCTCTTCCTCGTCGAAGGCCTGCTGCGCCTGCTCGATGAGGGTGAGGATGTCGCCGAGGTCGAGAATGCGGCTCGCCATGCGATCCGGGTGGAACGGCTCGAAGTCGCCGAGGCCCTCGCCAGTGGATGCGAAGAGGATCGGGCGGCCGGTGACCGAGCGAATCGAGAGCGCGGCACCGCCGCGCGCGTCGCCGTCGAGCTTGGTCAGCACGACGCCGGTGAAATCGACGCCCTCCTGGAAGGCCTGCGCGGTCGCCACCGCGTCTTGACCGATCATGGCGTCGATCACGAAGAGCACCTCGTCGGGGCTCGTGGCCTTGCGAATGTTGGCGGCCTGCCGCATGAGTTCTTGGTCGACGCCGAGGCGGCCCGCGGTGTCGATGATGACGAAGTCGTGGTGGGTGCGCTTGGCCTCGGCGACGCCGTTCTTGGCGACCTTCACCGGGTCGCCGACGCCGTTGCCGGGCTCCGGAGCGTAGATGTCGACACCGGCCTGCTCGGCGACGACGCCGAGCTGGGTGACGGCGTTGGGCCGCTGCAGGTCGCAGGCGACGAGGAGGGGGGTGTGGCCCTGGCCCTTCAGCCACTTCGCGAGCTTGCCCGCGAGGGTGGTCTTGCCGGCACCCTGGAGGCCCGCGAGCATGATGATCGTGGGCGGGTTCTTGGCGAACTGCAGTCGCCGCTGTTCGCCGCCGAGAATGCTGACGAGCTCTTCGTTGACGATCTGCACGACCTGCTGCGCGGGGTTGAGCGCCTGGTTCACCTCGTCGCCGAGCGCTCGCTCGCGCACTCGTCCGGTGAACTCCTTGACCACGTCGAGGGCGACGTCGGCTTCGAGCAGCGCGCGACGGATCTCGCGTACGGTGCTGTCGACGTCGGAGGCCGACAGCTTGCCCTTCGAGCGAAGGTTCTTGAGGGTCTCGGTGAGCCGAGCAGACAGGTTTCCGAAAGTAGCCATAGCAGCCCTAGTCTACTTCCACCCGGCTCACCTTCCCTACTTCCTACTTGCTGTAGTCGTAGAACCCGCGGCCGGCCGCGCGACCCAGGTAGCCCTTGTCGATGTACTCGGTCTTGATGTAGTCGGCGAACTGCTTCATCTCGGGGTCGTCGCTGTCCTTGTTCAGCATGTACGGCGTCATCATGCCGACGATGTCGTAGATCTGGAACGGCCCCATGGGCGAACCGGTCGAGATTCGCCAGACCCTGTCGACGTCCTCGATGCTCGCGACGTCGCGGACGAGCAGTTTCGCTGCCGCGCCGAGAAAGGGCACGAGCAGAGAGTTGAGCACGTAGCCGGGCTGCTCCTTGTGAATGCGGATCGCGACCATGCCGATCTGCTCGGCGAACTCCGCGGCCGCTTCGAAGACCTGCGGGTCGGTGCCCGGGTGGCCCATGATCTCGCAGGTGTTGAACTTCCACACCTGGTTCGCGAAGTGAGTGGCGAGGAACTTCGCGGGACGGTCGGTGAAGGAGGCGATCTGGCTCGGCAGCAGCGTCGAGGAGTTGGTGCAGAAGATGGTCTTCTCGGGTGCGACGGCACTGACCTTCTCCCAGGTCTGCTGCTTGATGTCCAGTCGCTCGGGAACGGCCTCAATGACGATGTCGGCGTCCTTCACGGCGTCGGCGAGATCCGAGCTCGCGCGGATGCGCGAGACCGCCGCGTCGAGCTTCTCGGGCGTGGCGTCGGGCAGGTCGCTGAGATAGTAGGGCTTCAGGTGCTCCCAGCGCTCCGGCAGCTTTTCGAGGATCTCGTCGCTGATGTCGTAGGCGACCACGTTCTTGCCGCTGTAGGCCGCCTGGAAGATGATCTGGGATCCGAGCACCCCGGTCCCGAGCACGGTGAGATTCTGCATGACTTACCCTTTCTTCTGCGCCTTCCACTCGGCGAGCGGCGATACGGCGTTCTCTCGACTACCGGTCTACCGGTAACTTCGTACCGGGTCACCTCGGAACCGGCCGCGAATCGAGAATTCATCACGCTGCGCATCGGAGTTCATCACCCGTTGATTCCGCGCCTCGGGATCGGCCCGCCGTCCCGCCGAAGTCGCCCTAGGCGGCGGGCTTGCGCCGCGGCATCGCGGTCGCGGCTGCGAGCATCAGCGCCGCGGTCACCGCGGTGGCGACGAACACCCAGCCCGTCGCCGCGATCATGGTCGGAACGTCGTCGGCTCCCCCGCCGCGCGCGATGACCGCGTTCGAGATCGCGCCGTAGATCGCGACGCCCACAGCGCCGCCCGCCGTTCGGGCGAAGATGTTGAGCCCCGTCACCGCGCCTCGCTGGTTCCAGGCGACGGAGGCCTGGGCCGCGATGAGCGTCGGCGTGGCGGTCAGCCCGAGACCGAAACCGATGCCGAAGGCGCAGGCCGCGATCGTCCACGGGTCCGGTCGCGCCGAGACCAGCACCAGGGCGATCGTGCCGAGCGTGGCGATGCCGCTGCCGATGAGTGCCGAGCGCCGAAAGCCCCAGCGCAGGTAGATGCGGCCGGAGGTGGTCGCAGCGACCGGCCAGCCGATCGTGCACGCGGCGACGGCGAAGCCCGCCACGACCGGCATCGCGCCCGCGGTGCGCTCGAGATAGCTCGGAGCGAACGCGGTGAAACCGGTGAGCAGCGCCCCCACGCAGAACGAGATGCAGGTCGACGCCCACACGACGGGTGCCCGCAGCAGCGCGAGGTCGAGAATCGGCTCGGCCGCACGACGCGCTACGAACACGAAGAGCACGAGCACCGCGATCCCGAAGCCCATCAGCCCGAGCCCGGCGGGCGAGATCCAGGCCCAGGAGTGACCGCCCTCGATGAGCGCGAGAATCACGGCCGTGAGCCCGAGCGTCAGCACCACGGCTCCCCAGTAGTCGACGCTGCGCTCGCTGCGATCGGGACGCTCGCGGTAGTTGCGCAGCAGCAGCACGCCGGCGATCAGGCAGAGCGGAATGTTGATGAAGAAGATCCACCGCCACGACACGAACTGCGCGAAGATCCCGCCGAGCGCGGGTCCCAGCACCGACGCCGAGGCCCACACGGCCGCGATGTACCCCTGCACCTTGGCCCGCTCCTCGACCGTGTAGATGTCTCCCGTCACCGTCTGCGTCGTCGGCGCGATGGCTCCCGCGCCGAGGCCCTGCAGCGCCCGAAACAGGATGAGCGCGGGCATGCTCCAGGCTATGCCGCACGCGATCGAGCCGAGAAGGAACAGAGCGATGCCGAAAACCAGCATCGGCTTGCGGCCGATCATGTCTGAGAGCTTCGCGTAGATCGGCACCGAGACGGCCTGCGCCAGCATGTAACTGGAGAACAGCCAGGGAAACTGGTTGAAGCCGCCGAGGTCGGCGACGACGCTCTGCACCGCTGTCGCGAGGATCGTGGCGTCGATCGCGATGAGTGCGGTCGCGAGCATCAGGGCAAGCAGAATCGGCCCGCGCTCCGAGCGCAGGCCGACCTGGGCCCGTGTCGCCAAACCCGGTCAGCCGACCGGCTGCTGCGCCGCCTGATCGACCATCAGCCGACCAGCTGCTGCGCGAAGACGTGCGGCGTGAAGCCGGTGAGGTCGCCGATGCCCTCGCCCTGGCCCACGAGCTTGATGGGGAGGCCGGTCTTCTGCTGCACCGACAGCACGAAGCCGCCCTTCGCCGAACCGTCGAGCTTGGTCAGCACGAGCCCGGTGACGCCCGCGTGCTCGATGAACGCCTCGGCCTGCGCCAAGCCGTTCTGACCGGTCGTCGCATCGAGCACGAGCAGCACCTCGGCGACCGGGGCCTGCTTCTCGATGACGCGGCGCACCTTGCCGAGCTCGTCCATGAGCCCGCCCTTCGTCTGCAGCCGCCCCGCCGTGTCGATGATCACGATGTCGTAGCTCTCGTTCTTCGCCCGCTCGACCGTCTGGAAGGCGACGGAAGCGGGATCCTGCCCCTGCTGCTGCGGCTTGACGATGTCGACGCCGGCGCGATCCGTCCAGGTGGCCAGCTGCTCGACCGCGGCCGCGCGGAAGGTGTCGGCCGCGCCGACGAGGATCCGCTTGTCGAAGGCCGTGAGGTACTTCGCGAACTTGCCGATGGTCGTGGTCTTGCCCACGCCGTTGACGCCGACCACCAGAATCACCGCGGGCCGCTCCGACAGGTGCAGCGTGGGGTCGTAGGCCGCGAGCCGCTCCTCGATCGCGTCGCGCAGCATGCTGCGCATCTGCTTGACCTCGGTGACGCGGTGCCGCTCGACGTCGGCGCGCAGCTGATCCAGAATCGAATCGGTGACATCCGGGCCGAAATCGGCCGTGATGAGCGCGGTCTCGAGTTCGTCCCAGGTGTCCTCGGTGATGAGTTCGGGGCCGCTGAACAGGTTGCGGAACGCTTTCGAAAAGGACCAGGATCGCTCTGCCATGCCTCGATCCTACCCGCGCGATCGCTAAGCCGCCGCCTCTCCAGACGCCTCCCCGGCCTCTTCCCCGGCCTCCTCGCGGCCGATGCGCTGGCCGACGACGGCGCTGATGCCGTCTTGCCGCATCGAGACGCCGTAGAGCGCGTCGGCGATCTCCATCGTGCGTTTCTGGTGGGTGATGACGATGAGCTGCGAGTTCTCGCGCAGCCGTTCGAACACCCGCAGCAGACGCCCGAGGTTGGCGTCGTCGAGGGCGGCCTCGACCTCGTCCATGATGTAGAAGGGGCTCGGTCGGGCCTGGAAGATCGCGATGAGCCAGGCGACCGCGGCGAGGGATCGCTCTCCTCCGGAGAGCAGCGACAGCCGCTCCACCTTCTTGCCCGCGGGCCTCACCGTCATGTCGATGCCCGTGCTCAGCAGGTTGTCGGGATCGCTGAGCTCGACCTCTCCGGAGCCGCCGGGGAACAGCACCGGAAACACCTCGGCGAACGCGGCCTTCGTGTCTTCGAACGCCTCGGCGAAGATGCCCTGCATCTTGTGGTCGAGCTCCTCGATGATCGCGAGCAGGTCGGCGCGCGTCTTCGCGAGGTCTTGCAGCTGATCCGAGAGGAACCGGTGCCGCTGTTCGAGGGCCGCGAACTCCTCGAGCGCGAGCGGGTTGATGCGGCCGAGCTGCGCCAGGCGCTTCTCGGCCCTGGCGAGACGCCGCTCCTGCTCGGCACGGTCGAAGACGACGGGCCCGTCTGGGACGGGTGTGTCTGGCGCGGGTGTGTCTGGGCTGTACTCCGCGATCAGCACCTCCTCGACGAGTCCCAGCTCGCTCATGGCCCGCTCGAGCAGCGACGAGAGCTGGAGTCTGCGCTCGTAGCTCTTAAGCTCGTCTCCGTGCACCTGTTCGGTGAGCGCCTGCAGCTTTCGCCGCAGCTCCGACTCCTCGGAGCGCAGCTGCGTCAGTTCCTGATTGTGGCGGGCTCGCTCTTGCTCGGCGCGCTGCTGCTCGAGGCGGGCCTCGGCGAGCGAGCGGTCGCAGGCGTCGAGAATCGCCGGAAGCTGCTGAGCGACGCGTTCGGCCTGGGCCACCTGCCGCGACCTCAGCACGGCCCGGCGCGCGGCTTCCTCGGCGGCCCGCTGCTCAGCCTCGAACTGCACGGTGAGGGTCTCGCGGTGCGCCTCCCCCGCGCGGGCGCGCTCCCGCGCCGTCTCGAGGGCGAGCCTCGTCTCGACCTCGGCTGCGCGCGCGTCTTCGAGTTCGGCCACCAGGCCCTGCCGCTGGCCGGCGTCGAGAATCGGTCGCGGCTGGGCCTCGGCCTCCGCGAATTCCCGCGACGCCCTCTCGGCGGCCGCCGCGGCTTCGTCCTCCGAGTCGGCGACGGCGGCGAGCGCCTGTTTCGCCCGCTCTGCCTCGGCCCGTCCCGCCTCGGCCCGTGCCGACAGCCGGTGCCGCTCCTTGGCGACCTCGGCGAGGCGCGCGTCGGCGGCCCGCAGCTCGGTGTAGGCGTGCTGCGCGTCGGTCTTCGCTCGCGCGGCGAGGTCGCGGGCTTCGATCAGCTCGGCGCGCGCCTCGTCGATCTGCGACGCGGTGGCGCTGCGCTGCTGGCGGGCCTGTTCGAGTTCGGCGGTGAGTTCGATGCGCGAGGGCGCGTGGCCGGAACCGCCGCTCAGTGTGTGCGCCGTGAGCACGTCACCGGCTGCGGTGACGATGGTGAACTGCGCCGCGGGATCGGCCTCGCGCATCCGCTCCGCGCCCTCGATAGCGGTGTTCAGGTCTGCCGCGACATAGCTGTCAGCGAGGAGGCCCCGAACGCCGGTGGGAGCCTCGATCAGCACGTCGATCACGCGCTTCAGGCTGCCCGATCCAGCGCCCGCACCGCTGCCCGTCGCACCGCCGCCCGCCGCCACGTCACCCGCCGCATCGCCGCCCGCCACGACGGCTCGCACGCGGCCGAGATCCCGATCCTGAGCCGTTTCCACCGCGGTCGCGGCACTGTCGACCGTGTCTGCGAGCAGGGCGTCGGCGAAGCTTCCGAGCGCCGCACCCACGGCGGCCTCGTAGCCTTCGGCGACGCGCACGCGATCGGCGACCCGCCCGAGCACCCCCGGCGGGCTCTCGGCGAGCAGGGCCGCCGAGGCATCGCGCTGATCGAGCGAGCGGGTGAGGGCGCTCACGCGGGCCTCGAGCGCGGCGAACCGCTGTTCGAGGCCGTGCAGGCGGTCGCGCGCCTCGTCGCGGACGCGCTCGGCCTCGGTCTGCCGCTCCTGAGCGATGCGGTAGGTCTCATCGAGACCGGCCTCGGGTGCCTCGCCCGTGCCCTCGGCCTCCTCGAATTCGGCCAGGCGGCCCGCCGCATCGGTCGCGCGCTCCTCGGCCTGCGCGACCGCGTGCTCTCGGCGGACGACCTCCTGCGCGACCGTCGCACGCTTCTGCTCGGCGGCTTCGGCGCGGCCTCGCAGCTGCGACAGTCGCAGATCGTGCTTCGACACGAGTTCGCTCTGCTCCGCGATGTGCGCGTCGAGGGCGTCGAGGGCCTGCTTGGCCCGGTGGGTCACCGACGCCGCGCCCCGCCAGCGCTGCTCGGCCTCGGGAATCAGGCTTTTGAGCCGCCTCACCTCTTCGCCGGCCTCGTCGATCGCCGAGCGGCTGATGCGGTTCTGCTGCACCGGCCCCTCGGCCTGCGTCGCGAGAAAGGTCAGGCGCTGCTGCGCCTGCGAGAGCAGCCCCCGCAGCTTCTGCTGCACCGATTCCAGCCCGATCACGACGCGGCGAGCCTCGTCGACCTCGTCGCTCTGCTGCTGGTGTTCGAGGTGGGCGACGCGCAGCTGCTTCTGCTCGGCCCGCTCCTGCAGCACGACGCGCTCGGAGTGCCGCTCGGCCTCGTCTTTCGCGAGTTCTTCGAGCTCTCTGCGCAGGCGCGACACGTCGTCGGCGATCAGGCGGGCCTTGGCGTCGCGCACCTCGGCGGCGATGGTCTGCGCCTCGCGGGCGACCTCGGCCTGCCGGCCCAGAGGTTTGAGCTGGCGGCGAATCTCTCCGGCGAGATCTTCGAGCCTCGTGAGGTTCGCCTCCATCGCGGCGAGCTTGCGCTCGGTGCGCTCCTTGCGGCGGCGGTGCTTGAGAATGCCGGCCGCCTCCTCGATGAAGCCGCGGCGATCCTCTGGTGTCGCTCGCAGCACGGAGTCGAGGCGGCCCTGCCCCACGATCACGTGCATTTCGCGGCCCAGACCCGAGTCGCTCAGCAGCTCCTGCACGTCGAGCAGGCGGCAGCTCTCGCCGTTGATGGCGTAGTCGCTCGATCCGTTGCGAAACAGCGTGCGGCTGATCGTCACCTCGGTGTATTCGATGGGCAGCGCGCCGTCGCTGTTGTCGATGGTCAGCTTCACCTCGGCGCGACCGAGCGGGCCGCGCGTCGACGTGCCCGCGAAGATGACGTCTTCCATCTTGCCGCCGCGCAGCGTCTTCGCGCCCTGCTCGCCCATCACCCAGGCGAGCGCGTCGACCACGTTCGACTTGCCCGAGCCGTTGGGCCCCACGATCGCGGTGACACCGGGCTCGAACTGAAAAGCGGTGGGCTGAGCGAAGGACTTGAAGCCCTTGAGCGTGAGGCTCTTCAGGTGCACGCCGCCCGCCTTTCTCGCTCGTCGGCACCCGCTTGCCCGGCAGCCACTGCTCGGGAGTGCGGGAGTCTGCGCCGTTCGGTTCGGGGCCCCTCCCACTGTACCCGGCCGGCCCTTCACCGCGGCTGAGGTCGTTGTCCCGGGTGCTATCCCTTCTCCCAGCTCCAGGACCGGTCTCACAGTTCCAGCACCGGTCTCAGCCAGAAACCCGCCTAGGCCTGGGCATCGCGCCGATGCAACCGCCACTCGCGGAATACCAGCGCGGCGAGAACCACATCGAACAGGGTCAGTACGAGCATCGCCCACGTGAAGTGGACCACCATGTCGTAGCACTGGTAGCCGATGAACGCGACGAGAACGGCGATGAGCCACGGGTAGGCCCACGTCTTGCCTCGCAGCACCGCCCACGCCAACCCGATCTTCACCACTCCGTACACCATCAGGTAGGCAGCGGCGAAAGTGGTCGCGCTGGTGTTCAGGGCGTCGGCCGAGTGCTCGATCCAACGCAGAATCAGGGAGTTCTCGTGGCGTCCGACGTAGTAGTCGGAGATGTGCGTGAGCCAGCTTCTGATGTCGCGCGGTGTCACGAACAGCAGCGAAAGACCGCTGAGCAGCTCGAGCACTCCGTCGACTGCCTTGAACAGTACGCTGATCTTGAAGAGCAGATCGAGCGTCGTGTGTCGTCGATCGGCGCTCATGATCCAAGACTAGGGGCTGAGGCGGCGCGGGTGGGCGCTGTTCTCGGCACGGTCGAGGAGTTTCGCACGAATTCATCTTTCGCGGGAGCACGCCTCATCCGGGTCTCATACGCCTACACTTTGAGCCATGGCGAAGACGCACCCCCACATCGAGTCACCCACGGTGGAGCAGTTGCGTGCGCTCGTCGAGGGGCGTCCGGATCGGCTGGTGGAGGTGTATCTCTCCCTGCACGAGATCGTGGTGCAGACCCTGCCGGATGTGGCGTTCTCCGTCGACACGGTCGACGCCGCCGTGGGCTACGGCGCTCACCAGTACGGGTACAACGGCTGGGGCATGGCCGCCCTCACGCCGTTCGGCAAGTGGGTTTCGCTCACGCTGCTGCGCGGCGCGGAGCTGGAGGACCCGGAAGGACTGCTCACCGGAACGAAGCTGATGCGGCACCTCAAGCTCAGCGACCCCGGCGACGTTCAGAAGCACCGCGAGGCCATCGGCCAGTTGGTGGCCGCGGCAGCCGCCGGCTGCAGCTGAGCGTTCGCCGCTGTTCTTTATTTCTCGTCTTTCTTTTCGCTCTTCCTTATTTTGCTGGCCTCTATTTCGCCGTCCCCTGCGATGCGCTCCGCGGTGCTCGACGCCCTCGGGTTCGCTTCTTTCCGGAATCGGCTCCTCTCCTACATCGCGTTGGCACAAAACGAGGCCCCGATCTATGACTCTTGGCTAAGTTCTTTGCCACTCTCGCGCCCTGTCCTCGCGCGGCGCACGCACTGAATCGGACCTATCGCGCCCGAAAACGACCACTTCGGCCCGAACAGCAACGCCGAATGCACTACCTTTGGCTAGTTGGAATTAGCCAAAAGTCATAGAACAGGTAGTCTTCGGTGCACGCACGGGTGGGAAAACAAGAAAAACGACCAGAAACATCACCTCGGTGCTCGACCCTTAAAGCGGTCATGAACAGACATTCCGGAGAAGCACGGCTGAGCTCGAGAGGTTCGAGCGCCGAGTTTGGATCGGTGCTCGTCCAAGCTCACGTGCTTCGGGCGGGTGGCGGTCTAGACATCGGCGTCTCAGGTGACCTTCGACTCATCGTTGTGCGACAGGGGCGACTCGACGTGATTTCGGCGACGGGATCGTTCACGCTGCGCGCGGGCGAGGCGCTGCTTTCGCTCGCGCGGGTCTTCTGCGACTCGGCGAACACGACGGAGACCGAGGTCGTGACGATCGCCGGACCGGGAGAACTCGCGCAGGACGTGCACTCCATCTTCTCCGAGACGCCGAGGCTCGTTCCCAGAGACTCCGCCCTTCTGGCACCGACGGTGGCGTTCGCCCTGCAGGCGATGCAACCCCAGGTTGGCGAAAAGTCGAAGCTCGGCGACTACTACATCGAGCGTCTCCTGCAGGAGATGATGCAGGGTCTGCTCGCCGACACCTCCCGCATCGAACGTGCACCACGGGTCTTGCAAGACCCCTATCGTCAGGCGATGTCGGTGCTGACCGGTCAGTTCGCCGATCCTGATCTGACCTCCGACGACATCGCCGAGGCCGTCAATCTTTCGCGGCGGCAGCTCGAGCGAGAGTTCAAGAAGCGGAACACCACGATTCGCAGTGAGCTCCGCCGCCTCCGAGTGGAGCGGGCGAAGGACATGCTGCTCGATTCCGACTTCGAGCTGCTGACGATCGACCAGGTGGCGCGCCACGTCGGATTCAGCGGAGCCTCGAGCCTGGCGAGGGCAATGGCTCAGGAGGGCCACGAATCTCCCTCGCGTCTGAGGGCGCTCGGCGCACACAGACGTCTCAATTCCCAGCTCAATTCCAGCCTCGACCGCTCGGCAGCGATACCAAATGCGCCGCGAGCAATACCGCTTGCGACAAAACCAGGTCGAGACCCTCGATATAGCGGCCGAAAGGGCTGAGATTGAGGAGGGGCAACAAGCAGGTGCTCAAATGCGCACATGATAAAGGAAAGGAAGGTTCTCTCAAATATGAGCGAGAATCTCAATGAACTCGAAGGCGGCATGAAGCGCCGCTCCGTCATCAAGGCTGCCGCGTGGGCTGCACCGGTTGTGGCTGTTGCCGTCTCCGCGCCGATCGCTGCTGCTTCGGGCGAGCCTCCGGCCGCTGTGTATGCAGGTCTTGGTGGCCCCGCCACTCCCCCCAAGGTTGGGGAGAACGCTACCTTCCGAGGCTGGGGCGAAGATGCGCACCGCGACACGCCCGCCACCCTGCAGCAGGGCACAATCTTCACCCTCACGTTTACGAATGGTGCGACTGCCAGCCAGGGCACTCTGACCGGCTTGACTCTCTTCAGCGGGGACCCCACCGCTGGTGGTGTGGTCGAGTATGTCGTCTCAGCGGATACTTCCGCCCAGGTCGTCATTCGCCTGTCGAACGTTCAGCCCGAGGGCGGTGTGATCACGCTGACCTCCTCCATGGGTGGCAGCGTACCCACCACGATCCAGGCTGCATAAGTCCTTACGCAAGAAAGCGCTTCCATTCAGACACTGAATGGAAGCGCTTTCTTGCGTATATTGCGTATAGCTGTCACTCGCGTAAACGACTCAGAATTCTATGCCTCACCTCTGCGAGGCTGAATCTCTCGGAATCGGCACCGCAGCTCTGAACACCGCGCCTCCACAGGTCACCGCGAGCTCTGACGAATCAGCTGCCGGTGAGTTCATAAGCACTGTTGCCCGGTTCTTGATCCAGAATGTGTCGAACGAGACACGCCCCACAGTAATCCTGACGGGCATCTCCGACATATCACTGTCGAGCAGAGTCAACACGATCTTGGCGATACCACTTTCGACCGTGACGGGTTCCAGCCGCACCTTGAGCACGGGCGAGAGGATTCTGATGGGAAACGGGTCGGTCTCCAGCGTCGCGGCCGTTACCACCGAAACATTCACCATTCGCTCCGTCAGACCGTCAGCGGAAAGGTCAGGGATCTCCACCCGGATGGCATCTGAAGTGACGCCGTCAAGACGCAGCGACGGGGCCGGCCGATCCTTCTTCGGTGCGGTACCCTCTTTCTCTTCCTCACCCCGACTCTCGAGCTTCGGGGAGACAGTCTGAGCGTCGAACTTCACTCGGACCGCCAGGAGACTCTCGGTGTAATCCGCACCCGCCGGGATGAAGTTGGCCCCCTGCACCAGAACGGTGCTACCGGTGATCAGCGCCTGCCCACCGGGCTCCGGGATGACACTCGTCACCGTCGGCTTATCGCCCTGAACGGCTTTCCTGGCGATGTATCCGAGCGCCGCGCCGCTCGTGAGCATCATAATGGCATCGGGAATATCCGGGAGTCTCGACTGGTCTTTCCAGAGTTCACTGCAAAAAACGAGCAGGGCGACCACGTTGAACAGCAGGTACTGCATATCAACGAGGTCAGCTCGGCCGGAGTCGCTGGAAAACAGGTCGGTGACGTCAGTGGTCGACGCGATGGGTTTCTGAAGTTCCTGATTCGCGATCTTCGACTGGTCGATCTGCCGCACCACGACGAGTGCAGCGAACGGACCACCGAGCAGCAGTAAATAGTCGGCGTTCAACGGGATGCCGCCATCGTCACCGGCAATCTCCGCGAAGCCCCGGCCAGTGAACGTGAGCAGCACAAAGAAGAGGAGCGCCCAGACCAGCGTCAACGTCCACACCCACGCCTGGAAGTAGGAAGTGGACATCCGCCCGTCGGCCCCAATGAGCATCCGGACCAGACCGCCGTCCTTCTGCTTCAAAACAGAGAGCGCCGACAACACTAGCCAGAGTGCGAGAGCAGCCGCAGCCGCGATGGCTAGCGGGGCGCGGCCAGCCCAGATATCCGACCACACTGCCCCCGGCTGAACTCGCTTCACTCCGCCCGCCTCAAACCGGAGAAATACGCCCGCAACGAGCACCACGATGATGACGCCGAGCGACCACCGGAATGTCCTGCGTCCGATTTTAGTGAGGTACTCTTCGTTCTCCTTCTTAGCCGTGGCTGATAGTTCCGCAGCAACTGCGGCCTCTTTCTCCCGTTCCTCCTTTTCCACGGCTTCTGCGTGCTTCTTTTCAGCTTCGAATGCTTCCGCTTTCCGCGCGACCTCTGCTGCATCGTCTGAACGGCCCAGTTCCAGCATTCTGCTGAAGAGATTCCTGGATTCGCTCGGAGTCGCTGTAGAACCTTGTAATGCTGAAGTATCAACCGCATCACTGTCAGCACTCACCTTCAAGCGGGAGTCCCGGGCTGCGTAGGCAGCTTCTTGGGCTTTCAGCGAGGCCGCTCTCAGGTCTCGTCGCAAATCCGCGAGATTAGCCATGAGTCTCTCCGCTCAATGAGGGGTATGAAGTTCATGATCCGCCCGTGCGGCAACGCCAGCAATGGGCTCGCTGAATAGAGACGAGATCGTGACAACAAGGCAGGCCCGGACTCAACCTCACCTCAGGTAGTACTGCCGCATGTCATCGTTGCACCACTTTTTGAGGATAAAGTGGTGCAACGCGAGCGGCCGGACCGAATATCCAGCGGCCAACCTAGGTTCCTTTCCACGCAATCCATAGTGGCAAAGTCCTCGTTGATCAGCCAGAGCGATGCACTCGATGACTTCGCAGGCCGCGTAGGGCATCGGATTCATTGACCCCAGCCCAGCTCAACCGGACTTCGCGTAGATCTGTCGCGCGTGATCCAGCTGCAGCCCGTCAAATGCGGTGCTCATATCTGAGATCTCACCGTCAGAGATGCCGCACGAGCGCGCAACGCTCCCCCAGTCTGCGACCACCTGCGCGACCGTGCCGATGATACGGGCCGCTTCTCTCCTCGACAGCGCGTAACTACTTGCCGTGGCAAACAGGTTTCTGATGTCACGCTGTGTCGGGTCGTCGTCTGCGCTGATAGCTCGCGACACAGCCCGCCCTCGAACCCGCGCAGGATTGATATCGAAGGCCGGGCTGAGTTTCCAGGAACCACCCTGGCGCAGAAAGCCATGGTTCTTCCAGTGGTCGTCGGTGTTGTTGATCAGAACGGTGAGCGCGACGCGACGAAACATCTCTTCCAATTCTGTGGGAGAGTTCGTCAGCTCGGAGACGTAGTCGGAGAAGTCTTCGTACGTTGCTTTTCTCTGCTCGCCGAGTTCCATCGCCGACTGAGCAGATAGGTATCCCAGCCTGCATCCCGCACGATCCCGATCAAAACGTTCGACGAGCAGGGCAGATTTGCCGTCTTCCAAGCGAAAGAGCTCTGACCTGGATGTGCGAATGCCGCTCCGCTCCGCCAGAATAAGCCCGACTCGCTCCCAGGCTTCGCCATCTCGACGACCGTCCCTGGTCGAGGGCAGCTTCAGGATAGACAGGTGCCCATTGTGCAGCACGCTCGCTTTCGGGCGCGCACCGCCCAGGGACGAACCAAGGCACTCGAGAACTTCGATATCCTCGTCGGTTGCTTCATAGTTCTGGAATCGATCCGCCGCTTCCACGATCCTCTGCACGCTCGAAGACCTCAAGCCGGTTGCGGTAGTGGAGCCGATCCACCGTCCTGACGACTGATCAGGCTTCAGCCTGATGGCTCCCATCCGCGTGTGATCATCGCTCTGGGTTAGGTAGTCGAACTTGCCGACGGGGGAAGGAATGGCGGGGTCGCTGAGCCGAGCGCGAGCAAGAGAAGCATCTATAAGATTCTCGCCCCAGTCATCAGGTGCCACGTCAGCAAATGCCCCAAACATGGGACTGTCCTCGCCGGTGAACCTTCGTCCGCTCTCAACCGGAAGCTCAGGACTGAGCGCGTACGCGTGCGGGGCGTGAAGGTACTCAGCGTCGTACTCGAATGAGCACCCGCCCAGTACGCGGCCACCTGCGAACGTCGCCGCGAGCGTGCCCGCAAACAGATCGTCCCCGCGAACTTGCACAAACACGGCGGCTGAGTCGAAGAGCTTCATCTCACCACACCGGAGTTCTCGTCGAACAGTGCGCGACCGGCCGCAGAGTTCCACGGGTCGCACGCCGCCACCACGGTATTCGCAATGCCCAGAGCCCCGAGAACCGACATGAGCGAATCCATGCTCGCACGCCCGGTGCCTCGCTCGATATGCCGCAGCGTCTCAGGAGTTACATACGCTTGGGCGGCAAGAGCCTTCGCAGTGACGCCCTTGAGCTTGCGCCAGCGCTGGATATTCGCCCCTAGATCGCGAAGCTGCTTCTGGCGGCGAAGTGAGGTACGGGCAACCATTCGCGCCACCTTCCAGAGCATCTATAACTATCTGAAAGCTTATCAAATGGAGGTTTAGCTTCTATTAGAATAAGCGGCTGTAAAGATCATGTCGGGCCGGTTCCTTCGGCGACCACCCGACTCCGTGACGCAAGACCACTCGTTCCGCTGGCGAGGCATACCGTCTGGGCATGGCAGGATAGAAGTATGACTGACATCTGCAAGGAATGCCCGTCGCGTTGACTGAGAACAGCATGACACCCCACGACGGGGAAGAAACTCAGCTCGAAGCGCAGGTCGAAGCGTTCGGCACAGCGGTGACCGTGCGCACGGCCGAGGGGCCGGGTGTCGCCGAGTTGTTCGAGGAAATGCTTCTCGCGTGGCGCGATTCGGTGGCCTCCCGGCCGGGCGACGCCGCGAACGCCGACGCTGACCCCGACATCGACGCGGGCGGCACCAACACTGACGCCGAGTACCCGATCGTGAAGGTTCCCGAACTCAACCGGGAGAACTTCGAGCACCGCGCCTACCGCTTCAGCGTGCATGTGACGACGGCGGCGCTGCAGTTCCACCGCGGCTCGCAGCTCATGTTCCACGCCGGCGGCATCGCCCGGCCCGACGGTGCGGTGGCCGCGATCGTCGGCCCCTCCGGGCGCGGCAAGACCACGACCATGGGGCAGTTGGCGCGCGCCTACGGCTACGTCAGCGATGAGACCATCACGATCACCGCGAGTGGCGAGGTCTTTCCCTACCGCAAGCCGCTCTCCGTGATCACGGAGGGGCACGTTGAGAAGATCCAGATCCCTCCGTCCGATCTCGGGCTGAAACCGCTGCCCGATGCGCCGCTCCGCATCACTTCGCTCCTGTTGCTGGAACGGCAGCCCGAAGGTGTCGAGGAGTCGCGTCTTGAGCCCGTTTCCCTCGCCGAAGCCCTGATCGATCTCGTGCAGCAGACCAGCTACCTGGTCGAGCTGCCCCATCCGCTGCGCCGCATCGCTGAGGTTGCCGACGCAACCGGGGGTGTTCGACGCCTTTTCGTCGGCCACCCAGAAGGAATCATCGGGGTCGGCGACGCACTTTTCGAGCAGGGCAGTTGCGGACCCTGGCGGCAGGCAATGCCCGTCGCTACGTCGGCGATTCCCTACGAGGTCAGCGACAGCGTGGTCGACGCCGTCGAGTGCGAAGACGGCACGGTGGTGCTGACGACGGATCGACAGGCCAGACTGCTCACAGGGGTCGCGCCGACGGTGTGGCGGGGCCTGTGCGAGGGCGACACCTGGCCAATGCTCGAAGCGCGAGCGGTGGAGATGTTCGGGCCGCCGCCCACCGGTTCACTCCGTGAGGCGCTCGTCGCCGTGTGCGACCAGCTTCTGTCAGAGGGCATACTGGTGCGACACACAGAGTGAGCGGGGCGACACCGCTACGTTCAGCAAACTCCGCCGGTGTCAGCCATGCATTCTCACGAAGCTCACAAAAACGGTTGCGCGCACCGTGGCGAGCCGCAGCAGAGTCGTTGCGAGCCAGATCGGAACCAGCACACAGGCATCCAAGACAACGACGTGGCTCTTCACCGGGTACTGATCACTCGATCGGCAGGCAGATCATCAGTGAAGTCCTGCGCGAGTTCGCGCATTGCGGCACGCCGACGCCCCCGAGCACCACTACGATATCGTTCGATCTCAGCAGCTGCGATTTTGCGATGAACTCTCCCACCCTCGGCCGCGAGTTCGCCACGATCAATAAGACGCACTACGGTCATCCTACTCACACCAAGCAATTCGGTCACCTGCTGTGTGCTCACGAAAATATCTGCCGGGAACACCACGACACCGCTGTTCGACTCAAGCACGTCGAGCACGCGAAACAGAGCTATCCGCGTCGAATCTGTTGCGGAGGTGCCATTGCTGGAAGAAGCCCTCAGCACATCGGCGATCGCCGAGCGCAGTCGCCGGGAATCATCATGCGCAAGTACGCCTGTCATCACGCCAATCCGATCACCAAACGCTCAAAACGCACATTGATTTGCGCGCCGTCACGGACAGCCTGCGGATAGCCTTTGTTGGTACAGGCGCGATGTACTCGTGTTACAGACCCGTAACCCTCGCAATGTAGTCGAAGTCGTGGTCGACAGTCAGCACCGTCGCGTCATTGACGATAGCGTAGCCCGCAATGAGAATGTCGACTGCACCAGTAGACCGGACAAGGCCAGCGTCCCAGAGAGCACTCTGGATATCAAGCACCAGCGATTCGTCCGGTGCGTGCTCCAGTGGAAACCGAGACTGACCTTCTCAGCGGCCGATAGGGCAGGTAGGGAGCATCCGGTATGCGACCTGCTATAGGCACATTTTAGAGAGCAGAGCCGGTTCTCAACGCTTGCGCTGGCACCTCGGGCAGAAGTGGCTCGAGCGCCCCCTGGGGTGTGACAATCATCATCTCCACGCCCGTAATCACAGACGTTCGCAGCAGTGGACCCGATTGAACGAACCTGGTCACGAGCGACTGTCCGCCCGTGCCCGCCGACTCTCTACGACGAGGGTGCGATGTATTCGTGTCGCAGGTCGGTGACGCTCGCGATGTGACCGAAGTCGTGGTCGGCGGTCAGTACCGTCGCCTCGTTGACGATGGCGTAGCCAGCGATGAGGACATCAATTGCGCCGGCGGATCTCACGAGACCCGAATCCCACAAAGCGGCCTGGATATCGAGCACCAGCGACTCGTCCGGTGCATATTCCAGCGGAAAGCCGAGACCGATCCGCTCTCTGTACTTGCGATGTTCCTCGGGTGTTCGGGCGCTGTGGCAGAACTCAAGCACCTGCGGCGGGCAGGTCACGAACAGATCAGCCGGCGCACGTTCGATGCGCCGGAGCCGGGCCGTGATACCGACATCTCCGGCGGCCAGCCTAGCCCATACCGAGTTGTCGACCAGATAGTCGGTCACGAGCCGTGGATCTCTGTATCCGGCACGGAAGGGGGCACCACGGGTGCGCCCAACTCGGTCGGCAGATCGCCCAACTCCGCGATGCCGTCGATCATCGCGCCTTTCTGCTTGGAGGCGATGAGACGACGCAGCGCGAGGTCGAGCACGGCACGGTTCGACCGCTCACCGGTCAGCGCCCGCGCACGTTCGATCAATTGTGGGTCCAGGTCGACGCTGGTCATTGTCATGGTGTGCTCCTCTCAACATTCATATGAGTAAGTATATGATAATTAACCCTGGGAGAGTGGAAGCCCGAGAAGCAGTTCAATTGCGGCTGAGATGCCGAGAACGATCACCTTACGTTGCGTTCCGCTCACCGCCGCTGGCACCTCGGGCAGAAGTGGCTCGAGCGCCCGCCGATGACGATGCGGCAAATCGGCGTGCCGCAGCGCGGGCACGGCTGCCCCGTGCGGCCGTACGCGTTCAACGAATGCGCGAAGTACCCCGACAACCACAGTTAGTGACGTTGTTATCCGACAGTGCCCGATTATGGCCATCCCAGTTCAGCTGCATCGCAAGTTTGCCAACATATTCATAAGCGCGCATACTAGTTGACATGAAGGT
>JBKEBN010000088.1:0-40472 GCA_047973175.1 Leucobacter sp.
AGCGCCCGCGCGTCGTGCGGATGCTCCCGCTCGAGGTCGTCGAGGGTGTCGCCCCGGCGGGCAAGCACGACGTGCTCCCGCTGTACGACTTCGAGCCCTCGCCCGAGGCCGTGCTCGACGAGCTGCTCCCGCGCTACGTGCGCAGCCGGATCTTCAGCTGCCTCCTCGAGGCGGCGGCGTCCGAGCTCGCGGCGCGTCAGCGCGCGATGCACACGGCGACGGACAACGCGGAGGACCTCATCCGCAACTACACGCGGCTGGCGAACCAGGCGCGTCAGGCGGACATCACCCAGGAGATCAGCGAGATCGTCTCGGGTGCCGACGCCCTGGCGGCGTCATGACGGGCCGCACGGCCTGCGCGGCCAGCACCATCACCGACATCATGACCGAGACCGCCGGGGACCACTCCGGCACTGCGAAGCGAGGCAAGCAATGACCGCCACCACCGTGGAAGCAGGACGCGGCGCGGCCCCGACTGAGCCGGGCACTGGCCGGGTCGCTCGTGTGATCGGCCCCGTCGTGGACATCGAGTTCCCGGCGGACGCGATCCCCGACATCTACAACGCGCTGACCGTTGAGATCGACCTCTCGTCGCAGGGCGAGGGCGAGAAGTCGTTCACGCTCACGCTCGAGGTCGCCCAGCACCTGGGTGACTCGCTCGTGCGCGCCATCGCCCTCAAGCCGACGGACGGCCTCGTCCGCGGTGCCCAGGTCACCGACACCGGTGCGCCGATCAGCGTGCCCGTCGGCGACGTCACCAAGGGCAAGGTCTTCAACGTCATCGGCGAGGTGCTGAACGGCGAGCCCGGCGAGACCGTCGAGGTCACCGAGCGCTGGCCGATCCACCGCAAGCCCCCGGCCTTCGACCAGCTCGAGTCGAAGACCCAGCTCTTCGAGACCGGCATCAAGTCGATCGACCTCCTCACCCCCTACGTGCAGGGTGGGAAGATCGGCCTCTTCGGGGGTGCGGGCGTCGGCAAGACGGTCCTCATCCAGGAGATGATCCAGCGTGTCGCCCAGGACCACGGCGGTGTGTCCGTGTTCGCCGGCGTCGGCGAGCGCACCCGTGAGGGCAACGACCTCATCCACGAGATGGAGGAGGCGGGCGTCTTCGACAAGACCGCCCTCGTCTTCGGCCAGATGGACGAGCCGCCGGGAACGCGTCTGCGCGTCGCCCTGTCGGCCCTCACGATGGCGGAGTACTTCCGCGACGTGCAGAAGCAGGACGTGCTCCTCTTCATCGACAACATCTTCCGATTCACCCAGGCGGGTTCCGAGGTGTCCACGCTGCTCGGCCGCATGCCCTCCGCGGTAGGCTACCAGCCGAACCTCGCCGATGAGATGGGCCTGCTGCAAGAGCGCATCACCTCGACCCGCGGCCACTCGATCACCTCGCTGCAGGCGATCTACGTGCCCGCCGACGACTACACCGACCCGGCTCCGGCGACCACCTTCGCCCACCTCGATGCGACCACCGAGCTCTCGCGTGAGATCGCCTCGAAGGGCCTGTACCCGGCCGTGGATCCGCTGACCTCGACCTCGCGCATCCTCGATCCCCGCTACTTGGGCGAGGATCACTACCGCGTGGCCACCACGGTCAAGCAGATTCTGCAGAAGAACAAGGAGCTGCAGGAGATCATCGCGATCCTCGGTGTCGACGAGCTCTCCGAAGAGGACAAGATCACCGTCGCCCGTGCGCGCCGCATCCAGCAGTTCCTCTCGCAGAACACCTACATGGCGAAGAAGTTCACCGGTGTCGAGGGCTCCACGGTGCCGCTCAAGGACACCGTCGAGTCGTTCGACGCCATCTGCAAGGGCGAGTTCGATCACGTGGCCGAGCAGGCGTTCTTCAACGTCGGCGCGATCAGCGACGTCGAGGAGAACTGGGCGAAGATGCAGAAGGAAATGAGCTAAGGCCATGGCTCTCTACGTGAGTGTCGTCTCGGCCGACCGCGAGGTCTGGTCGGGCGAAGCCAGCCAGATCACCGCGAAGACGGTCGAGGGCGAGATCGGTATCCTCAGCGGACACCAGCCCATGCTCGCACTGCTGTCGCACGGCGAGGTGCGCGTCACCACCGCCGGCGGTGAGAAGATCAAGGTCGACGCGGCCGAGGGCTTCCTCTCGGTCGACCATGACACGGTGACCATCGTCGCCGGCAGGGCCGCCGTAGCCGCCTGATTTCCGCAATCCGACACTGAGGCCGGAGCGCTCCCTGAGCGCCCGGCCTCTTGTCGTTTCGACGGTGTCGCAGCGCAGGCCGCGTCGCAGCGCAGTCGCAGTGCAGGCCGCGTGGCAGTGGCATACTGCTTCGCAACACTTCTGTTCTGCAACACTTCTGTTCCGCAACACTTCTGTTCCGCTCCACTATTCCACTGCAAGGAGGCCACGCGATGCTCGTGCTGCTCCCTCCCTCGGAGACGAAACGCGTCGGCGGTTCCGATGCGCTGGATCCGACGACGCTGCGCACCGCAGGGCTGCTCGGTGATGCTCGGGATCGAGTGCGTGCGGCTCTGGTCGAGCTCAGCAGCAGTGACGAAGAGGCCGCAGCGAAGGTGTTGAAGCTCGGGGTCAAGAACCGGGCTGAGCTCGCGCACAACCTCGACCTCGAGGGGAGCGGTGCCCTTCCCGCGATAGAGCGATACACGGGGGTGCTCTACGACGCGCTCGACGTGTCATCGCTCGACGCGAGTGCTCGGCGGTGGATCGATCGTCACGTGCTGGTGCAGTCCGCGCTGTTCGGCCTGATTCGAGCGGGGGATCGTATTCCCGCCTACCGGCTCTCCGGCGGCTCGCGACTGCCCCGGCTCGGCGCGCCGCTGAAGCGCGTGTGGGCTGACGCACACGCCCAGTTGGACTGGGACGACGCCGGTTTCGTACTCGACCTGCGGTCGAAGGACTACGCCGCGCTCGCACCGCTGCCGCGAGGCGTCGGTGCGAGCCTTCACGTAGCGCACCGCGGCGTCGACGGCAACGTGCGCGCGCTGAACCACTTCAACAAGGCCGCCAAGGGCGACCTGGTGCGCAGGCTCGCCCGATCCACCCCCGCGATCGGAAGCGTCGCAGAACTGGTGGAGTGGGGTCGAGCCGAGGGCTTGGAGTTCTTGCTCCCAGAGGGATCGTGGGAACTCACGCTGGTGACCGAGCTCGGGGCACCCGCCCCCGCTTCGCGCTCACACGGGCAGGCAGGATAGGATACTCGGGTGTTTGGGAGAGGACAACTGTGACAGGTCGTGGCACGAATGCGATCCGGCGACGTCTGCGCTACCGGGCTGACTGCGATCTCGAGATCGAGCTCTCGTGGTGCGCGCTGACCGATGTCGGGCACCGGCGCGACACGAACCAGGACAGTTACGTCGTCATCCCGCCGATATTCGCCGTCGCCGACGGTATGGGCGGGCACTCGGCCGGTGAGATCGCCTCCAACGCGGTCGTGCGGCGTCTTTCAGACCTCGGCGGCTCCGCTCCGGTCACCGAGGCCGACATCGACGAGGCCCTCTCTGACGCGGTGGACGACATCGAACTCGACGCGGGCGAGACCGAGTTGGGCGCGGGAACGACAGTGACGGGCGTCTGCATCGGCACGGAAGACGAGGAGCCGACCTGGAAAGTCTTCAACATCGGAGACTCTCGCGTCTACCAGTACTTCAAGGGCGCGCTCACGCAGGTCACCGTCGATCACTCCGTGGTGCAGCACCTCATCGATACGGGTGCGATCACCGAGGAAGAAGCCGAGGTGCACCCGCACGCCAATGTCATCACCCGCGCGGTGGGTTTCAACGAGGCACCCGTGCCCGACTACACCTCCCTCGCTCTGATTCCGGGGCAGCGCATCCTCATCTGCTCCGACGGGCTCACGAAGGAGCTCACCGACATCGGCCTGCACCACTTCCTCGCCGCGAACCCCGGCACCGAGGAGGCCGCGCAGGCGCTCGTGCAGCACGCGCTGGAGAACGCCGGTCGCGACAACGTCACCGTGATCGTCATCGACGTGCACGCCGTCGGCGATGTCGTCGACAGCGGCACTCTTTACGCGACCGACATCGAGATCACGGGCTAGCGCTACCGTCGCGGGCGGTGTGCAGGTGATTGAGCGGAGCAAGCAGTGCGCAGTCGAAATCCCTGGATTGAGCGGAGCACAGCGCAGTCGAAATCACGGCCCGAGGTTCCTCGGAATGTGTCGGTGCCTGGTTTCGACTGCGGCCTCCGGCCTCCGCTCAACCAGCTCATCTAGGTGATTGAGCGGAGCGCAGCGCAGTCGAAATCACAAACTTCAACATTCCAAGCAAGTTCCTGGAGCGGAACGTCTTCGTGGAGACGCCGCGTTCGTGGTTTCGACTTCGGCCCGCGGCCTCCGCTCAACCAGCTAGGCGGGGCCGTCTACGCTGCGGCGAAAGCCTCGTCGAGCACTCCGATGACGTCTTCGATGAGTCCGTCGGTAATCTTGAGCGCGGGCAGGAAGCGGATGGCCTGGTTGTAGATGCCGGTGCTCAGCAGCACGACGCCGTTTTTCGCAGCGTAGTCGACGACGTGCGCGACGAGGTCGGCGTCGGGGTCGAGCGTGCCGGGCTTGACGATCTCAATGGCGAGCATCGCGCCTTTTCCGCGTACCTCGGCGATCGCGGGGTACTTCTGCTTCAGCCGGTTCAGGCCCGCGGTGAAGGAGGCTTCGATGCGCTCCGCCTCGGCGAGCAGTCCGTCTTGCTCGATCTGTTCGAACACGGCGACGGCGGCCGCGCACGAGACCGGGTTGCCGCTGAAGGTGCCGCCGAGGCCGCCCGGCTGCGAGCTGTCCATGATCTCGGCGCGACCGGTGATGCCCGCGAGGGGCAGGCCGCCCGCGATGCCCTTGGCAGAGAGCACGATGTCGGGTTCGACACCGAACTGCTCGATCGAGAACACCGTGCCGGTTCGCGCCATGCCGGCCTGCACCTCGTCGGCGATGAACACGATCCCGTTTTCGTGGCACCACGCCGCGAGCGCCGGCAAGTAGCCGTCGGCGGGCACGATGAAACCGCCCTCGCCCTGGATGGGCTCGACCACGAGGCAGGCGAGGTCTTCGGCTCCGGCCATCTTCTCGAGGTAGGCGATGGTGCGCGCCGCGGCTGCTTCGCCGCTGAGCCCGTCGTGCAGCGGGTATGAGTTGGGGGCCTTGTAGATGTCGCCGACGCGGGGACCGTAGCCGAGGGCGTAGGGCGCACCCTTGTGGTTCATGCTGCTGGTGAGCAGGGTGCGGCCGTGGTAGGCGTGCTCGAGCACCGCGACACCGGGACGACCGGTGTACTTGCGGGCGATCTTGACGCCGTTCTCCACGGCCTCAGCGCCCGAGTTCATGAGCAGGGTCTTGTAGGGGTTCTCGGGGGTGGATCCGGGCACGTGCTTTGCAAGGTGCTCGGCGACCTGCACGTACGGTTCGTAGGGGGTCATGGTGAACAGCGTGTGCGTAACCCGGCCCAGCTGCGCGGTTGCCGCGGCGACGACCGTGTCATCGGTGTGGCCGATGGTCATGACGCCGATGCCGCCGCAGACGTCGACGAGGTGGTTACCGTCGACGTCGACGACGATCGAGTCATGGGCGCGATCGATGTAGATGGGAAGCACACTGTGCACGCCCGGGGGAACCACCGCTCGGCGGCGCTCGTGCAGCTCTCGCGAACGCGGCCCCGGAATCTCGGTGACGACGAGACGCTGCTGGGGGACTGCTGATTCGGTGACGTTCGCTTCGCTCATACGCACGATCTTACTGCCGCTGCGAGTGCCGTCGCGTCGTGGCTCGGCCTTGATCGGCCCTTGTTCAGAACTAGCGTGCAGTGCTCTAGTGCTCTAGTGCTCTAGTGCACAGTGTTCTGGCGCACAGTGCCGTGGTTCGGCATCTCCTCCCTTGATTCGCGATCACAAACCGGGCTGTCGGGACGGACCCGCTGTGTCAAGTTTTGTATCGACAGACCCGTATCGCCGTCTGATCGTTTCAGGGATCGGCGGGTTGGAACCTCAGAAGTCAGCGGGTTGGAACCTGACGGAACTGCGTCGCCTGGGTGCGCTGTTCTGTTGAGCTGGGCTGGTTCGGCCGGCACGTCTCGCTCGCTCGGCTTGTTTGGCCGTGGGGGCGTGGCTGATAGCGCATGCGGACCTGGCCGTGCTGTGATTCGCAGTGCCGTGATTGGACGTGCCGTGATTGGACGTGCCGTCATTGGTGGAGCTGTTATCGGGGGAGTTCCCATTGGTGAAGCTGGCATCGGCGGCCCGATTGAGCGTGGGAGGCGGGCTCAGACCCGGGGCCAGAGCTGGGGCCGGAGCGGGACCCGGACCCGGACCCGGAGCTGGGGCCGGGGCTTGGGCTTGGGGCGGGGCTTGGGCAGGAACTAGAACCGGGGCAGGAGCAGAAGCCGGAGCCAGAGCAGAAGCCGGGGCTGGGGCAGGGGCAGGAGTGACGCCTTCTGGACGGTCTGTGTGGTGGCGTCCGGTTGGGGAGGTCCATTCATAGCTGCCGTCACCGTGTTGGTGCGTGGTCCATGCGCTGTGGTGTTTCAGGACGTGATGGGCTCGGCAGAGCGCACCGAGGTTGGCGGTTGAGGTGGGACCGCCGAGTGCAGCGTCGATGGTGTGGTCGATGTCGCAGCGGTGGGAGGGCATGCGGCAGCCCGGGAATCGGCAGTGCTGATCTCTGGCGTGGATGAACCGTCTCATTTCTTCTGAGGGACGGTAGCGGTCGACACTGAGTATCGCGCCGGTTGCCGGTGCGGTGGTCACCCGCTCCCAGCTTGGTGTTTCGGCGGCGATCTTTCTCGCGATACTCGGCGGGATCGGACCGTATCCCGCCAAGACTGGAACTGGAACTGGAACTGGAGCTGGAACCGGAGCCAGAAGTCTAGCCAGCGGCGGGGCCGGTGCTGCGCCGGAGGTCGGTGTGCCTGTGCCTGGGTTTGGGTCTGAGCTCGGGCCTGAGCCTGAGCCAGCGTCGGCGCTGGTGTTGGTGCCGGACGTGAGGCCGGAGCTGGGGTGCTGCCCGACCGGTGGGGTGAGGGTCTCTGCCGAGACGACGACCTGCACGACGCCCGCGGCGTGTGTCGTGTTCGCGACTGCGGTGTCGGCCTCGGGCCCGTCGTCGGCAAGCGCTTGCAGGAGGTCTGTGAAGAGGTCGGCACGGATCTCGTCTCGGCGTCGACGCTGAGGGGGAGTGGCGGGCAGCGGGCCTTTCGGCTGGGAGAGCTCGGCTCGTTCGTGTTGTTCGATGCGTTTCGCAGTGCCTGTGAGCCCCGACCACACGAGATATGCTTCGTCGGCGGGCAGGAGAGCGCCTATTTCGGCCATGCCCGCGTCGCAGTCCCGGATCCAGACTCGGCGTTCGCGCCTTGCACGTGCGTGTCGGCTTTCCAGGTCTTCGTGAGCGTATTCCTCAGCTATGCGCTTCGCGAACGGTCGCAGCCGCTGCGGTGTCGTTTCTTTCGCCTGAGCGAGTACGCGCGCTTCGTATTCGCCGCGCTGCGTGGCCACGTCTGCAGCATCTTCGTCACCGGCTGTTTCGATGGCACCGGCCGTGTCTAGACCACCGATCGCGTCGATCACTCGGCCCGCATCGAGGGTGACGAGCGCGTGCCGGTACGAGATCTGACCCTGGGCGAGGGCTTGCACTGTGGCCGGATAGCGGTGCTGCAACTCGCAGGCGTCTTCCATGTGCCGTTCGGTGGTCTGCTCGGACTGGTGCAGCGCTGCGGCGGCTTCGGCGCGTGCAGCGCGATAGGCGAGCCCCCGCTCGGCATGCCCGCCCTCACCGCAGCGGGCGTGTTCCAGGCGTATGACGCGGTCGAGCCTGGCCAGGACTCGAACCCGTCTCGCTTCAAGCCCACGAGCCGCCGCCTCATTTTCTTCCAGCGCCGTAATCGCGGCATCCAGCTCTACGAGGTGCGGGCTCGACTCATCGAACGCGCACCGGGAGGACGCCACCCCAGAAACAGGGGTGGAAAGAGCGGGAGAGCTGGTCATGCCCCCAAGTATTCACGGGGCCACTGACACTCATGAGATGCAGGGAGGTACATCCAGTCGATCTCTCCGAATACTTCGTATTCCGACAATCCAAGAACGCAGTGCTTGGCGTAACTCTCCAATCTGGCCGTGCTCAATGGTCGCGGGGGAGGTGCCGGAGCCTGCAGCAGCTCCTCACAGGGTGTGGGCGTCGATGACGAAGCGGTAGCGCACGTCGGCTGAGAGCACGCGTTCCCAGGCCTCGTTGACGCTGTCGGCTTCGATGAGCTCGGTTTCGGGGTGGATGTCGTGCTCTGCGCAGAAGGCGAGCATCTCCTGGATCTCGGCGATGCCGCCGGTGCTGGATCCCGCGAGCGAACGGCGGCGGGGGATCAGCGAGAACGCGGGCACGCTGAACGGTTCTGAGGGCGCACCGACGTTGACGAGGGTGCCGTCGACGTCGAGCAGACCGAGGTAGACGCGGATGTCGAGGCCGGCCGAAACGGTGTTGATGATCAGATCGAGGCTGCCGCGCAACTCGGCGAGCGCCGCAGCATCGGTGGTGTCGACGTAGCGGGTCGCGCCGAACGCGAGGGCGTCATCCCGCTTCTTGGTGCCGCGGGAGAGCACGGTCACGTCGGCACCGAGCGCGACGGCGAGCTTCACGCCCATGTGGCCGAGGCCGCCCATGCCGACGACCCCGACCCTCTTGCCGGGGCCTGCGCCCCAGTGCTTGAGCGGCGAATAGGTGGTGATGCCCGCGCAGAGCAGCGGTGCGGTTTTGGCCGGGTCGAGGGCGGCGGGGATCGCGAGGACGTAGTCCTCGTTCGTGACCACCTTCTCCGAGTAGCCGCCCTGCGTGATCGTGCCGTCGGCGGGATCGATGCCGTTGTAAGTCTGCGTGTTGCCGTTCAGACAGTATTGATCGTGGCCTGCGAGACACTGGGCGCAGTCGCGGCACGAGTTCGACTGGCAGCCCACCCCCACGAGGTCACCGACACTGTGCTTCGTCACCTCGCTGCCGATCTCGGCGATGCGGCCGACGATCTCGTGGCCGACGACCTGCGGGTAGCTGATCGGCCCCCAGTCGCCGCGGATCGTGTGGATATCGGAGTGGCAGATGCCGGCGTAGTCGATATCGATCAGAACGTCGTGCGGCCCGACGTCACGCCGCTCGATCGTCAGCGGTACAAGCGGGCCGGTCGCGTCGATGGCCCCGTAGGCCTTCACAGTCACAGTCATGATGAGCATCTCCCTCAAATCAGATGGTTCCATTGTCCGTCTCGAATGTGGGAGACCCCGTTGACAGGGGTATCGTCAGGGTCTCCCTCTCCGAGGCACGCTTCGCTACGGTGGAAGACATGCGCGGGACACATCGTACGTCACAGACCATTCGGTCTGTCGCGCTGCTCGCACTCGTCGCCTGCGCGACGCTCACCGCCTGCAGCACAGCCGATCCCGACCCGGATCGGGCACCCGCGGTCGCGACCGAACCCGCACTGTCGGCGACACCGGTGCCCACCACTGAAACCACCGAAGCCGCCACCGAACCGTCAGGAGAGGTCGTGACCGAAACCCGCGTTCGCATCATCATCGGGGATGAGACCCTCGATGCCACGCTCAGGGACAACCCGGCTGCGGAGTCGTTGATAGAGCGACTCCCACTGACGCTGGAGTTCTCCGACTACGGCGGTCAAGAGGTGCTCGCCGAACCACCGCAGCAGTTGACGATGGAGGGAATGCCGTCGGGTGAGAGCGCACCGGCCGGCACCATCGGGTGGTACGCGCCCGGTCGCGCGATCGTGCTCTATTACGCAGACGTGGGCCGTTACAACGGAATTGTGCGCATCGGCGAGATGGACGGCGACCTCTCGATCCTCACCGGCTGGGCAAGCCCCCGCTCAGTGACCATCGAACGCGCAGGCTGAAGCGCCGCGGCGGCTGCACGGCAAGCGGAGCTGCGACCCGATGCCGTGATCCGGCGAGACACTCTGGGCATCTCGCCGGATCGCGGCTGCCTACTGCTTCGTCTTCACCGGTGTCGTCTTCACCGGTGTCGTGGTCAGCCCCTCGGCGTTCTTCGGCAGGCCGCGCGCGGGAAACTCCGGCTCCTCACCCACGGGCCTGCCGTCCTTGCACTTGATGGGCACGTGAGTGGAGTGCACGACCTGGCGCGACACGCTCTGTCCGCGGCCGTTGTTCGGCACCCAGTTCTCCGAGAGCGGAATGTCGAACTGCTGATCCTTCAGTTCGTAGACCGCCTCGGGCCTCGTGATCACCACGTCGCCCTCGACGTGCACGACCCCCGGCTGCACGTAGTAGGCGTGCATGGTGCCGTATTTCACCCACCCCCTGCTCTCCTCTTCGAACTTGCGCGACTCGGTGATCGCGTGCTCGTAGGTGGCCTCCAAGCCTGCTTTGATGACCTCCAAGAACTTCACGTCGTAGCCGACCTTGACGCCGAAGCGATCCTCCCAGGCGATTTCGATGCTATCGGTGATGTTGTGCTCCTCGCTCTTCTTGACGTTGCAGTTGGTGCGCGGGCTGCCGTAGAGCCGCCACTCCGTGTCCGGCAGCAGGTGCGCCTCCTGCTTCGCGGCCTTGTAGCTGCAGTTACTGCCCTTCATGCAGTTGTCGATGATGAGCTGCTGTGCCTCGGTGGTGTCGGTCACCACCTTGTTCGGCTTCTTCTTGAGCACGATCTTCGGCTGCGGGTTGTTGCCGTGGCCGTAGCCGTCGTCGCTGTTCTGCCAGCTCTTCTCGCAGAAGTACCTCGAGTTCAGCACCGGCTTGCCGTCGCCGTTGTTGAGAATGTCGCAGGTGAGCACATTGTTGCCCATCATCGGCACCTTCGACGTGATGTGCAGAATCTCTTTCGTGCCACCGATCTTGTACTGCACGTCGACCCAGGCGTCGACGCTGGGGAGCACGATGTTCATGCACCAGTGACTTCTCGAGTCGGCGTTCATGGTGTACGGGGGTCGATCTCCGTCTGCGTGGCATCCCTTGTAGTTGGGCGTCTGGCTCCAGGCGATGCGCTGCAGCGGTGCCGCGCTCTCGATGTCCATGGAGATTCTCGGGTCAGAGGGGAGACTCCGCACGTTCTTCTCGATCTCTTCGACGCGCTCGGTGTCTTCGTCGGTCACCTCGGGAGCCGCGGGGGTGCTGTCATCCTCGACCACGGGCACCTCCACTTCGGCCTGCGCCTCCTGGGCCTCCTTGATGTCGTCTTCGATGTGGTCGGGAATGAGGCCGGAACCGTCGCCGCCGTCGGGTTCTTTCGGCGTGACGAGGTCTTCGGCGGGATCCTCGTCCACCTGCTCGACGGGGGTGGTCTCGGCTTCTTCCACCTGCTCGACGACCGCGGCGTCGTCCTCGTCTCCGATCGCCTTGGTGCTGAGCGCCGCGGTGTCGCCGGAGCACGCGGATGCTCCGAGAGCGAGCACCGCGGCTGCGGCAATCACCCCGAACCAGCGCCCTGCGGAGCGACCCGGTGTGCGGGGCGCGGTGGTGTTGTGCGACATGTCGAAGGCTCCAGTGCTCGTGTGCTATTTTGTTCAATAGGGCGAGTATTGCATAACATGCAATAAAGACACAACTCACTTTTGGATGGTAATGCAAGTGACTTCGGGGCGAGCGGTGCCCGTCTCCTGGGGAGGTGTTGGCGGTCTGAAGCCTTCGACGCCTCTGGGGCGGGGCTTCGGTCAGAAGTCGCGGACCGCGTCGAATCGCCTCAGCGCAGTTGCGCCGTCGAGGTCGCCGCGAAGACCTGCGAGCATCAGCACCGCATCCCCGAGATCCTCCCGCTCCGACGTCTCGATGCCCGGGAGCACATTCGCTGCGCGCACGAACTCCTCGATCGCGGCGAGCGCACCATCCCGGTCGCCCGCCCCGGCGATGGTCTTCGCCGCCGCCTTGAACGCTCTCGTTGCCTTCGAAGCTGTTGCTCTCGGCCAGGCGCTGAACGGCAGCCCGTACTCTGCGACGAACCAGGCTGCGGCACGCCCCTGGCTCGCTGAGCGGTACTTCTCTCCCGCAGGCATGCGACGGATCTCGCTGCGTACCCGCTTCGTCGCCTCCGCGTCGCAGTTCCATACGATGACCTCGTCCAGATTCGGCCAGACTGACAGCGGTGGCAGGCCGGCGAGGTTCGGAACGAAGCGGAACTGCAGCGAGCGAAGCGGGAGCTCGGTGAGGGCTTCCAAGTGGGCGACCGCGCCGCGGATCTCGAGTTCGCGCAGGCCCGCATACGGTGTGAGCGAGCGCGCATCGGGCGGCACGTCGAAGGGGTCGCCGTAGACGGCGAGGCTCTCCGCGCCCAGTAGTTCGGGGTGCGGATCGATGGGTCGGGATCCCGCCGATCCGTCAGAGGGGAGCAGCCCCCGAGACCGGCCCGAGGTGCGCGGTGGGGTGAGGGTGATTCCGGGCAGCGATCCGTCAGGGTGGCGCTCCAGCGCGAGATCGACAGGGGTGCCGACGAGGTGGAGGTCACCGAGGACCGAAGCCGAGGGCAGCCTCACCGCGAGCCGGTGCCCGCGGGACTCGAGCGTGAGATATCGCAGACGGGCACGCGAGAGGTCGAGCTCGAGTGGGCCCGCGGCCGTGACGTGCAGGGAGTAGAGGTCCCGCCCGGTCGCCCACCGCGCGATCGAGGCGTCGGCACCCTCGTAGCGCACTCGGTCGGGCCAGTCCGCGGTGACCACGCCGGGATCTCCCAGGGCGTTCCAGTCGATCTCGTCGAGCGCGCCCACGACGAGATCGCAGCCGGTCGGGCCGACGCTCACATCAGCCTGACCGGGCTCGCGGACGAGCACGTGACTGCCGGGGCCGGTGAGGTCGAGAGGATAGCGCTCCTTCACCCGCTCAAGTCTACGGCGACCGAGAGCTCGAAGCCGGAGACAGTAGACGTCAGAACAGAACCGGCTGCGCCGCGTTCGCCGTCAAGACTGCTCCGGCGGTGTACTCGACTTCGATCCACCTGCACAGCACATCCACCACATACTCGCGCTCCCGATCGTCGAGATCGCGACCCTTTTCGATGCCGTGATTACTCTCGAGACATTTGCGGCAGCAGGTGGCGGTGGCGTGCTGAGCGCGGAAGACCGGACGCTCACACAGACGATCCGAGTTCAATCGGCGCTCTGCAGTGCCGCGGACTCTTCGAGCGCCGCAGCGAGGTAGGGGGCTGACGCGCTCGCGCTCGAGGCCGCGACCTCGGCCGGTGTTCCGGCAGCGACGACGTGCCCGCCGTTGTCGCCTGCACCGGGTCCGAGGTCGATGACGTGATCGGCGGCGGCGATGACGCGCATGTCGAGCTCAACCGTCACGACGGTGTTGCCCGCATCCACGAGGGTCTGCAGGTGGGAGACGAGGCGGTCGGCGTCGGAGCAGTGGAGGCCCGAGGTCGGCTCGTCGAGGATGTAGAGCGTGTCGCCGCGCTGCGCGCGCTGCAGTTCGCTGGCGAGCTTGACGCGCTGCGCCTCGCCGCCGGAGAGCTCGGTGGCGGGCTGCCCGAGCCGCAGGTACCCGAGCCCCACGTCGAGCAGGGCGGTGAGCGAGCGCATGATGTCGAACTCACCAGTGAAGAACTCGTGCGCCTCTTCCACGCTCATCGCGAGGATCTCGGCGATGTTGCGTCCGTGCCAGGTGATCTCCAGCGTGCTCGACTGGTAGCGGGTGCCGTGGCAGTCGGGGCACTCGGTGTAGACCGACGGCAGGAAGAGCAGCTCGACCATCACCGACCCCTCGCCCTCGCAGGTGGGGCAGCGGCCACCCGCGACGTTGAAGGAGAACCGACCCGGCTTGTAGCCGCGCGCGCGGGCCTCCGGCGTTTCGGAGAAACGCCGCCGCACGTGGTCGAACAGGCCCGTATAGGTTGCGACGTTCGAGCGCGGGGTGCGACCGATGGGCTTCTGATCGATGCTGACGACGCGGCGCACCCCGGTGAGGTCACCGGCCACCGCGCCCTCGAGTTCGTCGGGCTCGTCTGAGAGCAGCAGATCGTCGCCCTCGGTGGCGGCTTCTTCGTCGAGGAGAACCGGACGCCCGAGTCGCTCGCCCACTAGAGCGGGCAGCACCTGGCTGACGAGGCTCGACTTGCCCGATCCCGACACCCCGGTCACCGCGGTGAAAGCGCCCAACGGGATCGAAGCCGACACGTTTTGCAGGGTGTTGCGGGAGATGTGCTCGAGGCGCAGCCACCCCCGCGGTTCCCGGGGCGTATGCGGGGGGAGCCCGCTGCCGCCGAAGACGTAGCCGCGCGTCATCGACTCCTCGACCTCCGCGAGGCCGTCGGTGGAGCCGCTGTAGATCACGCGGCCGCCCCGCTCGCCGGCACCCGGGCCGATGTCGACCAGCCAGTCGGCGTGCCGCATCACGTCGACCGAGTGCTCGACCACGAACAGACTGTTGCCGCGCCCCTTGAGGCCGTCGAGGATGCCGAGCAGCGCGCTCACGTCCTGCGGATGGAGCCCCGCCGAGGGCTCGTCGAGCACGTAGACGACGCCGAAGAGCTCCGAGGTGAGCTGGGTCGCGAGTCTGAGTCGCTGCAGTTCTCCGCCGGAGAGGGTGGGGGTCGTTCGTTCGAGGGAGAGGTAGCCCAGTCCGAGATCGAGGATCGGGCGCAGCCGATTGACGAGTTCGCCGCCGAGGCGCGCGGTCGCGGCCAGATTCTCGGCCGAGTGGTTCGGTGTGCGGCGCACGTCGGGAGCGGCCGCGTGGGCGGATCCGCCGGCGGCGACGCGCTGTTCGACGGCTTGCCGCCGCGCGGCCTCGTCCAGGGCTTCTCCCGAGGGCTCATGCCCGTCGAGCGCACCGCTGGCACTGCTGACGGCATTTTCGAGCAGTTGCGAGAGCTCTCGGAGCGGCAGCGCAGAGAAATCGGCGATGTCGAGCCCCTCGAACGTCACCGTGAGCGCCTCCGGCTTCAGCCGCTTGCCGTGGCAGACCGGGCAGAGCGCGGCGGTGAGGAACTGGGCGACGCGCCGCTTCATCGACGCGCTCTTCGTGTTCGCGAACGTGTCGAGCACATAGCGGCGCGCCCCGACGAATGTGCCCGAATAGCTCGGCTCGACGTCGGCCTCGATCGCTGCGCGCGCCTCGGCGAGCGTCAGCCTGGAATGGACGGGGACGTAGGGCGTCTCCTCGGTGTAGAGGATCCAGTCGCGATCCGCCTTCGGCAGATCTTTCCAGGGCACGTCGACGTCGTAGCCGAGCGCGACGAGCACGTCGCGCAGCTGGTGTCCGTGCCAGGCCGTCGGCCACGAAGCGATTGCGCGCTCGCGGATCGTGAGCGAGGGATCCGGAACCATCTTGTCTTCGGTGACCTCGTACACGCGGCCGATACCGTGGCACTCGGGGCAGGCACCCTGCACCGTGTTCGTGGAGAAATCCTCGGCGTAGAGCATCGGCTGCCCGTCGGGGTATTCGCCGGCGCGCGAGTAGAGCATGCGCACCAGGCTCGACAGGGTCGTAATGTTGCCCACGGTCGAGCGGGAGCTGCGACCGCCGCGCTGCTGCTGCAGGGCGACCGCGGGCGGCATGCCCGTGATGGAGTCGACATCGGGCACGCCGGCCTGGTCGATGAGGCGACGCGCGTACGGTGCGACGGACTCCAGGTAGCGCCGCTGCGACTCCGCATAGAGGGTGCCGAATGCGAGCGACGACTTGCCCGATCCCGAAACACCGGTGAACACCACCAGCGCGTCGCGCGGCACGGTGAGGTCGATGTCCTTGAGATTGTGCTCGCGGGCACCTCGCACCCGCACATCGGGCTGGATCTCCGCCGGACCCGCCACCGAACTCGCGACAGTCTGTTCCATGAGCCGAATACTAACAGGCGTCTCCGTGGCCCCGAGCTGCCCGGTGCCAGCGCGTCGAGCAGGTCGAGCAGTTCGCCTACAGTTGAGACATGAGGCTCTTCACGATCGGTTTCACGAAGAAGAAAGCCAGTGAGTTCTTCGGGCGGTCAAGTGATCGCGCGGACGGAGGCCGCGGAGCGGTGACGCGGTGAACCGGGCAGTCTAGGGGTCACCGCCGAGAGGGTCATCGGACGCGCAGCAGCGTTAGCGCGACGCCGAGCACCCACAGGCCGATCGCGAGAATCCACGGCGCGATCGCGCGGTCGGGCTGGATGGGGAGCAGCACGAGGCCGAGGGGATCGTCGATCCGGTAGGCGGGTACGACGAACGGGATCATGACCCACATCAGCGGCGCGACCCACGCGAATCTCACCCCGATCACGCGCATCGCGATGAGTGCCGTTCCCGTGTAGGCGATGAGGCACCGGATCATCGCGGGTGCGCCGACACGGAGCTCGGATTCCGCTTGGGCACCGCTGAGCCCTGCCGCCTCGAACCAGGCCGGCAGCAGCGCGAGGGCGAGGCAGAGCGCGGCGAACAGGGTGCCGCCGACGATGTGGAGCAGCGCCCACCACCGCATGTCACGACTCGAGAGGCGGTATGCGGGGGTGGCGAACCGGCCGAGCGTCGCCTGAATGGCAATAGCGGGGAGCAGCGTGGCTGCGCTGGTCAACGGTAGGTAGTTAGCGCGGGAGGTGATTTGCACGGACGTCGGCCCCAGGAGGAACGCGACGGCGGCCGCGAGCAGGCCGGCAGCGGTGATCCAGAGCCAGTGCTGGTCCCTGGCGAAGTAGCGCAGCCCGCTCACGGCAGATCATCAAGGGTGAGCGAGCATGAGAAGTACGCGTCGATATGTTCGCGCAGCCAGGCATTGCCCTGCTCGGGGGAGAGCTGATTCAGGCGCTGATACTGGAGACCGCCGGGTGCGCTCTCGCCGAGTTCAGCAAGACCGAACTCGTCGTAGTCGGAGAGCCACATGTTCACGACGCTGACGGCGATCGTTTCTTCAGATCTGTCCCCCCGCTCCCAGCACGCCTCCGTGGCACCGTATTCCCAGAGATAGTCGGAGGCAGAGGAGTTTGCGAACCCCTCGTCGAGTTCATAGAGGTAGAGGCTGCGCGCGCCCGGGTTCGGGTCTTCGCCGATGCCCTCCTGCTCCAGGCGATCGGTGGCGAGTTCGGTGTCGGCGGCCTTGGTGTTCAGCTCGGAGAACACCCGCACCAGCTCTGGTAGCGCAGCTTGATAGCCGCGATTCACGCAGATCTGCGGCGAACTTCCCTCGCACACCGTATCTTCGGGATCGTAGAATTCTGCGTATCGCCAATCGCCGAGCGACATCAGGGCGATTCCGAGCGCGATGCCCACTCCGGTGATCCACAGTGAAGCGGCGGGCAGGCGCGGCCCCGCGAGCCGTGCGCCCGCCACAACGAGCACCAGCAGCGCCGAGATCCCGACGTTGAGCACCGTTTGGCCGATCGTGGTGAGTGGTATGAGGCGGTAGAAAACGTCGTCGATAACGACACTTAGTGGGTACCCTTGCTCTATCCAGTCTGGCGCACCCCGGTAAGTGATCACCAGGAATCCAGCTAGCAAAGTCAGCGCCGAGGTCGGTGCAGTCCACCAGCGGCTCCCCGTAAGCGCGCCGAGGGCGTATCCGAAGGCGCACGATACCAACATTGCCGAAGCGAGTTTCAAGAGCCAGACTGCGGAGGGCGCACCATAGGATCCGACTGCGGCGGCATACACAGTCAGAACGCCCAGTGCTAGGAGGAACCCGGTGAGGGCGGGGAGAAACGCCCCGAGAAAATTGAGCAGTAGAGGAGCGGTGGAGCGCCTGGTGCTCGTGTGCAGGCGATCACCGAGGGGTGCGGTGTAGCGACTGGCGAAGCACGCCGAGAAGCCGGCCACGAGCGGGTTGACGAAGGTTGAAGCGCTGACAATACCGCTCATGAGGTCGGCCCAGAGGCGCAGACCGATTGTCTGCGAGATGATTGCAGTGATCACGTACAGTGCTGCTACGATCGCAGCGACCACTGCGCCGCTGCCTCGCATGGTCTTCGCAACTGGCTTCACTCGGAAGCCGCCCGATTGCGTTTGAGTACGGTCAAGTAGCCGCTTTCCAGAAGAGTCGCGCCGGGTCGCCCGTCAGAATACTGTTCTAGTTCACGGGGGGTGCCGTCGAACAGTAGTTGGCCACCGCGGAGCAACAGCACGCGATCCGCCATCACCAGCACGTCGTCGGTGAGGTGCGTGCTGAAGAGCACTGCGCGCTCCTGTGAGTTTGCGTGCAGCACCTCGCGAAAAGTAGCTCGCTGCTCGGGGTCTAGCCCAACCGTCGGCTCGTCGAGCAGCAGAAACTCGGGGTCGTTGACCAGAGCCTCGGCGAGCCCGACGCGCTGCTGCATGCCTCCGGACATCCGGCTCACCTTCGCCGACTTCTCGCTGCTCAGCCCGACCAGGCCCAGTGCTGCTTCTGCCGCAACAGTGACCGCTTTCGAGGAGACGCCCTTGAGCCAGGCGGTGTACTCGACGCACTCCAGTGCCGTGAAGCCCGGAAAACCGCGCCACTTCTGCGGCATGTATCCGAAGCGCGCACAAAAGGCCAGACGTGCCTGTTCTCCGGTCACTTCGTGCCCAGCTACGAATAGTTGTCCAGAAGCCAGCCGACGAGGATCGGCCAGTGCTTCGATGAGGGTCGACTTACCGGCCCCGTTCGGTCCCAGCAGCGCGGTGATCCCGTTGCCCAACTCGAAGGAGAGACCCTCGATGATGCTTCGTCGGCCGTGCTTGATGCGTGCACTCTCGAGACGCACGAGATCTCGGGGAGTCACGCGGCGCGACCGTTGCCGATCGATGGACGGGTCACGAGCGATGGGGAAGTCAGAAATCTGAACACCGCGGTCTCCTCAGTGATCTTGAGCAGCTGTCTCCTGAAAACCGTACCGTAAGACCTGATCCAATGTCACCCGACCTTTGTTCAGTCTGTTTAGCCGCAGTCCCGTCGTAGCAGTTCGTTCTACTCAGTCAGGCCGAGGCTGTGCAGTTCTTCGAGGAAGGGGCGCGCGTCGAGGCGGGTGGCGCTGCCGCGGGCGAGTGCGGCGTGCCGAAGCGCGCTCTCGCGATCGCCCAGCGCGCGATAGAGCAGTGCAATCGCGGTATCGACGGGGCCGTAGCTGCACGTGCCCTGCCAGACGCACCGGCCCGACCAGGGGAGCAGCCGATTCAGGTAGCGGGCGGGCAGGTCTGCCAGCTCTGAGGGGGGCGAGAGGATCGGCGATCCCGACCTCGCCGCTCTCGACATTACAGCTCCCGACTTCGCCGCTCTCGATCTCGCAGAGTTGCGCGACCGCGCGAGCACCGATGACGTGGGCCGCGAGCCACGTCGCGTCGCGCTGGGCGAGGTCGAGCGCCTGTGCCGCGTGCCGGGTGGCTGAGGGTGCGTCGGACTCGGCGAGCGCGAGGGCCGCGGCGGCGTGCAGTGCAGGGATCCCCGGCAACTGCTGCGTCATCTGCGTGAGCGCCGGTGCCAGCTGCCGCATCGTCCCTTGCGCCGTGTGGATCGCGATGAGCTGGCCGAGGTGCGCAACGGAGGCGCGGGCGGGCGACACCGGTGCGAACAGCGCCTCGGCCTGCGCCGCGAGCCGCAGACTCCGCTCGGTGTCGCCGTCGAGGTGCGCGATCGCGGCCTGCGCGAAGAGCAGCGCCCAGCGCCGACCTCGTCGATGAGCTCTCCCATGTGCCGAACCGCCTCCCGCGCGGCCGCTCCCTCGCCCCGCTGCAGCGCGACTGAGAAGCGCAGCTGCTGAGCCTCGTAGGCCGCAGGTGCCGACCGGATCCGCGACGCTATGGCGGCCAGATCCTCGGCCGCTGCAGCGCGAGCGTCGAGCTCTTCGGGCGCACCGAGAGCCATGTAGGCGAAGGGCAGCACACGGGCGCGATCCTCGTCCCTCGCCGCGAGCGCGACCGCCTCGGCGAAGTAGTCGCGGCTCCTCTCCGCGTCGCCCACGAGCGAGTGCGCGAGACTCGCGGCCGCGCACACCGGTGCCCGCGCCTCGGGTGTCATCAGGGTCGCGAGTGCGCGCGCCACCAGGGGCGGGATCTGCGGCAGCGGTGCGCCGCTCGTGCTGGTCGCGCCGAGCTGCAGGAGCGCGAAGCAGGCCGCAGAGGTGAGGTCGTCGTCGCCGAGGTCGAGCGCGTCGGACACCGCTGTCACCAGGGCCTCGAGGTGCGCGGGATCGCCGGCGAGACGCTGAGCGTCGCCGAGCTCGATGCGGATCCCGAGCCGATCCCGCGCCGTCATGCCGCGCACGGCGAGAGCGCGCGCCAGCCACTCGGCCGCGTCGGCGTGCGCGCCCTGCCGGCTCGCCTCCGCGGCGGCTTCTCGTGCCGCGGCAACCGCCTCGGTGGGCGCGAGCTCGGAGGCCCGAAGCAGGTGGTGCGCCACCAGCGACGGCCCCGCACCCGCCGCCCGGGCCGTGCGCCCGAGCGCGGCGTGCAGCTCTTCGCGCCCCGCCGGCGGAATGCTCTGGAGCACCTGATCGCGCAGCGCACCGTGCACGAAGCGGACGCCGCCGTCGGCGGTGGAGAGGAGCGACGTCGGCGGCGCTGCGGTGCGCGCGTCACCCAGAACCACGGCGGAGGGAAAGCCGTCGCCCGCGACCGCGGCCCTGCGCAGGGTCTCGAGCTGCTCTTCGCCCAGACCCGTGAGCAGATCTGCCGCCCAGCGCACGACTCGCGCGATGCCGCAGGCACCGTCTCGCGCCCGGTCGGCGCTGTTGCTGCCGCTATTGCCGTGGGGATCGCTGCTGTCGTCGTCACCGCGGGCACCGCTGTCGTCGTCACGGTCGCCGCCCGTGCCGGGCCTGGTGTCGCCCGCGTGCCAGCCGGTGAGAAAAGCCGATTCGAGCAGCAGCGGGTTGCCGCCGCTGAACGCGAGCAGCCCCTCGACATCCCGGGTGCTCGGCACCCTTCCCAGCGCTGCCGCGGCGATGCGCGTCACCGCCTCGCGGTCGAGTGGAGCCAACCGCACGGTCGCGGGTCCGCCGTGATCCGCGGGAGCGGGAGAGGGTGCGGGATCGGCGCGTCGATGCTCGTGATCTCCGAGCACGACCATCACCCGGTCACGCGCGGCGGCCTCGGCGAGCGCCCGGTGCGCCGATGCCCCGAGGCTGTCGGTGTCGTCCACCAGGATCGCGACCGGGCCGCGCTCGGCCATCCGGGCCGCCGCGTCGGCGAAGCCGGCAATGATCCCGCGACCGTCATCGGTGAGGCCGCACTCGGGATCGATGAGCGCGGTGAGCACGTCGGCCGCAGACGCGAGGTGCTCGGCGGCGTCGACGGCCAGGGCGCGCACGCCGAGGGTGTGCAGCTGGGCCGCGACGGCTGTGAGCAGGCGGCTGATCCCGCAGCCGGGCTCGCCCGTGACCCGCACCAGCGAGCCGCGCGCGAGTTCCGCGAGCACCGTGCGCAGTTCGGTCTCCCGGCCTTCGAGGGGCAGCCTGCCCGCTGTCGCCGCGACCTCTGCCTCTCTGCCGAGCGCCTCGGCCTCAGCCCGTTCGAGCAGCGGGCCCGGTTCGACCCCGAGGTCTTCGCGGAAGCGGCGACGGGCGGCACCCACCGCGGCGATCGCCTCGCCGCGACGCCCGGTGCGCAGCAGCGCGCGGATCCTGAGTGCCTGGCGACGCTCATCGAAGGGAGCGCTCTCCGCCAGCCGTTCGGCCTCGACCGCGGCCCACGCCGCGCGGCCGAGTGCGAGCGCGGCCTCGACCCGCAGGTTCTCGGCTCCGTGCCGGGCGGAGGCGAGCACCCGGCGCGCGGAGATCGCCGCGGGCACGTGGTCGAGGTCGGCGAAGGGGGTGCCTCTGCAGAGATCCAGGGCCTCGTCGACGCGGGCGAGGGCCGCTGCGGCCTCACCCGACTCGAGCAGTTCCTCGGCGCGGCGGGTGAGCTCCACGAGACGCTGCGCGTCGGTCTCGCAGCCGAGGGCGTACCCCTCCGGGGTCGTGGTGACGATCCCGGTGCCCCAGAGCGTGCGCAGGCGGCTGACCTGGTTCTGGATCGCCTGGCGGAACTGCCTGGGAGCATCGCTCGCCCACACGGCCTCCGCGATCCGGTCGACCGGCACCGAGGCCGGCGCGTCGAGTGCGAGACGAGCCAGAATGCGGCGCTGCGTGCCGGTGAGCGGCGCGCGCACCGTCGCCGGATCAACGCTCGCGAGCTCTGCGCCCGCAGTCTCTATTTCTGCGCCCGCAGTCTCTATCTCTACGCCCGAAGAACCTGCACCCGAGGGATCGATGCGGCACTCGCCGAGCACGCACAGCCGCGCAGCAGCACTCATGCCTGCATGCTACGCGGCGGCGGCCGGGGCGCGCACCGCTTTCGGGTCTCGTTGTTAGTGGATCGTTAGGGTCCGACAGTAAATAACCGCTGCAAGTGAGGTTTCTGAGCGGGATGCATGATAAAGCTGGGGTTCGTCGGCGTAGTGGTGCTACGTTGACGAACCCCAGCTGCGATCATGCGTCCGATCAGGAAGCGACACGCAGCGGTTATTTACTGGAGGGCCCTTAGAGCGGGGAGCGGAGGCGGCGTCGGGACGCACCATTAGCGGGGCGCACCACTAGCGACGCACCACTAGTCTGGTCGCATGAGAGACCTGCACGAGTACCGCGTCGACGTCGAGTGGGCGGGCAATCGCGGATCCGGCACCAGCGGGTATCGGGACTACGGGCGCGAACTGCTCATCAGGGCGGCGAACAAGCCGCCGCTCGAGGGCTCGGCCGATCCGACATTCCACGGTGACGCGGATCGCTGGAACCCGGAGGAACTGCTCGTCACCGCGCTCGCGCAGTGCCACATGCTCTCGTACCTGCACATGGCGGTGCGCGCGGGAGTGGTGGTCACGGCGTACGCCGACGCCGCGGTCGGGCTGATGCGCCAGGAGGGGCTGGGCGGATCCTTCACCGAAGTGCTGCTGCGGCCGTGCGTCACGGTGGCCCACGCGTCGATGGTGGAGGCGGCTCGCGCCGCCCACGCCGAGGCGCGCGAGCACTGCTTCATCGCCAACTCCGTCAACTTCCCGGTGCGGCACGAGCCGCAGATCCTCGTCGCGCCGGCGCGGCCCTCACCTGCGTAACACGGACGAGGGTGTCGGTGGTTCGCAATACAATGGACCCCATGCCTTCGCACCAGCAAGCGCTGCCGCACGAGCGGGCAGCGCACTCTTCGTTCTACCTCACCACGCCCATCTTCTACGTCAACGACGCCCCGCACATCGGGCACGCCTACACCGAGGTCGCGGCCGACGTGCTCGCGCGGTGGCACCGGCAGGCGGGCGACGACACGTGGTTCCTCACCGGCACCGACGAGCACGGTCAGAAGATCCTGCGCACGGCGACCGCGAACGGCGTCGCGCCGAAGGAGTGGGCCGATCGCCTCGTCGAGTCGGCGTGGAAGCCGCTGCTGCAGACGATCGACATCTCGAACGACGACTTCATCCGCACCACCGACGAGCGTCACGAGCACGGCGTCGCGAAGTTCTTGCAGCGGCTCTACGACGAGGGGCACGTCTACGCGGGCGAATTCGAGGCGCTCTACTGCGTCGGCTGCGAGGAGTTCAAGCCGAAGAGCGAGATCGTCGACGGCACCGGTGCGTTCGAGGGTGAGAAGGTCTGCGCGATCCACTCCAAGCCGCTCGAACTGCTGCAAGAGAAGAACTACTTCTTCAAGATGAGCGCCTTCCAAGACCGACTGCTGGCCCTCTACGAGGAGCGGCCCGACTTCGTGCAGCCCGCGAGCGCCCGCAACGAGGTCGTCGCCTTCGTGCAGCAGGGTCTCGAAGACCTGTCGATCTCGCGCACCTCCTTCGACTGGGGCATTCCGATTCCGTGGGATTCCTCCCACGTCACCTACGTCTGGTTCGACGCGCTGCTCAACTACGTCACCGCGATCGGCTACGGCAGCGACGCCGCCGACACTGAGGCCGAGTTCGCGCGCCGCTGGCCCGCCGTGCACCTCGTGGGCAAAGACATTCTTCGTTTCCACGCGGTGATCTGGCCCGCGATGCTGATGGCCGCGGGGCTCGAGGTGCCGAAGCACGTGTTCGCGCACGGCTGGCTGCTGGTCGGCGGCGAGAAGATGTCGAAGTCGAAGCTCACCGGTATCGCCCCCAACGAGATCACCGACACTTTCGGCTCCGATGCCTTCCGCTACTACTTCATGCGCGCCATCTCCTTCGGGCACGACGGCTCATTCAGCTGGGAAGACCTGTCGGCTCGCTACCAGGCCGAACTCGCCAACGGCTTCGGCAACCTCGCGAGCCGCGTACTCGCGATGAACAAGAAGTACTTCGGTGCCGAGATGCCGCAGGCGGGTGAAGAGGCGGCGGCGGATCGCGCGATCCGCGAGCTGGCCGAGACCGTCGCGGCGGCGGCCGACGCGAAGATCGAGGCGTTCGCGATCCACGACTCCATCGCCGAGATCTGGCAGCTGGTCGACGCGCTGAACGGGTACATCACCGAGCAGGAGCCGTGGGCCCTGGCGAAGCACCCCGAGCAGCGGGAGCGACTCGCGACGGTGCTGGCGACCGCGACCGAGGGGCTGCGCGCGCTCGCCGAGCTGCTGCACCCCGTGATCCCGATCGCCACCGCCAAGCTGTGGACCGCGCTCGGAGCCGACGAAGCGCTCGGCTCGCTCGAATCCCAGCCGATTCGGGCAGCCGGCAGCTGGGGCCGACTGCCCGCGGGCACGCCGCAGCGGTCGCTCGACGTGCTCTTTCCGCGCATTATGGCTGCGAATGAAGCGGAGGCGTCAGCATCCGCTGAGCAGCCGGTGCCGCGCACAGCGGCAGAGGTCGTCGCGAAGTGAACGAGCACCCCGAGATGACCGGCGGCGTGCCAGCCGGCGGACTGCGCAAGCGCTCTGCTGAGAGCGCGGGCAACAGTTCGAAAGCGCGAGGTGCCCAGCGGCCCGCGAGCCCGCAGCCGCTGCCGATCGCCGTCTACGACAACCACGCGCACATCGAGTTCGAGCACAGCTTCGACGAGCTCGATCAGCTCGATCCCCTGGAGTCGCTGGATCTGGCCGCGGCCGTCGGCGTGCGCGGCATCGTGCAGGTCGGCACCGACCTCGAGACGAGCAGTTGGAGCGCGCAGCTCGCGGCAAGCGACGCGCGCGTGCTCGCCGCCGTCGCGCTGCACCCGAACGAGGCACCGCGCCTCGCAGACCGGGGCCTGCTGTGCGCGCACCTCAGCGAGATCGGTCGCCTGGCCTCGCAGCCGCGCGTGCGCGCCGTCGGCGAGACCGGGCTCGACTTCTTCCGCACGGGAGAAGACGGGCGCGAAGCGCAGATCGAATCGTTCGAGGCGCACATCGAGATCGCGAAGGCCAACGACATCGCGCTGCAGATTCACGACCGCGACGCGCACGACGAGGTCGTGGCGACGCTCAAGCGAGTCGGGGCTCCCGAGCGCACGGTGTTCCACTGTTTCTCGGGCGACGTGCGCCTCGCGCGCATCTGCAACGAGCACGGCTGGTACATGTCGTTCGCGGGCACCTCGACCTTCAAGAACGCGCCCGCGCTGCGCGAGGCGCTGGCGATCGCGCGGCCCGAGCTGGTGCTCGCCGAGACCGACTCGCCGTTCCTCACCCCCGAGCCCTACCGCGGCAGGCCCAACGCTCCCTACCTGCTGCCCTACACGGTGCGACGCATGGCCGAGACGCTGGAGCAGCCGCTCGACGAGGTGTGCGCGCGCATCGCAGCCAACACCGAGCGCGTGTACGGCTCGTGGGATCCCGAGGAGTCGTGAGCGTCGCGGCCGGGAGCCCGGGGGCCGGTGGTCCGGTGGCTGGCGGCGTTCCGGTAGCTGGGAGCTCGGCGGGGCCGGAGAAATCGGCGGCTGGGAGTTCGGCGCAGTCTGCGCAGTCCGCGCGCGAGAACGGTGCCCCCGCCGAGCGGCCGTCGCTGCTCGGGCCGAACGAGGTGCGCGAACTCGCCGAGCGGCTCGGCGTCTCGCCCACCAAGAAGCTCGGCCAGAACTTCGTCATCGACCCCAACACGGTGCGCAAGATCGTGCGCCTCGCGGGTGTCGAAGCGGGAGACCGCGTGCTCGAGATCGGGCCGGGGCTCGGATCCCTCACCCTCGGGCTCACCGAGGTCGGAGCCGACGTCACAGCCGTGGAAATCGACCGGCACCTCGCGGCGGAGCTTCCGCACACCGCGCGAACGATGCAGCCGCAGATCTTTGCCGACGCCGGCGCGCACCGACTGCGCGTTATCAACACCGACGCGCTCGAACTGACGCGCTCCGCGATTCTGAGCGCGGTCGCAGATTCCGACGCCGAGGCGGGCGATGCTGCGTCTTCGTCGTCTTCGCCGTCTTCCGCGCGGGACGAGGAGAGCGCGCTGCCGGAGGTGTTGGTGGCGAACCTGCCCTACAACGTCTCGGTGCCGATCCTGATGCACCTGCTCGAACTGATTCCGGGCCTGCGCAGCGGGCTCGTGATGGTGCAGGCCGAGGTGGGATATCGCATTGCGGCCGGGCCGGGGTCGAAGGAGTACGGTGCGCCGAGCGCCAAGGCCGCGTGGTACGGCGAGTGGCGCATCGCCGGCACCGTGAGTCGCCGTGTCTTCTGGCCGGTGCCCGGTGTCGACTCGGTGCTGGTCGGCTACGAGCGCCTTCGTGAGCCGCGCGGCAGCGAAGCCGAGCGCCGAGGCACCTTCGAGCTCGTGAACGCCGCCTTCGCGCAGCGCCGCAAGATGCTGCGGCAGTCGCTGCAGCCGGTGCTCGGCGACCTGGCCGCCACGGTCGCGGTGATCGAGGCCGCCGATCTCGATCCGACGGCCCGCGCCGAGCAACTGAGCATCGACGACTACCTGGCGATCTGCCGCGCGCGCAATACCGGACTGTAAACCGGTGTGTAAATCGGTGTCTCCGACGTGCGCTAGCGTGTAGGTATGGGTGAGAAACACGCGAGATCGGTCACGGTGCGAGCACCGGGCAAGATCAACGTGTTCTTTCGCGTAGGCGCGCTGCAAGACGACGGCTACCACGAGGTCGCGTCGCTGTATCAGGCGGTGTCGCTGTTCGAAGAGGTGACCGCGACTCGCGCCGCCGACTTCTCCGTGAGCTTCACCGGCCCGATCGACGTCTCCGGGCTTGCGACCGACGACACCAACCTGGCGATGCGCGCGGCCCGGCTCCTGGCAAGCCGCACGGGCTGCGCGGAGGGCGTCGCGCTGACGGTGCTGAAGCGCGTGCCGATCGCGGGGGGCATGGGCGGTGGATCGGCCGACGCCGCAGCCACCCTCGTCGCGTGCGACGAACTCTGGGGCACCGGCCTCGGCCGCGCGGGCCTGCTGCCGCTCGCGGCGGAGCTCGGCGCGGACGTGCCGTTCGCGCTCGAGGGCGGCACCGCGGTGGGGACCGGGCGCGGCGATGAGCTCAGCCCGGCGCTCGCGAAGGGAGAGTTCCACTGGGTGCTCGCCCTGTCAGACTCGGGTCTCAGCACCCCGGTGGTGTATCGTGCCCTCGACCTGCACCGTGACGCGCACCTGCGAGACCTGGGGCAGCAGCCCGATCACGTCAAGGTCGACACCGCCGTGCTGCAGGCCGTGCGCATCGGCGACGCGGAGTCGCTGGCCGACTCCATGCACAACGACCTGCAGGCGGCCGCGCTGAAGCTCGCGCCCGAGCTGCTGCGGCTGCTCGAACTGGGAGAGTCGCGCGGAGCGCTGGCCGGCATTGTTTCGGGATCGGGCCCCACCGTCGCATTTCTGGTGGAGACACCGCAGGAAGCGGCCGAGCTGCGCGCGATGCTCGGCCGCGCCGGCGTGCGTGCGCTCACCGCCTTCGGGCCCGTACCCGGCGCGCGGCTGGTGTAGTGTGCCCGCGGCTGGTGTAGCGCGCCTGCGCCAGGTGTAGTGTGCCTGCGCCAGGTGTGACGGCGCGCCTCGACGCTCGAAAGCACGTTGTCCCTGCTTCCCTTGCTTCCCCTGCTTTATGCGCCTCCCGTCGGTCCCTCTTCCCTGCAGCCCTGCAGCCCTGCAGCCCTGCCGCCCTGCCGCCCTGCTTCTCTTTACTTTCCCTACTTCACCTCCGTCCCTGTCTCTCCCCACCCTCTCTGGAAGACGCGAATGGTCGGTATGCGGCGCTATACCAGCCATTTGCGTCTTCCAGAGGGGTGTGGCGGAGCTGACTCGGGGCGGGTGGGGAGACCGGTCGGGGGCGAGGCCGGCCCCAGGCCGGTGCGGTGCGGTGCGGGGGCAGGAGACCAGTCAGGGGCGAGACCGGCGTGGGTGCAGCGCGGGGCGGCGTGAGGCGAGATCTGTCCGGGGACAGCGCGCCTCGACGCTCGAAAGCGCGCTGTCCCTGCTTCCCTTGCCTGCCTCCTTTTTCACCTCCGTACCCTGCCTCTGGAAGATGCAGATGGTCGGTATCGGGCGCTATACCAGCCATTTGCGTCTTCCAGAAGGGGTCAGGCGGAGCTGACTCGGGGCGGGCAGGGAGGCCGGTTGGGGGTGAGGCCGGCCTGGGCGCGGCACGGGGGCGAGACCGGCCCGGGTGCAGCGCGGCGCGGGGCAGCGCGGTGCGGGGAAGTGGGTGCTGGCGATCCCGCGAGGCTCGAAAGCAGGTCCGCGCTATGCCGCCGTCTCTTCGTAGCGGCGAGCGCGCCCGCTGACGCCGGCGAAGCGGAACGGTGCCCTCGTGACGCGCGGCGTCTCGTAGTCCTCCGCGCTCGTGCGCTCGGCCGCGTGCAGTTCGCGGTACCGCTCGATTTCCAGCGGTTCGCGGGCGTCGAGGGCGGCGACTACGCGCGACGCGCGGTCGCCGACCCAGTAGCCGGGCCGCACGATGCCGGTGAGAAACTCGCCGACACAGCCCGAGCCGTAGCTGAACATGCCGATCCTGCACCCCTCAAGACCGGCCTCGTGGTCGAGCAGCGCCGCGACATTCGCGAAAAGGGAGGCGGTATACGTGTTGCCCGTGCGCCGGTTGTAGACCGCCCCGGTGTCGAGGCCGTCGAGGCCGTCTAGGCTGCCGAGCGCTCCGAGCTCACTGAGGCTGCCGGCCGCGTTCAGAGCGCTGGGCGCGCCGGGGCTGCCGAGCGCGCCGATCTCGGCACCCGCACCGACGTGCTCGGCGAGACGCCGGTGCGCCTTCCACGCCATCTTCGTGAAGGGTTGGTGGTAGGCGAAACGGTGGATGCTCGAGACGCTCGGACCGCCCCTGCGACTCAGGTCGTCCCAGGAGGAGGTGAGCGCGTCGAGGTAGGCGGAGACCGACAGGGAGCCGTCGACGATTGCCGTCGAGGAGTCGTTGGGACGCCAGAAGTCGTCGACGTCAGCGGCGTGCAGGCCCGACAGGGGCTCGATCTCGACGAGTGCGGGATCGGCCGAGACGAGCATCGCGACCGCCCCGGCACCCTGCGTGGGTTCTCCCGGTGAACCGAGCTCGTAGCGGGCGACGTCGCTCGCGATGACGAGCACGCGCTCCGACGGTGCCCGGCTCACGAGGCCGATCGCGGTTTGGAGGGCCGCCGTGCCGCCGTAGCAGGCCTGTTTCAACTCGATGACGCGCACGTGCGGCGGCAGACCGAGCAGGCGGTGCGCGAACATGCCCGCGGCCTTCGACTGGTCGAGCCCTGACTCGGTGGCGAACAGCACCGTGCGAATGCCCCCGAGACCGTTCCGCCGCAGGATCGCCTGGGCCGCCGTCGCTCCCATGGTGACGATGTCTTCGTCGGGCGCGAGCACCCCCATTTCGTCCTGGCCGAGGCCGATGCGGTACTTCGCCGGGTCGATACCGGTCGCATCGGCGAGCCGTGCGAGGTCGAGGGCGTAGTGCGGGGCGGCGAGTTCGAGATCGTGGATGCCGATGACGGTCACGCGCCAGCCCCCTCGCGCTCGAAGCGACGGTGAGCCGCCATGAGCTCTCCCGGGTTGGTCTGCGCGGCGAGCAGCGAAAGCTCGCCGCACAGCACGGTCGCGGCGATCATCGCGGCGAGGCGGCGCGAGTTCGCTCCGGGCTCGCGTTCTTCGCGACACCCCAGGCGCTCCAGGGCGTACTCCACGTGGGGCAGGTGCTTGCCGTTGCCGACCGTGCCCACGATCAGGTGCGGAATCGTGCAGGAGAAATAGAGCCCCTCCTCGCGCACCTCTGCGAGGGTGATGCCCTGCGAACCCTCGACGATGTTGGCCGCGTCCTGCCCGGTCGCGAGGTAGAAGGCGAGCAGCATGTTCGCGTAGTGGGCGTTCGCCGAACGGATCGCACCCGCGAGCGTGCTGCCCACCAGGTTCTTGCGCACGACGAGCTCGCTGATGCGCGTGGCATCGGTGCGCAGCTGCTGTCGCACGACACGGTGCGGGATCAGGATATCGGCGACGACGCTGCGCCCGCGACCGAGCACACCGTTGACGGCAGAGGCCTTCTTGTCGACGCAGAGGTTCGCGGAGATCGAACCGTAGCCGATCCCGAGACCCCACGACAGAATCTGATCCATGAGCGCATCGGCCGCCTGCGTCGCCATGTTGTGGCCCGAAGCGTCGTCGGTGGAGAACGCGAAGCGCACGAACAGCAGGTGGCCCACGATCTCCGGGTGCACCTCGACGAGTCTCGCGTGCCGACTGCTCGCGGTCACGACGCGTTCGAGCTCCGGGATGCGGGCGGTGATCTGCTGCGACGCCAGGTGCGCGCCGACCGCGTCGTCCGCGACGAAGAGCACGGAGCGGGTCATCCGCTCGCCGACGATGACCGTGCGGATTCCCCCGGGCACCGCACGCGACACCCGCGCTCCGCGACCGACCGAGGGCCACAGCGGGGTCTCGTAGCTGGCGAGCGGCACCTCGAACTCTGCGCACGCGGTGCCGCTGCGCGCGGTCTCGCAGCTCTGTGCCTCGCTGCGCGGTGCGTTGCTGCCCGGTGCCTCCCCGCCCGGTACTTCGGCGCTCTGCGTCTCGCTGCTCAGGGCCCGCCCGCTCGCGCGGATCGGGCCGACCCAGCGCGTGGGGATCGCGGTCGTAACTCTCTCGGGATCGTGCGGATCATTCGGATCGTTCACCGGCGGAATTGTCCTCTCAGGTGCGCAGCGGAGCTGCTGGTGGTGTTTTGGATGGGATCGCGGGTCTGCGAGCGATCGCTGAGCCGCGAGGCATCGATGCCGCGCAGCCGACAGAACTCGCCCAGCCGGCCCCGCACGAGCACGTCGGTGGCGGAAAGCTTCTCCGCGCGCGTGGCACCGAGCAGCGCGAACAGCTCGGTGGTCTGCTCGCGCCAGTCTCGAATGACTCGCACGAGCGACTCGGCACCGCCCGCGAGCACGGCGTCGAGGAAGGCCCCGGCGACGCCGACCGCGCGAGCGCCGAGGGCGAGCGCCTTCACGACGTCGAGGGGGTGGCGCACCCCGCCCGAGGCGAGCAGCTGCGGGCCGCCCTCCGGAGCGTCGAGCAGGCAGGCGGGCGCCGACTGGCCGAAGCCGTCGAAGAAGCCGAAGCACGGCTGCGCCTCGGCAGCGCGGCGACTGTTCTCGATGCGAACGAAGTCGGTGCCGCCTGATCCGCTCACGTCGGCGACTCGCACCCCGATCTGCGCCAGCCGTTCCAGGGTGCGCCGGCTCAGACCGAAACCCACCTCCTTGACGATGACGGGCACCGGGGACGCGGCGACGAGCTGCTCGAGCAGCTCCGGCCAGCGGGAGAAGTCGCGCGTGCCCTCGGGCATGACGGTCTCCTGCACCGGATTCAGGTGGAGCTGGAGCGCATTCGCGCCGAGAAGCTCCACCGCGCGCTTCGCCCGCTCCGGGCTGCTTCCCGCGCCGAGGTTGGCCATGACGAAGCCGTCGGGGTTCTCCTCTCGAATCACGGCGAAGCTGCGCACCGCATCGGGGTCGTCGAGGGCGATGGAGACCGAACCGCTCGCCATCGGGATCCCCGTCTCGCGCGCTGCGATGGCGAGTTCGCGGTTGACGCGCTCGGTCAGCTCGGTGCCGCCGGTCATGCCGTTGATGTACAGGGGCAGCGGCCACCGCCAGCGGTCCACCCGAACGCTCAGGTCGACGAGGTGCGCGTCGACGCCGTCCAGGGCGTGATGCAGAAACTCGAGGTCGTCGAACTCGTTGCGCGGGCGCGCGGCGGCGCGGCTCTCGGCCGCGAGGCGCAGGTGATCGTCTTTTCGGGCGGCTCGCACCGATGGCGGCGGCGCGGTCTCAGATCCCGGCGCGGTCTCAGAATCCATCGGTCCCTCCCTCCGCCGGTCGCGCTGAGAGGCTCAGCCGCCGAATGTCGTGAGCCTCCCACTCCCGCAGCATGCCGCGCACGGGCAGGTCGGCGTCGGCGAGCACGATGCCGCAGTCGCCGCCTCCTGCCCCCGAGGGTTTCGCCGCTGCCCCGTGCTGCTCGGCGATGTCGCAGAGCGCTCGCAGCCGGGCGGTCTCGAGCTGCACCCCGGCGGAGGAGCCGAGCAGCTGAAGCAGGTGGCGCGCCCGCTTGATCACGTCGAGTGCCCCGGCCCCGCTCTCGCCGATGCCCTCGCCGCTGCTCCCGCCGAGGCACTCGACGAGAGCATCGACGCACTCCCGGCTCTGGCCGAGGAAGGAAGAGAAGGGGCGGCCGATGTCGCGCCCCGTGTGATGCACGCGATTCACGAGCCGTTCGGTCGACGCGGGCGTTCCGGTCCATCCGATGAGCAACCGGAGGTCTTCCGGGGGAGCCAGGCGGTTGACGCCGTACCCCTGCCACTCCTCGGGGGTGGTGAGCGTCGCGGCGACGCCGTGCACGGAGCGGTGCAGGCGCAGGGCTTCCCGGTCGGGGGAGGTGTAGCGGATCCAGCCCCCGAAGACGCTCGCGGCGAGATCTCCACCGGAGGCATTCGGAGCCACCTCGATCGTGGCGAGCAGGGCGAGCTTGAAGCTCTCGGTGCGCGTGAGCCCGAGATTGTAGAACTCGTTGAGCGCCGTGACGGTGGCGACCGTGACGGCGGCGGAGGATCCCAGCCCGAACTTGCGCCCGTCGGCGTCGTCGAGCTCACTGCCGATGTCGAGATCGAAGTAGCGCGGCGGCAGGCCCAGCTCCGAGCGCAGCTGTTCCACGGCGGCGATCGCCGCAAAGACGTAGTCGTAGGGCTCGTGCTCGAGCACGATGCCGTCGCGACTGCGCGACCACGTGAGCGGCGTGCGCCCGTAGCGGTTCGAGTGCACCCGGCCGGATTCTGCCCCCGCGGGTGCCTCGGTGAGGCGGACCGTGAGAAAGCGGTCGACGCCCACGAGCACGGCCGGTTGGCCCGGCTCGACCACCGCGTACTCGCCGACCACGTACAGCTTGCCCGAGGCGCGGGTCTCGATCACGACGCCACCTCCGCTGACAGGAGCTGCGCGGAGGGGAGCTGCGGCGAAGAGAGCGGCGTTGAAGAGAGCGGCGTCGGCACGAGCGCTGCGCCGGGGCCGGGGGCGGCGACGCGCACCCCGCCGAGGCCGGCGAGCGCTTCGGCGACGACCTCGGCGTCGCGCGGGCGCACCAGGGCGACCACGTTGGGGCCGGCGTCGGCGGTTGCGTACGCCTCGACGCCCCCTGCCCGCAGCTCGGCGATCGCGTCGAACACGGCGATGCTGCGCGGCCTCAGGTAGCGGATGGGCGGCTCGGCCGACTGGATCACCGCGTGCATTCTCAGGGCGTGAGACTCGGTGATCTCGCCGATGCGGGTGAAATCACCGACTCGACAGGCCTCGATCATGGCATCGAGGCTCACCTCGGTCGACCGCACCCAGGCCGGGTAGAAGGGCGACGTGATCGCCGTGCGGCGCATCGCGGCTCGGCTGGAGACGGCCTTTTGCCCCCCGTCGACGGTCACGAGCACCATGCGCATCTCCGGTGCGGAGATGGCCTCGGCGAACGACGACTCGTCGCCGTGCCCGGCGTGCCAGACCGCGACGCCGGGTACGATCGAGCGCGAGGCCGATCCGGATCCCCTGCGGGCGAGCCTGCTGAGCCCCGGGCGATCGAGGTCGAGACCGTAGGCCGCCGCGGCCGCCGTCGCGAGCGCGGCGAAGCCGGCCGCGGAGGACGCGAGGCCCGCGCCGGTCGGTGCCTCGTTGCGCGAGCGCACGATTGCCCGCCGCTCAGACCCCGCGCGGGCGCGCACGTGGTCGAGGAAGCGGGTGACGCGTCGCAGCGCCTCGTCGCTCGCCGGGGCACCGTTCAGCTCGAAGATGTCGGCGCTGGCAGGGCTGTCGCGGCCGTCGATGCTGGCGGCGCTGGCGGCAGCGCCGACGGGGGAGCCAGCGTTCTCGGGCGCGAGTCCGACGGTCGTGGTCGTCGGAAAGACGTCGAGGGTCAGCGACAGGCTTCCCGCCGCCGGGATGATGAGCGATTCGTCTCGCTTGCCCCAGTATTTGACCAGCGCGATGTTGGGAAAGGCGCGCGCGGTGGCGGCGTTCCCGGCCACGATCGGTGCGGCGCTCATGCGACCGGCACCGTCATCGTCCAGGTGCGCGAGGCTCCAGCGGCCCGCATCGCCAGCGCGATGTGTTCGGCGTCGCCCTCCGAATCGGCGAGCGCGAGCACGCAGCCGCCGCGCCCGCCGCCCGTGAGCTTCGCGCCGGTCGCTCCGGAGGCGCGGGCCGTGTCGACGAGGGCGTCGAGCTGGGGGGTGCTCACCCCGATGCGTCCGAGCAACTCGTGGGCCTCGAGCATGCGCGCTCCGAGGGCCGCGCGGTCGCCGAGGCGAAGGTCGAGCGTCGACCCCTCTGAGATGTCGGCGAGCCGGCAGAGCAGCGCTCCGATTCCCTCGGGGTCGGCCGCTCGGCGCTCCCGCACGCTCTCGACGGCCGCAGCGGTCGATCCCGAAACACCGGAGTCGGCGAGAACGAAGGCGAGCGGCGCTTCGACGCCGACCGCGGAGACCTCGCCCGCGTGAAACCGGATCGGCCCGCGGGCCGCGACGGCGCGGGCGTCGATGCCGCTGGGGTTGCCGTGCGCGACCCGCTCAGCCCGCTGCACGACCGCGTGGCACTCCTCGGGATCGAGTTCGGTGCCGCCGAGATCGGCCGCAGCGCGCGCGATCGCCGCGGCGACGGCCGCGCTCGAGCCGAGGCCGCGGCCGTGCGGGATAGCGCTGCGAATGCGCAGCTGCACGCGGTCGTCGGCCACCCCCGCTGCGAGCAGTGCCGCACGCAGCGCCGTGATCACCGGACGCATGCACTCGGGTGCCGCGGAATCGGTGCCGGCGAAGAGCTCGCTCTCGATGCGGAGTTCGCCCTCGGGTGCCGGCCGAAGCTCGGCCTCCACCTCGAGCCGGTGCAGCGGCACGGCGATCGCCGGCGCGCCGTACACCACGGCGTGCTCCCCGAAGAGGACCGCCTTCGCGTGGGCCGAACCCGTCGCGACGCGGTGAACGCCCGCGCCCTCGGGAGGGGGTGCGGGCGTCGGCGCGGGTGCGGGCTGTGAGCGAACCGCGCTCGTGCCGCACGGTCTCGCGGGGGTGGATGTGCTCATGAAGTTCCGTTCACTCTGGGCACGCGTCAACCGGAGGAGGAGCGGCCTCCGCCGCTCCTCCTCCGGTCTCTGTCTGGTGCTTCCGTTCGTTGTCTCTGCCGGGGTCTCTGTCTCCGTCAGTGTCTTGCGCGATCACTTACGGCGCGGGGTTGATGACGCGCCCCCAGGTGCTCTTGTTGCCCCAGACGTTCTGGCGCAGGCCCTCCAACTGCAGAATCTGGCTGTGGTCGACGAAGAGGTTGCACTCGTTGCCGTAGTTCTTGACGTACCACTCGAAGACCGGACCGTCGGCGGCCTCGAACATCACGTTCTCCAGGCCGAGGCCGTTGATGATGGAGGCCGCGGCTCCGGTGTCCCACTCGGTGACGTTCTCGGTGATGCCCTCCGACTCGATCATGATGATCGAGGCCCCGGCGTCGAGCGCCCGCTTGCCGCGGTCGATCAGGTCGCCGATGTCCTTCTTGCTCTCCGCGGCGAGCTCGGCCTCGCTCGAGTCGCCGCCCGATCCGATCTGCAGTCCCAGCTCCGGCTTCGCCTTGAGCCCGGCCTTGACGACCTTCTCCACGAGGCGCAGCAGCCCGGAGGTGTTGAGCATGATGAAGCCGGTGGAGATCTCGATCACGTCGAAACCGACCTCCTTGGCCTCCTTCAGGTAGTGGTGGACCGCGTCGTCACCGTAGCGCAGCACGGTCTCGATCCACCCACCCGACGAGACGTAGGCGTCGTTCTCGTGCGCGATGTCGCTGAAGGCCCGCACCTGCTCGGTCGGCACGAGCGAGAATGATCCACCCGCCCACTTGATGCCGTCGACCCACTGGCCCGCGACGTCGAACACGTCTTGCAGGTGGCGGGTGCCGAAGGTCGCGTAGTAGGGGGCGCGGATCTCGGTCACGCCGAAGGTGCGGGGCTTCGCGGGGCGGTAGGCGCGGGGCACGAAGTTGAAGGAGACGTCGTGGGGTACTGCGTTGCTCATGGTGAGTGCTTTCTCTCTCTGCGGATTTTCGGTTCTGGGTCGCGGCTCGTATTTGAGCCGGTTCAGTTGCGGCGGGTGGCGGGAAATCGCGCCAGCGCCGCGGTGAGCTCCGAGACGCTGCGGTGCTCGAGACCGTGGACGATCTCTGCGATCTCGTCGCGAAGCTCGATGTCTGCGAAGGGCACGGTGAGGGTGTCGAACTTGAGACGCGCGGCCTCCCAGTCGAGGGGGTTGTCGTGGAAGCCGTGGTAGCTGTCCTGCGAAGAGCGGAACACCGTTCCGTCTGCGAGAACCACCTCGAGGTCGGCGGGCATCTGCTGCGGGAAGCGGGCGGAGAACTCGTCTTTCGGCGTGATCCTGACCTTCGTCATCAGGCTCTGCACGTCGTCGGCTACGATGCGTTCGGGATCGTACTGCTCAGGCGTGAGGCGGCCGTCGAGCAGCACCACCGCGAGCATCCACGGCAGTGAGTGATCCGCCTCCTCCTTCGTGCGCACCAGGCGCTTGTCGCCCTCCTCACCGCCGCCGATGATCGAGTGCGCGACGTCGAACGTGGTGAGCCGCACCTCCTCGACGGCGCGGACGTTGAAGCCGTCTTGCGCGCGCACATCCTGCGCGGCGTCGAGTGCCGATTGCGAGTGGATCTCGGCGTTGTGCTTCTTGATGATCGTGCGCGTGACGCTCTCGAGGTCTTCGCGCGACCAGTCGATCTCGAACTCGCCCGCGATCGAGTCCTTGAAACCATTGTTGCCCTCGAACACCTCTTCGGGGCCGGTGATGCCGCGGCTCGCGAGCAGCGCGGCGAACGTGCCCTCCTTCGAGACGTGGGGGTAGGCGAGCCCCTTCCAGTGGCTGAGGTTGCCCGTGCGTGTGACGCGCAGCGCCACGTTGGCGGTGCCGGCGATCGCGATCGCGTTGGCGATCTGCTCGGCGGGCAGGCGCATGGCCTTCGCGGCTGCGGCCGCGGCGGCGAAGGCACCCTGAGTGGTGTGGTCGAAGCCCTTGGCGCGCACCGGGGCGACGTCGGAGAGACGGGTGTGCACCTGGTAGGCGACCGCGAAAGCGGTGAGGAACTCGGCCCCGGAGGCATCGACGCTCTCGGCCGCGGCGAGCACGGCACCGAGGTTGTCGGAGGGGTGGTTGGTCTCGCCCTTCGCGAGGTAGGAGTCCATGAAGTCGAGGTAGCGGCTCAGCGCGCTGTTGAAGAAGGCCGCTCGCTCGGGGCTGGTCTTGCCGCCGCCGATCAGCGTCGAGGCCGGTGTGCCGCCGAGGTCGTCGAGCAGACCCCGGATCGCCACGATCGGTTCGGCGTCGAGCGCACCGATCGCGACGCCGAGGGTGTCGAGCACGCGAATCTTCAGCTGTTCGAGTGCGTTCGCGCTGAGTTCTTCCAAGCGGGTGGACTCGACGAATCGGGCGAGATCTTGTACTTCGGTCATGCGGCTCTCTATTCATCCGATCTTATTTAGGTCTACCTAAATAAGATCACCAATTTATCTCGACGTCAAGATAATTTTTGGGAGTGTTCGTTTCGGGGCATCGCGCTGCCCGGGTGATCGAGCGGAGCGGAGCGCAGTCGAAATCTACTTAGGTGATTGAGCGGAGCGCAGCGCAGTCGAAATCATGAACTTTCCCGGAGGTGTTGGGCCGGTAGTTTCGACTGCGGTCTGCGGCCTCCGCTCAACCACCTAGACTCAATCACCTGGAGAGAAAGGGTTTCGACTGCGGCCTGCGGCCTCCGCTCAATCGCCTGGAGAGAAAGAGTTTCGACTGCGGCCTGTGGTCTCCGCTCAACCACCTGGTGATCAGGCCTCACTTCGACCAGAGCTCGGTGAACTCCGCCTCGACCCGTGCCCAGAAGCTGCGCATGATCGAGCTCGTCTGCGCGCCCGCCCAGAGCGTGAAGTGGCGGCCGGTCTCCGGGTCGGCCCGCAGCCACTCGTCGAGCCACGCGTCGATCGCGTTGGCGAGCGCCTGGCCGCGGGGGATGCCGATGCCTGGCCTGGGGGTCGAGCGCAGCCCCTCGCGGCAGATCCAGGTGACGCCGATGTGCGGCGGGGTCGCGAATGGTTGGATCTGGAACGGTGCGAACACCTCGATGAAGATGCGGCCGTAGCTTTCGTGGGGGAGTGCTGCGCACCAGGCGCGCAGCACGTTGAGGTCGCTGACGTCACCGCCGGCGAGCACGCAGTCGAGATATTCCGGGTCGATGATCTCGAAGGCGTCTGGGGAGGCATCGCTATGATTCACGACAGTAATTTTAGGTACAACTTAGTTTCATCAGATCAATACTCAGCGAATAGTCAGTCTGTGCGGCGGACGCTTCGGCGGACGCCTGGGGCATGCGGACGGGCATCGCAACTCGCGACGAGCGCCGCTCGTCAGGCCGCAAGTAGTGATCATTAGACTAAGGGTAGACTTACCAAAGTCAGATTGCATATCCGCGATCACTTAACCGATGTCTCGGCCTCGTCGCGAACCGGAACCCACCGGATACAGGAGACTCTTGTGACCCACCCAAAGCTCGGCCTCTACGACCCCCGGCTTGACCGCAGCGCCTGCGGTGTCGGCTTCATCACGCGCAAGGACGGGGCGCAGAGCCACGATGTGATCCTGCGCGGAGATGAGGCGCTGTGCGCGATTCCGCACCGCGGCGGTATGTCGGCGGAGGGCGTCGGCGACGGTGCCGGGGTCAACATCGACCTCTCGGTGGCCTTCTTCAGCGCGGTGACCGGTGTCGATCTGCGCAGCGGCTGCTTCGGCGTGGGCAATTTCTTCCTGCCCGACGATGCCGCCCAGGCCGGGCGGGCCCGCACGCTCATCGACGGTGCCTTGGCGGAAGCGGGTCTTGAAGTCCTCGCGGTGCGCGACGTGCCGGTGGATGCCGGAGCCATCGGCGGGCGGGCGCTCGCGTACCAGCTGCCGATCGTGCAGTGGGTCTTCCGTCTCGCCGACGATCCGGCTCGCGACGCTGCGGCTGACCTCGCATCCGATCCCGACGCTGCGGTCGATCCGGATCCCGACGCGGCAGCCGATCCCGAAGCCGGTACCGACCGCGACACGGCCTCCGATCGCGACCGCATCGACCGCGCGGCGAACGCGGCGCTGCTCGACATCGAGGCCTCGGCCTATGCGGATCCGGCGCTCGCCGGGCTCTATCCCCTCTCGCTCAGCGCGCGCACGCAGGTGCTCAAGGGGCGTCTCAACGCGGGCGAGGTCATCTCGTACTTCAGCGACCTGCGCGACTCCCGGCACGCGGTGCGATCGCTGTACTTCCACACGCGCTTCTCCACCAATACCGAGCCGCACCCGACGATGGCGCAGCCCTTCCGGCTGATGGCGCACAACGGCGAGCTCAACACCGATCGCAAGAACCGCATCTCGGACGAGGCGCTCGCCAGCGCCCGGCACCGGCGCATCGTGCGCCCGCCGGGTCAGTCGGATTCCAGCCGCCTCGATCAGACCCTGCAGAGCCGCGTCTTCGACGACGGCCTCGATTTCGTCGAGGCCGTCGTCTCGCTCATGCCCCCGGCCTGGGAGAACGACCGCACGCTCACTCCCGATGTGCGCGCCATGCTGGAGCACTTCTCGCTCTACGAGGAGAAGAACGACGGCCCGGCCGCGCTGATCTTCAGCGACGGCGACGTGATCGGTGCGCGTCTGGATCGCCTGGGCCTCAGGCCGCTGCGCACCGTGGAGACCGACGAATACCTCATGGTCTCCTCGGAAGCCGGGCAGGTGACCTTCCCCGATGACGAGGTCACCCACCGCGGCCGCATCGAAGCCGGCGGCATGCTGTACCACGATCACCGCAACGGCCGCACCTACCGCACCCGCGAGGCGCTGCAGATGCTCGCCGCACGGCGCGACTACGCGACCCTGCTCGACGAGGCGCGCGTCGACCTCGACGCGCAGCCCGCGCCCGCCATCGACCGCGGCACCAGCACCCTCGGCTACGACGGCGATCTGACGCTCGCCGGCCGGTACGTGGCCTACTCGCTCAATCAGGAGAGCTTCCGGTTCATGATGGACCCGATGCTGGCCGACGGGTCCGAGCGCATCACGGCGATGGGCTACGGCTGTCAGTCTGTTTCTACCCGGTCTCGCAAGGATTGGGGAGTCCCGGTCGGAGCGGTCTGACCCTTCTCTACGATTGGCCCGCAGGGTGCCTTTGCGTTGATCTGTCGACCCTCCGCCCGG
>JBKEBN010000045.1:0-27431 GCA_047973175.1 Leucobacter sp.
GTGGATTCGAGCAACGGCGTGAGTTTTCCGCGATTTCAGCACGCCGTTGCTCGAATCCACGCCGCTGGCGCATGCATGCGAAGGCGTCTTGAGGGGTCGATCGCGCGGCGCACTTCAGCCGAACAGGGTCGGCGTGGCAAGGGCCGCGCCGATCCACCCGCCCGCGAAGAGACACGGGCCGAAAGGAAGCTCGGCCGCCTCGCCCTCGGTGTTCTTCGAGACTCGGGATCGCCGGCCCCGCAACACCGCGCCCCAGACGGCCGCGATGCCAAGAGCGCACACCGTGCCGATCAGCAGCGCGGTCCAGCCACCCGCGAAACCCAGCACGCACCCGACCATCAACGCTGCCTTGACGTCGCCACCGCCGAACGCACCCGGTCTCAGCAGAACGATCCCGAGGAATGCGACGAACAGCGCGATGCCGCCACCGAGCGTTTCAAATGCCCACCGCACTGCCCCGCCGCGAGTCGCAAGCATGGTCGATGTCGAACCTGACCCCGCACCATACTCGACCTGCGCGGCCACGATCGCCGCCAGCGCGAGCGCCGCCGTGACCACCGTACCAGGCAGCACCAGACGATCCGGCAGCCGCCGCTCGCGCACATCGACCACCGAGAGCACAATCGAGAACGCGGCAAAACTGACGAGCGTTAGAGCCACGAGCAGTGTCGAAATATCTACGGTGCGACCTCCGTTCGCTGAGGCGAACGGAGGAGACCGCAGCGCTGATGGTCGGTCACGCTCAAGGCGTGACCTCCGTTCGCTCAGGCGAACGGAGAAAACCGCAGCGCACATGGTCGGTCATTCTAGGGAATAACCTCCGCCCGCTGGCGCGGCCGGAAGAAACCAAAGTGTTCATGGTCGGTCACGCTCAAGGCGTGACCTCCGTACCAATGCCGCGCTCGGTGAAAATCTCGAGCAGCACCGAGTGCGGTTCGCGACCGTCGATGATCGCGGCCTTTCGCACCCCGCCGCGCACCGCGTCGAGACACGCGCGCATCTTCGGGATCATGCCCGATTCGAGCGACGGCAGCAGCCGCTCCAGGTCGTCGGCCTCGATGCTCGACACGAGCGAATCGGTGTCGGGCCAGTTCGAGTAGAGACCAGCGACATCGGTGAGAATCACCAGCTTCTCGGCCCCGAGCGCGGCGGCGAGCGCGGCGGCCGCCGAGTCGGCGTTGACGTTGAGCGAGTCGCCGGGCCGATCGGCGTCGGGCGCGATCGACGACACCACAGGGATCAGACCCGCGTCGAGCAGCGCCAGCACGGGAGCGGTGCGCACTTCGGCCACGTCTCCGACGAGGCCGAGATCCACCACCTCGCCATCGACCTCGAGCGGCGGGCGGCGGCGACCCACGAAGAGCCCAGCGTCCTCCCCCGTGGTGCCGGCCGCGAGCGGGCCGTGCGCGTTGATCTCATCGACCAGCTCGGGGTTGACCTTGCCCGTGAGCACCATGCGCACGACGTCCATGGCCTCGGGAGTGGTGACTCGCAGACCGCCCTTGAACTCGCTCTCGATGCCGAGTCGGTCGAGCATGCGCGAGATCTGCGGCCCGCCGCCGTGCACGACCACCGGCAGAATGCCCGTGTGCTGCAGGTACACGACGTCTTCGGCGAAGGCCCGCAGCAGATCCGCGTCGACCATCGCGTTGCCGCCGAACTTGATGACCATGATCTTGCCGCGAAACTTCTTGAGCCAGGGCAGCGACTCGATGAGCACCTGGGCCTTGGCAGCGGCCTGCTCGTGGTCGAGGGTCTTCGTCGTGGTGGTCACGGTGTCTCCTTGCAACCTCTCATCAGCTGGAGTAGGCACTGTTCTCGTGCACGTAGTCGTGCGTGAGGTCGTTGGTGCGAATGGTTGCGGCGTGCTCGCCCGCGAAGAGGTCGATCTCGACGAGCGTGCGGCGGGGGCTGAGATCGCAGTCTTCGACGGGGCGATCGGGGGCTCCGGCGTGGCAGAGGCGCACGCCGTTGAAGCTGACGTCGACCTGATAGGGGTCGAATTCGGCCCGGGTCGTGCCGATCGCGGCGAGCACGCGGCCCCAGTTGGGGTCGTTGCCGAAGATCGCTGCCTTGAAGAGGTTGTTGCGGGCGACGGATCGGCCCACCTCGACCGCGTCATCGGTGCTGGCGGCCCCGCGCACCTCGATGTCGATGTCGTGGCTCGCGCCCTCGGCGTCGGACTGCAGTTGCGCCGCCAGGCTGTCGCAGACCGCGATCAGTGCTTCGGAGAACTCCTCCTCGTCGGGCGCGACCCCCGAGGCACCGCTCGCGAGCAGTGTGACCTGGTCGTTGGTCGACATGCAGCCGTCGCTGTCGAGGCGATCGAAGCTGACGGCGGTTGCGCGCCGCAGCGCGCGATCCAGAGCCGCATCGTCGAGCCTCGCATCGGTCGTGATGACGACGAGCATCGTGGCGAGCCCGGGAGCGAGCATGCCCGCGCCCTTGGCCATCGCTCCGATGCTCCAGCGCGTGCCCTCGGTCTGGCCCTCGAACACCGCGGTCTTCTCGACCGAGTCGGTGGTGAGAATCGCTGCCGCAGCCGTCGCGTCGTCGTCCGAGAGAGCGGCGGCGAGCGCAGGCACGTTGTAGACGATGCGGTCGCGGAAGACGCGGTCGCCGGTGCCGATGAGACCGGTGGAGCACACCAGGATGCGCTCGGCATCGCGCTCTCCGATGGCCTCGGCGACGGCCTCGGCGGTGAGCCGCGTGGTCTCGTAGCCGAAGTCGCCGGTGAAGCAGTTGGCGCCGCCCGAGTTGAGCACGATTGCGGCGGCGGCTCCGTTCTGGGCGACCCGGCGGCTCCAGATGATGGGGTTGGCCTGCGCGCGGTTGCTGGTGAAGACGGCGGCGCTGGCGCGCTCGGGGCCGTCGTTGACGACGAGCGCGAGGTCGGGTTTGCCCGTGCTCTTGAGGCCGACGGCGATGCCGGCGGATCGGAACCCCCGGGGTGTAGTAACGGTCACGGAGCAACTCCATTCATGCTGAGTCCGGTGGTTTCGTGCAGGCCGAGTGCGATGTTCGCGGACTGGATCGCGGCACCGGCGGTGCCCTTGGCAAGGTTGTCGAGTGCGGCGACCACGACGACACGGCCCGCGGCCTCGTCGACGGTGACGCCCATCAGGCAGGTATTGGCCCCGAGAGTGTCGGCCGTGCGCGGAAACTGGCCCTCGGGCAGCAACTGCACGAAGGGCTCGGCCGCGTAGGCGTCTTCCCACGCTTCTCTGACCTGGGCCGCGGTGACCCCCGGTGCGAGTCGAGCCGTCGAGGTCGCGAGAATGCCGCGACTCATCGGCACGAGCACGGGGGTGAAACTGATGGTGGGATCCTCCGCGGCACCCGCGCCGCGGAGCGCCTGGCGAATCTCGGGAATGTGCCGGTGCGAGCCGCCCACCGCGTAGGGGTTGGCGGTGCCCATGAGCTCGGCCCCAAGCAGGTGGGTCTTCGCCGCCTTGCCCGCCCCGCTCGGGCCGACCGCGAGCACACTGACGATGTCGCGCGGCTCGATGGCCTCGGCCGCAATGCCCGGGGCGAGCGACAGCGCAACCGTCGATGCGTTGCACCCAGGGGCTGCGATGCGCGTTGCACCCGCGAGGTACTCGCGCTGACGGGTCCAGATGCGCGCGCCGTCGGCGGCCTGCTCGGCGATGATGAGCTCGGGAACGCCGTAACTCCAGTGCTCGTAGTATTCGCCGCCGTAGAACTCGGCCCAGTCATCGGCGTTCGTGAGGCGGTGATCGGCTCCGCAGTCGATGGCGAGGCGCACGTTCTGCAACTGAGCCGTGAGTTCGCCCGACGCACCGTGGGGCAGCGCGAAGAACACGATGTCGTGGCCGTCGAGCACCTCGGGAGTCGTCGCCTGCAGGGTGAGGTGCGCGAGGGATCGCAGCTGCGGCTGGGACTCGACGAGCGGTTGCCCCGCGCTCGAGTGGCCGGTCACCGTGCGAATCTCGAATTCCGGGTGCCCCGCGAGCAGGCGCAGCAACTCGCCCCCGGCGTACCCGCTGGCTCCGGCTACCGCAACGCTGTAGGTCATCGACGCTCCTTACGAATTGCACGCGGTTCTGCGCGCACGGACCCCTCTATTCTGGCACCTCGGTGCGGTGTCGGTCAGCGGTGCTATTGACGTGCTCCGATCCGCACTGGAATAGGGGAGCGGATATCTACCACAGTGTCTTCGCTCCGAGCGATGCGATCGCCCGGTCGCGCGTAATGACGGTCATCGACTCGAGTATGCTCTGAGCCGCGAGCATTCTGTCGAACGGATCTCGGTGCTGATCTTTGAGCGCTCCGGCGAGTAACCCGTGGTTCGCCTGTACCGACAGCTCTCGAAAGCCGTTGCGCGCCGCGAGAATAGGGTAGTTTCGCACAGCCATGGGCAAATGCCGCAGCTTTCCGAGCCGGGTCTTCGTTGAAACCTCCCACGCCGAAGCGGCGCTCAAAAAGATCTCGGCCCCCTCATCAGCGATTGCATCCCGCGCTCGCGGGGAAAGCTCATCACTGTCGGTGAACCACCACAGAATTGTATGAGTATCGAGTAAATAGTTCTTCACACCATTGCCCCGCCTATCGTTCCCAAGCAGCGATTTCAGCGTCGGGAAGATCATCGAAGAACTCCTCTCCGACAAAACCTTCCAGGCCCCCCGGTACACGCGTCGGCGGCAGAGGCATCAACCGAGCGTAGGGCTTACCCGCCTTGGCAAGAATGATCTCCTCGCCAGCGTGAGCACGATCCAGAAACCGAGAGAAATACGTTTTGGCCTCGTGCACGTTGATCGTCGTCATCGTACCTCCCAAATATGGACTAAGTCACTGGACTCAGTCTATCAGGTTAACGCGCCCCAGACGCTCAGCGCACCGCGCTGCGAAGAAGTCCTGCTCTGGGCATGACTGGCGAGAGCACCGCCCCACTATGGTTGCAGCATGGACACATACGTCACGACCGGTCTGTTCTGGTTCAGCTTGGCCCTCATCAACGCCGGTCTCGCAGAGCAAAAGAACAGGTCGCGTCTGGCCTAGTTTCTTGCCAGCCTGTTCCTCGGCCCCATTGCCACACTTCTTACCGTCGTCTGGCCGTCAGTAGTGCGAGAAGTATCCCCAACTACGCAGAAGTGACGCCGCCCCTCAGCGGCACCTGACTTCGCCGGATCGCCCCGACTCGCGGTTGAGGGCCCCTCCGAATGTTGGAGGGACCCTCAACCGGTATTACGGATCAGCGCGCCGGGTCAGTGGATCAGCACCTTGAGCGCGTTCTCCTGCGCGGCGTTTCCGAAGGTGTCATACGCTTCGAGCATCTCGTCGAAGGTGAACTCGTGAGTGACGAACTTGTCGGCCGGGAGCTTCTTCTCAGCGACCATCTTCAGCAGCATGCCCAGCGTGCTCGTGCTGACGAGGCCCATCGTGATGGCGATGTCGGAGATCCAGAGCTCATTGATCGCGAGTTCGACGGGCTTGCCGTGCACGCCGACGTTCGCGACGGTGCCACCGGGGCGCACGATCTGCGTGGCACCGGTGAAGGTGTCGGGAATGCCGACGGCTTCGATGGCGACGTCGACTCCGAGACCGTCGGTGAGGGCGAGCACCTGATCTTTCCAATCGGCGTCACCCGAGTTGACGGTGTCGGTGGCACCGAACTCGCGAGCCCGTTCGAGCCGGTTGTCGTCGAGATCGACCGCGACCACCTTCGACGGGCCGTTGAGGCGTGCCGTCATCACCGCGGCGAGGCCCACGGGGCCCGCTCCGATAACGGCGACCACATCGCCTGCCTTGGTGCGGCCGTTGCGGATGCCGATCTCATAGCCGGTGGGGAGGATGTCGGAGAGCAGGATGCCCTCGGCATCGCTGACGCCCTCCGGCACCTTGTAGAGCGAGTTCTCGGCGAAGGGCACGCGCACGTATTCGGCCTGCGTGCCGTCGATGAGGTGGCCGAAGATCCATCCGATGCCCGAAGCGCCCTCCTCGGCGAGGCAGTGACTGTAGAGCCCCTGCTTGCAGTAGCTGCAGCGACCGCACGCGCTGACGCACGCGAGAATGACGCGGTCGCCGCCGGCGAGACCGCTCACGCCGCTGCCGACCTCGGTGATGACGCCGATGCCCTCGTGGCCGAGCACGCGACCGGGAGTGACGGCGGGAACGTCCCCCTTGAGAATGTGCAGGTCGGTGCCGCAGATCGTCGTCGCCTCCATCTTGACGATCACGTCGGTGGGGTGCTGAATCTGGGGGTCGGGCACCTCTTTCCAAGACTTCTGACCGGGACCCTCGTAAACCAGTGCCTTCAAGACCTACTCCTTCGTACCTCGATGTAGTGCCCGCACCGGTGTCCTTGCGGCCAGGTGCGCGAGCCGCCCGCCGGGGTGTTGGCGACGACCGGTTTCAGCCTAGGCAGGAGGGGCACCGATCCACCGCCGATTTCTCGCCGCGCTGTCTCATTGTGAGACACCCCGCGCCCACACGCAGACACAGATTTCGCAGGCGGGCCCTCGTCCCTGCCCGCGCGATCGGTGCCGGCGGCACCTTTTATTCGAGCCCGTAGCACGCGAGGCGACGGTAGAGAGTGGCGCGTGACATGCCAAGGGCGCGCGCCGCCGCGCTGCGGTTGCCCTGCGCTCGGTAGAGCGCAGAGATGATCGCGTTGCGCTCTTCTCGTTCGAGGGTGCCCAGCGACCGCCGCCCGGCATAGTAGGCGTGCGACGGCAGGTGCCGCAGCCCGATCAGTTCGGCCCCGCTCGCCAGCCACTGCTGCACCGCGTGCGAGAGCGCATCGGCGAGCTGGGTGATGTTGCCCGGCCAGTGCCCGGTGGCGAGCGAGTTCAGCGCCTCGGCGTCGAGCCGTCGCCACGAGCCCGGCTCGATCGCTTCGAGCAGTTGCTCGGTGATGATCACGAAGTCGTCTCCGCGCTCGCGCAGCGCCGGCACCGTGACCGCGTAGGAGACGTACGGCAGCAGCACTTCGAGTTCGGGCACGCCGGCACCCTGCGCCTCGGCCGTCAGCAACACCGTCACGCGTTCTCCGCCCACCCGCGGCCGCCGCAGCAGCGCAGCCACCCGCCGCAGCTCCGTTTCCGAGAGCTGCTGCACATTGCGCAGCAGCAGCACCTTTTCTCCCGCCGCGAGGGGGCCGGATCGCCCGACCGCCACGCGATCCGCTTCGTCTGAAAGCGCGCCCCGCACCGCGTCGGCGAAGTCACCGCTACCGTGCAGCTCAGCGGCGGAGAGCACGACGAGACCGACCCCTGGGAGCTCCCGGGCGACGGTCTCACGCACGAGCGACACTTTGCCGGTGCCGACCTCGCCGAGCACGATCACGGTCTCGCGGCGGCGCAGAATCGCCGAGAGCTCGCGTCTGGCGAGCTGCCAGACGCGCGATCGGGTGCGTGACCCGAACGCGATGCCGTCGACCAGGCTGTCGATAGCATCGGTGCCGTCGGTGTGTTCTCGGGCCGTCCGGTCCAGCCGATCGGGCCGGTCCATCTGATCCGGCCGGGCCGGCCAATCCACCCGCTTGCGCAATCGCACCGGCCGCGAAGCGAGCGACGAGCCGGTGGCGTCTGCCGGGGCGACCGCTTCGAGAGCGAGCAGCACGCCGTGCCCCACCGGCGAACGGTCGACCAGCCGCCGCACGGTGGCGCGGTACGCGGCAAGCCCGCCTGGCAGCGATCCCGAAAACTCCGCCAGGTCGCGATCACCGAGTTCGTCTCGGGCGCGTGCCACCAGCAGCGACGACTCTTCCGGCGAGAACAGCGCCTCTGCCGCGCGGTTCTGCAGTCTTGCCTGCCCGGCCGCGGCGAGCACCGGAACGCCCACGGGCATCGCCGTCGACAGCTCGGAGAACGCGGCGAGAGCGGCGCGTTCGGGCTCCGACGCAGCTGCGAGCAGCAGATCCTCGATCTCTGCGGCTGCCTGGCGCGCGAGTCCCATCAGCAGCGGGCTGGCATCGCGCGCAGCGCAGGTAAGGTCGATGACTCCCGTCACGGAGCCGGTCACCGGGTCGCGGATCGGCACTCCCGCGCACACGTAGTCGGTGAACTGGCTGCGATAGTAGGCCGCCCCGGCGACATACACCGGCCGACCCGACGCGAGCGCCGTGCCCACGCCGTTCGTGCCGACCGCGCACTCGCTGTAGTCGGAACCGGGGGCAAGGTCGATCGTGTCGAGCAGCCTGGCTGCGGCCGCACCCGTGTCGAGGCGGTGCACGATGCGCGAGGTTTCCTCGCTGACCACGATGCCGATGTCGAGCCCCGCAAGCGAGTCGACGAGCCGCTGCACCGGCATCCTGGCGCAGCGCGCGAGCCGATGCTCCGGATCAACCTCGAAGTAGGAGACCGCCGAGCTCTCCGGGTCGACCCCCTCTCCCAGCGATCGCTGCCAGGACTCGCGAATGACAGCGGGAACTACCGCTCCACCCGCCCCCGTGCCCGAGTGCCCCGATCCGTCGCCCGCGAGAAACCGCGAGCGCTCGGCCGCGAATGAATCGGACGCGAGAAGATCTGACACGAGCAGCTCCGACCCAGCCATGTCTGCCTCCCCGGCACCGTATCGAAGCGGTGCTGGGACGATGCTACAACCGCGAGCTCGGGTGCGCCTGGGCTCTGCGAATCATCACAGCATGCGCCGATTTGGGAGACACACCCTCAGCGGTGCTTGAAGTCGGCGGCACGCTTCTCTGCGAAGGCGCGCATGCCCTCTTTCTGGTCTTCGGTCGCGAAGGAGGCCGCGAAGGCCTGCCGTTCGAAGCGCAGACCCTCCGAGAGCGGCATCTCCTGAGCCGCCTGCAGCGCGTCCTTCGCGGCGTAGACAGCGGTAAGCGACTTCGATGCGATCGTCTCGGCGGTCTTCGCGGCCTCGGCAAGCAGCTCAGCAGCCGGCACGACGCGCGACACGAGCCCGCTCCGCTCCGCCTCTTCGGCTCCCATCATGCGGCCGGTGAGCACCATCTCGGCCGCCTTGTACTTGCCGATCGCACGCGGCAGACGCTGAGACCCGCCGAAACCGGGCAGCACCCCGAGGTTGATCTCGGGCTGGCCGAACTTCGCGGTGTCGGCCGCGATGATGATGTCGCACATCATCGCGAGCTCGCAGCCGCCGCCGAGGGCGGAGCCCGCTACCGCCGCGATGACGGGGGTGCGCATGCGCTCGAACCCGCTCCACCCGGGAAACGGCCCTCCCAGGTACATCTCCGAGTAACCGAGCTCTGCCATTTCCTTGATATCGGCACCCGCTGCGAAGGCACGCTCGGAACCGGTGATCACGATCGCACCGATCTCGGGATCGGCGTCGAACGCCAACGCGGCTTCGATGAGCTCGCGCACGAGCGTGGAATTGAGCGCGTTCAGCGCCTCTGGGCGATTCAGCGTTATGGTCGCGACCCGGTCACGGGTCTCGGTGATGATGGCTGTGTACTCGGTCATCGTCGTCTCCTCACACTTGCACCTACGCTATCTCAGGAGCCCAGCCGCCGCGCCACGGCTAGGTGATCGCGCGGATAGGGACTACGGCTGCGGTGCGGTGAACAGGGATCTGGCTGCGTTGTCGTCGGAATCTTCACCACCAGTGAAGCCTTCCTCCTCCGCCTTGCCAGATCCCTGTTCACCACATCCTCGTTCCGCAGCCCCTATCCGCGCGATCACTAATCGGCCTCGGCCTCGCGATTCGCCGCCGCGATCTCCTCCTCGCTCGCAACGTAGCCCGCGATGTGGCGCTCTTCGGGGCCGTTGTAGGCCGAGAGAGGCCGGATCAGGGCGTTCGACGCGGCCTGCTCCATGACGTGCGCCGTCCACCCGGTCACGCGGGAAGCGATGAACAGCGGCGTGAAGGTGAGCGTCTCGAAACCGATCAGGTTGTAGGCGGGGCCAGAGGGATAGTCGAGGTTGGGATAGATGCCCTTGCGCGACACGAACTCGTTTTCGAGTGTCGCGTACAGCTCCGCCACGTCGGGGCGGTCGTAGTGCTCGACGAGGGTGTCGAGCGCGGCCTTCATGGTCGGCACGCGCGAGTCGCCCTTCTTGTAGACGCGGTGCCCGAAGCCCATGATCTTGCGCTTCTCGCCGAGTGCCCGATCGAGCCAGGGCACCACGTTCTCAGCTGAGCCGATCTCCGTGAAGATGTGCATCACGGCCTCGTTGGCTCCACCGTGCAGCGGGCCCTTGAGCGCTCCGATGGCACCCACCACGGCCGAGTACAGGTCGGAAAGCGTCGAGGTGATGACGCGGGCGGTGAAGGTCGATGCATTGAAGGAGTGCTCTGCGTAAAGGATCATCGAGCGGTTGAACGCGTCGACGACCACCTCGTCGGGTTCCTCGCCGAACGTCATCCACAGAAGGTTCGCCGAGTAGTCGAGGTCGTCACGCGGCTCGATGGGCTCTTCGCCGCGACGGCGTCGCTGACCGTAGGCCACGATCGCGGGAAGCGCGGCGTACAGTCGCACGCTCTTGGCCAGGTTCTCCTCGGGGCTGCCCGAGGCGTCGAGCACCGATCCGGCACCCGCGGTGTCTGACGCACCGATCACGCTCACGGCCGTGCGCACCTCGTCCATCGGGTGCGCTTCGAGCGGAAGCAGGTCGATCGCCGACTTGACGACGGGCGACAGCGCACGGTGCTTGCGCTCCTCCGCGCGCAGCTCCGCGAGCTGCTCAGGCGTGGGCAGCTCGCCGTTCCAGAGCAGATAGGCGACCGCCTCGAACGGCTGGGTGGCCGCGAGCTCCTGCACCGGGTAGCCCCGGTAGAGCAGGCTGTTGGTTTCGGGGTTGACCTTCGACACGGCGGTGTAGTCGACCACCACGCCGGCGAGGCCCTTCTTGATTTCAGTCTCCGCCATGATTCGCTCCCTTGCTTCAGGTGACTGTTCTCGCGAGGCATCTCGCGACAGGTTTTCGATGTGTTCGGGATCCCGCCCGCCTGAGTGGGCGGGCGGCGGACGGGATCCCGAGTCTATGCCGAGGCGACGCTGCGGTTCAGCGTTTGGCCTCGGAGCTTTGCTCCGGAGATCATCTTTCGACCGCGAAGTTGAAGACCGAGGTGTCGAAGTGGTTGTACGCCTCGTAGTCGATGAGCTCGTAGAGGTCTGCACGATGCTGCATCTCTCCGAGCTTCGAGGTGAGGTGACCCTGCTCGTTCAGAGTGTCGAGTGCCCGCCCGGTCGCTCCCATCGCGATCCGGAGCATCGACACCGGCCAGATCACGATGTTCACGCCGACGTCAGCGAGCTGGGCGGTCGAGAACAGCTCGCTCTTGCCGAACTCGGTCATGTTCGCGAGAATCGGCACGTCGACGGCGTTGCGGATCGCCTCGAACTCCTCGAGCGTGCGCATGGCCTCGGGGAAGATCGCGTCCGCACCCGCGTCGACCAGCGCTTTGGCCCGGTCGACGGCGAGTTGCAGGCCCTCGGCTCCGGTCTCGGTCGCGCGGATGTCGGTGCGCGCCATGATGAGGAAGTTCTCGTCGCGACGCGCGTCAACCGCGGCCCGGATGCGCTTGGCGGCCGTGTCGACGTCGACCACTGTCTTGCCGTCGAGGTGGCCGCATCGCTTCGGGTTGATCTGATCCTCGATGTGGCAGCCGGAAAGGCCGGCGTTCTCGAGGGTCTGGATGGTGCGGGCGACGTTCATCGGCTCCCCGAACCCCGTGTCGGCGTCGATGATCGCGGGCAACTCTGTCATGCGCGCGATCTGTTCGCCCCGACCGGCGACCTCGCTGAGCGTGGTGAGCCCGACATCGGGCAGCCCGAGGTCGGCAGCGAGAACCGCCCCCGAGATGTACACACCGTCGAAGCCCTTTCGCTCGATCAAGCGAGCGCTCAGCGGGTTGAACGCACCGGGGAAGCGCAGCAGTTCACCGGTCGAGAGACGCTCGCGCAGCAGGCGGCGCTTCTCAGTAGGGGTGGTCGTTGAATACAGCATGTGAATTCCTCATTTCCGTCATCCTGCGCGAGGTCGCAGGATCTCGACTCAGGCGTGAGATTCTGCGACTCGCAGGCTCGCGCAGAATGACGTTCTAGAACAGGCCCTTCGGTGCCGCAGCCAGGTCGATGACTCCGGGAGCCGCGACGATGTTGAGTTCGCGCACCTCGTCGGCGGTGAGTTCGGGCAGGCGCTGCACCAGGTCGAGGAAGCGTTCGATCTCGGTCTCTTCGAGTACCGGCTCGGCGAGGATGCGGAACTTGCGAATGTATTCGGCACGGGCGAAGGGGTGCGCGCCGAGCGAGTGCGCGTCGGCGACGGCGATCTCGTCGACCAGCTTCGTGCCGTCGGCGAGTTCGATCTCGACGCGGCCGCCGAACGACTTCTCGTCGGGATCTTCCGAGTGGTAGCGACGCGTCCACTCCGCGTCTTCGGCGGTGGTGATCTTGTGCCACAGCTCGACGGTGTCGGCGCGACCCGCGCGCTCGGGCGCGTACGAGTCGACGTGGTGCCAACCGCCGTCTTGCAGCGCAACCGCGAAGATGTAGGGAATCGAGTGGTCGAGCGTCTCGCGCGAGGCCTTCGGGTCGTACTTCTGCGGGTCGTTCGCGCCCGAGCCGATCACGTAGTGCGTGTGGTGGCTCGTGTGCAGCACGATCGCGCTGATGTTCGCGGGGTCGGCGAGCTCGGGGCGCTCGTTATGCAGCTTGCGTGCCAGGTCGATCCACGCCTGGGCCTGGTACTCAGCCGAGTGCTCCTTGGTGTAGCTGTCGAGAATGGCGCGCTTCGCCTCGCCCTTCGCGGGCAGCGGCACGGTGTACGAGGCGTCAGGGCCGTCGAGCATCCAGGCGATCACGCCGTCTTCGCCCTCGTAGATGGGCGACGGAGAGGTCTGGCCCCGCATGGCGCGGTCGACGGCTTCGACCGCCATCTTGCCGGCGAACGCGGGCGCGTGCGCCTTCCACGTCGAGATCTCGCCCTTGCGGCTCTGGCGAGTCGCGGTGGTCGTATGCAGCCCCTGCGCGACGGCCTGGTAGATGGTCTCGGCGTCGAGGTCGAGCAGCGTGCCGATGCCCGCGGCGGCCGAGGGGCCGATGTGAGCGACGTGATCGATCTTGTGCTTGTGCAGGCAGATGGAACGCACGAGGTCCATCTGGATCTCGTAGCCCGTCGCGATGCCGCGCACGAGCGCCGCGCCGTCTTTGCCGACGTGCTGGGCGACCGCGAGAATCGGTGGAATGTTGTCGCCGGGATGCGAGTATTCGGCCGCGAGGAAGGTGTCGTGGTAGTCGAGTTCTCGCACCGCGACGCCGTTGGCCCACGCTGCCCACTCGGGGCTCGACTTGAGGGCGTCGGACCCGGTGGATACGAGACCGAAGATCGAGGATCCCGCTCCCCCGGTCGAGACCGGGTGCGAGAGCGCCTGGGCGCGGGCCGCGATGATCGGACCGCGGTTCAGCGATGCGGCGGCCACCGAGGCGTTGTCGATGATGCGGTTGATGATCATGTCGACGACGTCGGAATCGACCGCCACCGGATCGGCGGCGACCTCGGCGATCTTCCAGGCGAGCTGGTCTTCGCGGGCCAGGTTCTCTTCGCTCTTGTAGACGCGAACGTGGTGGTTAACGGTCATTGCCGTCCTTCCTTCGGGGAGTCGAGAATCGCAGCGACGTCCGTCAGGGAGTCGAGAATCGCGGCGAGTGCGTTGTAGAGGTGCACGTGGGTGGCGTGCGCGGCGAGTTCGGGATCGCGGGCCGCGATCGCCTCGGCGATGAGCGCGTGCTCGGCGACCGAGGCCCGCAGCCGGGCGGAGTTGTCGCGCGCGAGGCGGCGGGCACGCACCAGGTGCGTGCGAATGGTGCGCAGCGCCTGCGTGAGGTAGGCGTTGTCGACCGCGGCATCGACCGCGGCGTCGAAGCGGGCGATCAGCACGTAGTAGTCGTCGACCGCGACCTCTCCGCGCTCGGGATGCGCTGCCCGGAAGGCATCGGCGAGTTCGAGGAAGACCGCGTGATCGCCCTGCTCGGCAGCGAGCCGGGCCGAGGTCTCCTCGAGCGCGCGCCGAGCCTGGAACAGGTCGCGAATGTCTTCGGCGTCGAAACCGGAGACCACCGTGACACGCGGCGACTGCTGCCGCACGAGCCCGTCGGCTTCGAGACGGCCGATGGCCTCCCGCATGGGCGTGCGGCTCACCCCGAGACGATCGGCCTGCTCGGCCTCGGCGATCACAGCACCCGGCACGAGGGCTCCGCTCTGGATCTCATCCAGCAGCGTGGCGTACGCCCGGTCGCTTGCTCGCACCTTTGCCCCTTTCAACATCCTTAGCGTATACACAAATCGACTTTATTACAATAAGAACCCCGAAAATCGGCAATAAGGTATACAAAATACCTGCCCCCTAGAGGTCTGAGATCACGATCTTCTTCATCTCCATCATGTGCTCGTAAGCGTTGGGTCGCTCCATCAGCTCCCCCATGTTCTCGGGAACGATCTGCCAGCTCACACCGAACCTGTCGGCGAGCCAGCCGCACTGCTCGGCCTCGGGCACCGCCGAGAGCGCCTCCCACAGGCGGTCGATCTCCTCCTGATCAGCGCACTGCACCTCGAGAGAAACGCCGCAGCTGAAGTCGGCGTCCATCTCGACACCGGAATCCATGGCGGCGAACCACTGAGACCCGATACGGAATTCGCTGAACATCAGGGCCTCGGGCGTCGCGGGCCCGGTCTGCTGACCGTATGGGTACCGGTTGCCCACCTGTGCGTCTTCGAAGATCGACGCGTAGAAGTCGCCGGCCTCGCCCGCGCGATTCTGGGCAGCGCCGACGAAGAGCAGCGACGGGACGATGAAGGGGCGCGGATCTCCCTCCGGATCGGTGAGCATCAGCTGCCACCTCACGCCGAACCGATCCTGCACCCAGCCGTAGCGCTTGCTGAAGGGATACTCGTCGAGAGGCATGAGCACTTGGCCCCCATCGCTGAGCGCCAGCCAGGTCAGGTCGAGGCGCGCCCGGGCCGCCGCTTCGTCGCCACCGAACATGAGCGGGTCGAAGTTCAGAGTGAACGAGATCGACGGGTTGGGATGAAACTCGTCGCCCGCGTTGATGAGGATGAACCTGGTGACGGCCTCGCCGTTCGGTGCCGGGATCTCGACGTCGACCGTCAGCGGCGCACCGGCGAACTCCAACTGAAAATCGAGCAGCCCCGCTTCGGGGTATCTCGCCTCCACCCTCGAGGTCGCCCCCGGGAACACCGACGCGTAGTAGGCCCCGACCTCCTCAGCGTCGCGGTTGCACCAGATGTTCGGGATGATCTTCTGAGTTGACATGGGAACCCTCCTCGATGCGGTCCGACTGAGGTTTCAGTCTGACTTCGATCTCAGTATCCCCGCTACCACCGACATTCAACAGAGAGGTCGCAAACCGCGCGATCAGTTAGTCGAGAACTGCGGTGGCCTCGATCTCGATGAGATCGTGCGGGGCGAAGAGCGCCGCAACGCCGATGAGCGTCGAGGGCGGCATCGGCTGCGGGATCCCGAGTTCTTCGGCGACACTCGCGACGCCGGCCAGAAAGTCATCGTGCTTCTCGGTCTTCCAGTCGGTCAGGTAGAAGCGCAGCCGCACCACATCGGCAAAGGTGGCCCCCGCCCCCGCAAGGCCCGCCGCGACGTTGCGCAGCGCCTGCGCAACCTGGCCTGACAGGTCGTCGTCCGCCACGGGGTTGCCGTCGGCGTCGCCCGAAACCTGACCCGCCACGCACACGGTGCGGCTTCCCGTGCCCACCGCCACGTGCCGGAAAGGCACCTCCTGCACCATGCCCTCGGGGCTCGACAGCTCAACACTCATCACGTGCTCTCCTCGTCTCTTCGCCGCACCCGAAGGCTCCGCACTGGTGTCACACCTTATCAATCGCCCGTCCGCCCGTCCAAGCTCATCCTCAACCTCACCGAAGAGAAAGAAGGTGAACGTGCGCTAGACCCGCGGCTGAAGGAGCAGCGCGCCGAGCACCTCGCAGTCATTCGCAGACTCGCCGGAAGCTTCTCCTACCCGAAAAGTTGGTCGCCCTTTGTCCGCTTAAAACCGGCGGGTTAAGCAGACAAAGGGCGACCAACTTTGATGAAGACGAAGGGAGAGCGCGGGATCTCAGTCGCGCAGCTTCGCTCCGAACGCCAGCTCGGCCGCGGCGACACCGGCCAGCTTCGCCTCGCTCGCTTCCTCGGCCTTGAGCGTGCGGTCGCCTGCGCGGAAGCGCAGAGCGAAGGTCAGCGCCTTCTGCCCCTCGTCGATCCCGGTGCCGCGGTAGTCGTCGACGATGTCGGCGTCTTCGAGCAGGTCGCCCGCACCCGCGACGACCACGGCGAGCAGGTCGCCCGCGGGCACGTCCGCAGCGACCACGAGCGTGAGATCCTGGGTCGCAGCCGGGTATCCCGAGAGCGGAGAGGTCGCGGGCTCCCGCGGCGCGAGCTCGATGATGCGCTCGAGATCGAGTTCGAACGCGGCGACTCGCCCCGGCAGGTGGTGCTCGGCGACCAGCTTGGGCAGCAGCTCGCCGGCCACGCCGATGACTTCGAGGCCGCCCTCGTCTCCGTCAGCATCGACCCCGGCAGCACCGTCGGCAGACCCTACGCGCACGGCGAGCTCGGCGGTGCGACCAGGGTGGAACGCGCGGTGCGACCCCTGGCGAACGATCAGCGACGCCGACACGGCTCCTGCGACGGCGCGCGCGGCATCGAGGGCGTCGGCCCAGTCGTACTCGCGGGCCGCTTCGCCGGGCTGCTTCGCAACGGCATCGCCGAGCAGCAGGCCCGCGGCACGGTGCGGCTGCTTCGGGATCGAGGCGTTGAGCTCGGCAAGCACCTCGTCCGAGGGCCGCTCGGCCAGCGGCGGCACGGCCTCGGTGCCGGGCACCGTTGCCGTTGCCGGCACGAACACCGAACCGAACTCGACGAGCGCGAGGTCGGTCAGACCACGGGAAACGTTGCGCTGCGCCGCAGTCACGAGACCGGGCAGCAGCGAGCGGCGCATGAACGGCGACTCCCCGTCGAGCGGGTTCGCGAGGCGCACGGCCTCGACGGTGGCGTTTCCGCCTGACGCCTCACCGCCCGCCTCAGACCCCTCCGGCCCGGCACCGAACGCGGCCAGTTGTCCGCGCGACACGAACGGGTAGCTCTGCACCTCGTCGAACCCGGCCGCCGTGACGATGTTCGCCGCACGACGGCGCAGCCGCTGCTCGCGCGTGAGGCCGCGACCGGGCGGGGCGACGGGCAGCTCGGACGGGATGCGGTCGTAGCCGACAATGCGAGCGACTTCCTCGATCAGGTCGGCGGGACGCGACAGATCACTGCGCCAACTCGGCGGCGTGACCGAGAGCTCGCCGCCCTCGACGGGCTCGCCCTCCTCGACAAGCTCGATCGAGCAACCGATCATCTCGATGGCCCCGCGAATCTCGCCGTCGCTGTAGTCGGTGCCGAGGAAGCTGTTGACCCGCGCGAGCGGCAGCCGCACGGCCGCGGGCTCCCACGGCGCAACGATGGTGCTGCCGAGTTCGTCGGCGGTTCCTCCCGCGAGTTCCACGAGGAGGTCGACCATGCGCTGCGCCGCCGCGCGAGCCACGAGCGGATCGACACCGCGCTCGAAGCGCTTCGACGCCTCGCTCGGCAGCTTGTGGCGGCGCGAGGAGCGCGCGATCGACACGGGATCGAAGGTCGCCGCCTCAACGAGAACGTCGGTGGTCGTCTCATCTGCCTTGGTCGACTCGCCGCCCATGACGCCGGCGAGACCGATGACGCCGGAGTCGTCGGTGATGACGAGGTCTTCCGGGTGCAGCTCGCGCTTCTGGCCGTCGAGGGTGACGAGCGTCTCTCCCGTCCGCGCGCGGCGCACGGTGATGCCGCCGGTGAGCTTCGCGAGATCGTACGCGTGCAGCGGCTGCCCGGTCTCGAGCATCACGTAGTTCGAGATGTCGACCTCGAGCGAGAGCGAGCGAATTCCGGCGAGCTGCAGACGCGCCACCATCCACGCCGGAGTGGGGCGCGACTGATCGATGCCGCGCACGACGCGGGTCACGAAACCGGTGGCACCCTCGCGACCGCGAATCGGGGCGTCGTCGGCGAGCACGACCGGGAAGCCCGCGGCGTCGGTGATCTCGAGCGCCGCGGGATCGCGGAACGACGATCCGGTGGAGTGCGCGTACTCGCGCGCCACACCGCGAACCGAGAAGGCGTAGCCGCGATCCGGAGTCACGTTGATCTCGACGGCCGTGTCATCGAGGCCCAGCAGCGCCCTCGCGTCGCTGCCGACCTCGAGCTCGGGCGACGCGGGATCGAAGCCCAGCCGGGAGAGCACGATGATGCCGTCGTGGTCTTCGCCGAGCGAGAGTTCGCGGGCGGAGGCGATCATGCCGTCTGAGACGTGGCCGTAGGTCTTGCGGGCCGCGATCTCGAAGCCGCCGGGCAGCACGGCACCGGGGAGAGTCACCACGACCCTGTCGCCCGCCTCGAAGTTGTGGGCACCGCATATGATTCCGCGCACGTCTTCGCCGCCGTCGGCAGCGCGCTCACCGGCGGGCGCGACTCGCACGCTGCACCAGTTCACGGTCTTGCCGTTGGAGTGCTCCTCGGGTTCGCGCGAGAGCACCTCGCCGACCACGATGGGCCCGGTCAGGTCGAAGCGGCGGATCGACTCCTCTTCGAAACCGACGCGCACCAGGTCGGCGTGCACCTGTTCGGGTGTGGCGTCTGCGGGCAGCGAGGCGAACTCACCGAGCCAGCTGAGTGGAACGCGCATTAGACCAGTCCTCCGAACTGACGATTGAAACGAACGTCGCCCTCGACCATGTCGCGCATGTCGTTGAGGTCGTTGCGGAACTGCAGCGTGCGCTCGATGCCCATGCCGAAGGCGAAGCCCTGGTACTCCTCGGGATCGATGCCGACCGCGAGCAGCACGTTGGGGTCGACCATGCCGCAGCCGCCCCACTCGACCCAGCGCGCGCCGCCCTTGGCGTTCGGCTGCCACACGTCCATCTCGGCGGAGGGCTCGGTGAAGGGGAAGAAGTTGGGGCGCAGGCGAATCTTCGCGCCCTCGCCGAACATCTGGCGGGCGAAGTGTTCGAGCGTGCCGCGCAGGTGGGCCATGGTGAGGCCGCGGTCGATCGCGAGCCCCTCGATCTGCTGAAAGACCGGGGTGTGGGTCGCGTCGAGCTCGTCGGTGCGGTACACACGGCCCGGGGCGACCACGTAGACGGGCAACTCGCGGTCGAGCAGGGCGCGCACCTGCACGGGTGAGGTGTGCGTGCGCAGCAGCAGGTGGCGGTCGGCCGGATCTACGAAGAAGGTGTCTTGCATGGCGCGCGCGGGGTGGTCGGGATCGAAGCCGAGCGCGTCGAAGTTGAACCACTCGTGCTCGATCTCGGGCCCTTCGGCGACCTCCCAGCCCATGCCGACGAAGATGTCGGCGGCCTCTTCTTGCAGTTGGGCGAGCGGGTGGCGGGATCCGGCGCGGCGTCGCACGGGGGCAGCTGTCACGTCGACGGTTTCGGCGACAAGTCGCTCGGCGGCCTCCTTGGCGACGAGCTCGGCATCGCGAGCCTTGTAGGCACCCTCGACGCGGCCGCGCGCCTGGCCCATGAGTTTGCCCGTGGCGGCCTTGTCTTCTTTGGGAACCTGGCGCATGAGCGCGTTGAGCCTGGCGATCGCCGACGCCTCTCCGGAGTGCTCGGTGCGCGCGGCCTTCAGCTCGGCGACGGAATCGGCCGCGGCGAACGCTTCGAGCGCCGCGGCGACGGCCGCGTCGGCGGCTTCCTGCGTAATCGGGTTGCTCTCTGACACGAGGATCAATCCTACCGCCTTCACTGCCGCGCGCGCCCAGCGCATGTTTACGGTCGTCCCTCAGCCAACGCGCGCGATGCCGCCGCGCGCGTTGGCTGCGCACTCGATATCGCCGTAGACTGGAGGGGTGAGCGAGCGAACCACCATGCATCGCGCGGCACGCACCGCGCGCGGCACGTTCGGCGCGCTCGCGATCACCCTGCTCGCCGCGGCCTCGCACGCCCTCGCGGGCGGTGACATCAGCTGGCTGTCGGTCGCGGTGGGCACGCTCGTGGCGCTTCCCCTCTGCGTCGCGCTCGCGGGCCGCACGGGGTCGCTTTGGCGACTCGGCATCGCGGTCGGAGCAGCGCAGTTTCTCTACCACTGGTCGTTCGTGGGGCTCGGCGTCGGCTCCTCCGCGGGAACGGTCGCTCACACCCCGCAGGCGCTGCACGCGCAGCACCTCGGCGCACTTTCCCCGGTGGTCCCGGGTGCCGGTGCCTCGGGTTCCCTGAGTTCGGGATCGGGTACCGCGGTTCTCGGTAACCAGCTGGCCGACTACGTTGCGACCGCGGACGCCGCGATGTGGTTGGGGCACGCGGTTGCCGCCGTTCTGACGGTCGCGCTGCTGCACTCCGGCGAACGCGCCTGCCTCGCGATCGTGTGCACGGTGCGGGGAGCACTCCCCCTCGTGGTGCCGCTCATCGTCGCGCTGCCCGAACGCTCGGCGATCCGCCCGCGCGACACCGGCACCCGGCTGCGCACCCGACTCGATCTCTGTTCGACGATCAGTCACCGCGGGCCGCCGGCACTCCTCGGGGCGCTTTAAGAGAAGACCACCGCGCGGTTTCCCACTTGCGCACGCGAGCGCACTGCAATTTCAGCGCTTCAGCTGCGCCATGCCGCTTCAACCGCGCTGGAGCCACCGCGCGCACCATGCCCGCTCGGGCAAGCGTTGCGTGCGCACCCCGCGTCGCCTGCGTCTTGCCGCCCCACCCCCTGCGTACACCGTTTTCGCCCGCACCGCCGCACCCGGCCCCCTTTCGCGCACCTCGGATTTTTCAATCGATATCGCGCGCGGGATCGCAGGCTCAAAACTCGGCGCTCTCATCGGGCACAACGAGAAAGAACTTTCACACATGAACTCCGAACACCAGCACCGCACACCCCGGTTCGCCGCGTCGCACTTCGACGCTGCGAACCCCGAAGCACCCGGCTCCGGCCAGTCAGGCTTCGCGACCGCCCACGCCTCCGCCCCCCGGTTCGTCCGACCGCGCGCACTCGCGATCGCAGCGCTCGCAGCGATCGGCCTCACACTCGGTGCGGCGGCCCCCGCTCTCGCCCACGACGAGCTCACCGGGTACTCCATCGCCGAGTCCGGCTCCGATGTCGCCTTCGAGCTGACGTTCAGCAACGAGATCATGGAGGTGGGCAGCGAGATCGTCGTCACGGCCGACCAGCCGGCCGGAGACGACTCAAGCGGCAACAACTCCAGCGGCAGCAATACAAGCGATGACAAGACCAGCGGCGACTCCGGAGAAAATGTTGCCGAAGGCGATCCCGTGGTTGAGGGACGCAGTGTGACTCAGACGCTGCGTTCTGACCTGGCCGACGGCGACTACACCGCGCTGTGGCGCGTGGTATCGAGCGACGGACACCCCATCCAGGGTGCGCTGACGCTCACCATTGACGGCGGAGGTCTCACCGACATCGCACTTGCGGAGAACGCAGAAGGTACGGAGAACACGGAGAACCCCGATGACGGCGATTCCGGATACACCTCTGCCGAAGACCTGAACGAGCAGGCGGGCGAGGCAGGGCAGGCCGGGCCCAACACCCTGCTGCCCGTTGCCATCGGAGGCGCGGCGCTGATCGTCGTGGCCGCCGCCGTGCTCATCGGCTCACGTCGGCGGGCACGCGGCATGCGCGAGCGCCAGCGCACCGACTCTCCCGAGTAACCGTTTCCATTTCTGGCGCGGGTGCCGACAGCCCCCGCGCTTCCGGCGAGCCCGCGTGCGACGCCGCCAACCGCTTCTTCTTTCGATTCAAGGATCCACCATGTCTATCAAGACCAATTCCACGTCGATCACCACCGCAACTGCCGGCACTCCCACTCGTGCTCGCGCTTGCGCTCGTGCTCGCCTGAGACTGACCGCGATCACCGCGGTGCTCGCAGCCCCACTGCTGCTCACCGGGTGCGGCTCAACCTCCGGCGCAAACCCGTCAGACCCGGCAGAGAACTCGACCTCCGCAAGCGAGAACGCCGTCGCACTCTCAGACGGCTGGGCCAAAGCCGGCGAGGCCGGCGGCATGACGGGTGTGTTCGGCGCGCTTCGCAACGACACCGCCGAAGATCTCACCATCGCATCGCTTGAGAGCGCCGACGCCGAAAGCGTTGAACTGCACGAGACCGAGGGTGGCGAGATGCGGGAGATCGAGGGCGATGTCTCGATCCCCGCGGGAGGTTCGCTCGAACTCGCCCCCGGCGCAGATCACATCATGCTCATGGGCCTCACGCGCGAACTGCGAGCCGGCGACGAGGTCACCGTGACGGTGCACTTCGCCGACGGCAGCGAGGCCGAACTCTCCGCGCTCGTCAAGGACTACGCGGGTGCCAACGAGGAGTACAGCGACCTCAACCACGACGGTAGTGAGCACGGCGACGACCACAGCGGCCACGATCACGGCGACGATGCATCGCACTGAGCCGATCACCGATTCACTGCAGCTCGACCGTCGCTCGCTGCTCACCGGCGGCGCACTGGGCCTGGGGCTCGGAGCGGTGCTGGGGGCGGGCGGCGCGCTCGGGACCGGGGCCGCGCGACGGGCGGCCGAACCGGGCGGCCCGGGATCGGCCGCCAGCGCCGAGACCGTCGCCTCGCGAGGCGACGGGAACTCGCTTCCCGGCTTCGGAGGCGAAGCCCTCCCCTGCCACGGCAGGCACCAGGCGGGCATCGTCACCGAGCCGGGGGCCGGTATTCACTACGCGGCATACAAGCTGCGCTCCGAGACCGACGCGGATGCCTTGAAGCGCATGTTCCGCATTCTCACCGGGGATATCGAGGGTTTGACCTCCGGAGAGGGGCCGCTCGCCGATCCCGAACCCGAGCTCGCCGCCCGGCCGTCGCGCCTCGCGATCACCGTCGGAGTGGGGCCGGAACTCGTCAAGCGCACGGGAGCCGAACGCCCCGAGTGGCTCGCGCCGCTGCCTGCCTTCACCCGGGACCGCCTGGGCAACGGCTTCGACGGTGGCGACCTGCTGTTCATATTCCAGGCCGACGACGCGATCCCGATCTCGCACGCCGCGCGCATGATCGCCCGAGACATCGCGAGCTTCGCGGAGCCGCTGTGGGTGCAGCGCGGCTTTCGTCAGGCGCGCGGATCCGAGGCCGACGGCACCACCATGCGCAACCTCATGGGGCAGGTCGACGGCACCGTCAACCCGGCCTCCGCGGAAGAGGGTTTCGGTGAGCTGATCTGGCTGGGCGGGGACGCCGGGTGGCTCGCGGGCGGCAGCGCCTTCGTGCTGCGGCGCATACGCATGGAACTCGACACCTGGGATCAGGTGGATCGCCCCGGTCGGGAAGCAGCCGTCGGGCGGCGGCTCTCCGACGGTTCGCCGCTCAGCGCCGGCGCGGACTCCGCGACCGAGCGCACACCGGTGGATTTCGAGGCGACCGACGCGCTGGGGCTCAAGGCGATCTCAGCGGCCGCACACATTCGGCGGGCGCACTCGATGGACGCGGGCGAGCGCATCTTTCGCCGCACCCACAACTACGACGACGGGGCCGAGGCCGGGCTGCTCTTCGGCTGCTACCAGAGCGATCCGCTGCGGCAGTTCGTGCCGATCCAGCAGCGCCTCGACGAGGCCGACCTGCTCAACGAGTGGATCACGCACACGGGGTCGGCGGTCTTCGCGATGCTGCCGGGCTTTCAACCGGGCCAGACCCTCGGATCAGCGCTGTTCCTGTGACTGAGCGGCTCCCACAGGCGGTTGAGTCGAGCGCCGAGAAGCAGCCAGGCGGTGGCGACCACTCAGCACACCGATGACGCGCTCCAGCGGACCGACGCCGACCCACCGAGACCAGGCGGCCGCAAAGGCCCAGCAGAGTACGACCAGTCCGATCTGGATGGCCAAGCCCCTCGGCCAGGTGAACCAGGGAAGCATGACGGGAGAGACGTCGAACAGGAGGTCCACGATCCACATCAGAATCAGCACGTGGAACACGTAGACGCTGAGCGCCATGCGGCCCGGAGCGACGAACGGTGTGAAGATCGGCACGGTGAAGCGTCTGAGACGGCTTGAAGCCAGGTCGGTGAGCAGCAGGATGAGCGCAAAGAGGCCGATCGCGAGTGCGGTCTCATTCAGCACCTCGGGGTAGTTCCCCCGAATGTCGTAGCCGGGGAGGTCGCGCATCTTCCAGATCTTCGGAGGAATGAACGCGATCACGGATACCACGAGGACGATCAGGAGAGCACGGCGATTTCGGAGAATGGTTCGCCCGATCACCAGACCGGCGAGTCCCATGGCGACGAATATGGGCACCTGGTAGCCGGTGCCGAGAACGAACCAGTCCAGCACGACCGTGAAGAAATTCTGAGGGTAGATGAGCGTCGGCGCGGTGATCGCCAGCTGACGCACCAGCGTTACCAGGGCCGGGCCGATCGCGACTATCGCGGCGGCGACGATGATCAGCGTGCGGTTCGAGAGGAACAGGAGGGGGATCATCACGAGCAGCATCACGCCGAGATAGTCGAGAACGATGTTGACGCCCGACGGAGCGAACTCGAGTAGAAAGCCGAGGGCTATGAGCACCCCGGCCTTCACCGCGGTCTGCAGGCGATATCTGCGGCGCAGCGCGCTCGTCTCCGCGCTCCCGGCACGCTCCGCGGCGGGTGCCGTCAGCGTGATCGTGACACCGATGATGAGCGCGAACAGCGGGGCGGCGACATCGTTGAGCAGGTTCTCGACGAGTTCGACCGGTCTCGGAGTCGGCTCGTATAGCGCGCCGTGTGTGCGATGACCATGGCGAAGATGGCGAAACCACGGGCCGCATCGAGCCCGAATAGCCTGGCGTTCGCCTGTTCGTACTCCGTCATACCACCCTCGATTGCATTTGCAACGACTCTGACCCCTCAAATGATATCAACCCGGTGCCTCTTCGTTGCCGACGGCGCAGGCCCCGCCGCGGTGACGCCCCTGGGCAGAGCCGCTACACTCGCTGCGAGAAAGCCGTCTCGTAGAGAAGCACGCTCGCGGCGGTCGCGAGATTCAGCGACTCGGCCTCGCCGTAGATCGGAAGCCTGAGCGAGCGATCGGTGAGCGCCCGATCCGTCTCGCTCAGACCGCGCGCCTCGTTGCCGAACACCCAGGCGACGGGCCCGGCGAGCACGCCCTCGGAGCGGGCGACGAGCACGTCGGTGCCCCGCACATCGGCGGCGAGCGTCGTCAGCCCCGCCGCGCGCACCGCATCGATCGCCTCGCCGAGCGAAGACGTCACCGCCACGGACAGGTGGAACAGCGAGCCGGTGGTGGAGCGCACGACCTTCGGGTGGAAAGGGTCGATGCTCTCCCCCGCGAAGATCACGGCGTCTGCGCCGGCGGCGTCCGCTGCGCGCAGCACGGTGCCGGCATTGCCGGGATCCCGAATCTCGTGCAGAATCGCCACGAGTCGCGCGCCTTCCAGCACCCGAGCGAGATCCGCCTTCCAGGTGCGCGCGACCGCGACCACCCCCTGCGGGTTCACGGTCTCGCTCATCTCCGCGATGACCTCATCGGTGGCGCGCTCCACGCGCACCCCCGCGTCTGAGGCAAGGCGATCCACCTCGTGCTGCCACTGCTCAGTGCCCATCGACGCGTACACGACCTCGGCGAGCGCGGGCCGATGGGCGAGCAACTCGCGCACCGCCTGCGGCCCCTCGACTACGAAGCGGCCCTGCGCGACGCGCTCTTTCTTGCGCGCGAGCGAGGCCACGCGCCGCACCCGTGCCGCCCTGGGGTTGGTCAGGATCGATTCGTGCTGCATGCGCCCACCCTCATAGAACTGCTCACCCGCACCAGCTTACGCGGGTGCGGGTGAGCAGTTGACTTCAGCGGTGAGAGCGGGCTCTTAGCCCTTAGCCTTTAGCACCGTAGATCGGCATCTTCGCCTGCTCGGCCTCGTTGTCCGGGCCGAGCGGGATGCCCATGCGGTCCTTGACGAGCAGGGTGGAGATGAGTCCGAGCACGACCAGCACCGACAGGTAGATCTGCACCGACACGGTCGTGCCAGTCGCCTGCACGAGCGCCGTTGCGATCATCGGAGCGAACGCACCGCCCACGATCGCGCCGATCGCGTACGAGATCGACACGCCGGAGAACCGGACAGAGGCCGGGAACAGCTCAGAGTAGAGAGCCGCCTGCGGACCGTAGGTGAGGCCGAGACCGACCGTGAGGATCGCCAGGCCCAGGAACAGCATGCCCACGCTGCCGGTGTTGACGAGCGGGAACAGCGCAGCGATGCCGATCAGCAGCGAGATCCAACCGATGATGTAGGTGGTGCGACGGCCGATCTTGTCGCAGATGTAACCGCCGATCCAGGTGAAGATCAGCCACGTCGCGGCAGAACCGGTCACGGCCAGCAGCACCGGCGCGGGGTTCATGCCGAGCGGGCCCTCGGGGTCGGTCGCGTAGCGCTGGATGTAACCGCCGGTCGACATGTAACCGACCGCGTTGTTGCCCGCGAAGATCAGCGCGGCGAGAATGACGAGCGGCGTGAAGCGGCGGAAGAGCGTGCCGACGGGGTTCTTCGTCGCCTCGGCCCGCTCGGCGATCTCGGTGAACACCGGGCTCTCCTCGACCTTGCGACGGATGTAGAAGCCGATCAGAATCAGCACGAAGCTGAACAGGAACGGGATGCGCCAGCCCCACGAGAGGAAGAACTCCTGGCCGGGCATGGCGACCAGTGCCATGACGCCGGAGGCGAGCAGCATGCCGAGGGGCACGCCGATCTGCGGCGAGCAGCCGTAGAGGCCGCGCTTCGACTTCGGGGCGTGCTCGACCGCCATCAGCACGGCACCGCCCCACTCGCCGCCGGCCGAGATGCCCTGCAGCACGCGCAGGCAGATCAGCAGGATCGGTGCGGCCGCGCCGATCGAGGCGTAGGTCGGCAGCAGGCCGACGAGCGCGGTCGCCGCACCCATCAGGATCAGCGTCCACATGAGCACGACTCGGCGGCCGTACTTGTCACCGAAGTGGCCCGCGAGGAAGGCACCGAGCGGGCGGAACAGGAAGCTGATGCCGACCGTGAAGAACGACAGGATCTGCGCCATGCCCGGACCGGCCGGCTCGAAGAACAGTGCCGCGAAGACCAGCGCGGCACCCTGCGCGTAGATGAAGAAGTCGTACCACTCAACGGTGGTGCCGACCACGGTCGCGAAGACGACGCGCCGTCTATCGGTCTCGGTGGCAATAGTGCCAGTCGGTGTAAAGCTCGAATCTGCGGACGCACTCATTTCAATATGACCCCTTCGTCGATCGTCGTCTGCTCCCTCGACAAACCGATAATGGACAACTGTGTCGAGGCCCTGTTAATCATATATCATCGCGAACAATCGCGAAGATTACGATTGAATTACGGCTCTTGTGACGTATCCGTGGGTGTCTGTGGCGCGCTGAGGCGGGTGCACGCCGTTCCTCGTCTAGGTTTTTGGGTGTTCAAATCCGAAACCAGGAACGACAAGAGAACGGCGTGCAA
>JBKEBN010000113.1:0-25917 GCA_047973175.1 Leucobacter sp.
CATCTCGTGGATGAGGTCGTTGCCCTCGCGGGTGCGCTCGCCGACACCGGCGAACACCGACACGCCGCCGTGGTCCTGCGCCACGCGCTGAATCATCTCCTGGATCAGAACCGTCTTGCCGACGCCCGCGCCGCCGAAGAGGCCGATCTTGCCGCCCTGCACGTAGGGGGTGAGGAGGTCGATGACCTTGATGCCGGTCTCGAAGAGCTGGGTCTTCGACTCGAGCTGGTCGAAGGCCGGGGGCGTGCGGTGGATGCTCCAGCGATCCGAGACCTCGATCGTCTCGCCCTCGGGGAGGTTGAGCACGTCGCCGGTCACGTTGAAGACCTTGCCCTTGGTGACGTCGCCGACGGGAACGGTGATGGAGTCACCCGTGTCGACGACCTCCTGGCCGCGCACCAGGCCGTCGGTGGGCTTCAGGGCGATGGCACGGACGAGGTTGTCGCCCAGGTGCTGCGCGACCTCGAGAGTGAGCTTGAACGCCTCGGAGCCCTCACCGAAGTCGATGGTGGTCTCGAGAGCGTTGTACACGGGGGGAATCGCGTCGTGCGGGAACTCGATATCGACGACGGGGCCGGTGACTCGAGCGATCCGCCCGACAACCTTGGTGGCCTCAGTCGCCACTGCGGCGGTTTCGGTCATGTTTCTCTCTCTTCGTGCTGGTTTAGCCGGACAGCGCGTCGGCGCCGCCCACGATCTCGGAAATCTGCTGGGTGATCTCAGACTGACGTGCGTTGTTGGCGAGACGCGTGTAGTCGCGGATGAGCGCATCGGCGTTGTCGCTCGCCGACTTCATCGCCTTCTGCGTCGCGGCGTGCTTCGCCGCGGCCGACTCGAGCATCGCGTTGAAGACTCGCGACTCGATGTAGTCGGGCAGCAGCTGGCCGAGTACGGTGTCGGGATCGGGCTCGAACTCGTACAGCGGCTCGGGCGGGTGCGGCTCGGCGACACCCTCGACGATCTGCAGGGGCAGCAGGCGGTGCACCTGGGGAACCTGGCTCACCATGCTGATGAGGCGGTTGTAGACGAGGTAGATCTCCTGCGCACCGCCCTCGGCCGCGGGGCGCTCGAAGACGGAGCTCAGCGCGTCTGCGACCTCCTTCGCGGTCTCGAAGGTGGGGTAGTCGGTCTCACCGGTCCACACGCGCTCCGACGCGCGGCGGCGGAAGGAGAAGTATCCCTGCGCCTTGCGGCCGATCAGGAAGTACACGACTTCCTTGCCCTCGTCGCGCAGCAACTGCGTGAGTTCCTCCGCCTCGCGCAGCACCTGCGAGTTGAAGGCACCCGCGAGGCCGCGATCGGAGGTGAAGATCACCACTGCAGCCCGCTCGACCGTGTCGGCCTGAGTGAGCAGCGGATGGTCGGCGTTCGAGTGCAGCGCGACGGCCGAAACCGCGCGCGTGATGGCGGTCGCGTAGGGCGTCGAAGCCTCGACGCGGGTCTTCGCCTTCTGAATGCGAGAGGCTGCGATCAGCTCCATCGCACGGGTGATCTTCTTGGTCGTCTGGGCAGACTTGATCTTCTGCCGGTAGACCCGAAGTTGCGCTCCCATGTCTCTCCTGTACTGGTTGGGGCTGGCTGGTCAGTGAGTTCGGGATCGGTGGGGGCCGGAGGCCCCCACCCGCATCCGTCGCTACTTCTTGACGACCAGCTGCTCCTGCTTGATCTCGTCCTCGTCGAGCGCCTCGAACTGCTCGTTCAGGCTCTTGCCCGATGAGGTGAGGAACTCGCTCTTGAACCGGGTGATCTGCGCGGTGAGCTCGGCGACGGTGTCGTCATCGAGAACGTTGGTGCTGCGCAGCGTGTTCAGCGCCTCGGAGTTGCGGCCCAGGTAGTCGAGGAACTCGCGCTCGAAGCGGAGGATGTCTTCGACGGGAACCTCGTCGAGGTAGCCGTTGGTGCCGGCCCAGATGGAAACCGTCTGCTCTTCGACCGGGTACGGCGTGTACTGCGGCTGCTTGAGCAGCTCGGTGAGGCGGGCACCGCGCGACAGCTGCCTGCGGCTGGCCTCGTCGAGGTCGGAGGCGAACATGGCGAAGGCCTCGAGCGCGCGGTACTGGGCGAGCTCGAGCTTGAGCGTGCCGGAGACCTTCTTGATCGACTTGACCTGCGCGTCGCCGCCGACTCGCGAGACCGAGATGCCCACGTCGACCGCGGGGCGCTGGTTCGCGTTGAAGAGGTCGGACTGCAGGAAGATCTGGCCGTCGGTGATCGAGATCACGTTGGTCGGAATGTAGGCCGACACGTCGTTCGCCTTGGTCTCGATGATCGGGAGACCCGTCATCGACCCCGCGCCGAGCTCGTCCGAGAGCTTCGCGCAGCGCTCGAGCAGGCGGGAGTGCAGGTAGAAGACGTCGCCCGGGTAGGCCTCGCGCCCCGGCGGGCGGCGGAGGAGCAGCGACACGGCGCGGTAGGCCTCGGCCTGCTTCGACAGATCGTCGAAGATGATGAGCACGTGCTTGCCGTCGTACATCCAGTGCTGACCGATGGCCGAGCCGGTGTAGGGGGCGAGGTACTTGAAGCCGGCGGGATCGGAGGCCGGCGAGGCGACGATGGTGGTGTACTCCATCGCACCGGCGTCTTCCAGGGCACCCTTCACCGAAGCGATGGTGGAGCCCTTCTGGCCGATGGCGACGTAGATGCAGCGCACCTGCTTCACCTTGTCGCCCGACTCCCAGTTGGCCTTCTGGTTGATGATGGTGTCGATCGCGATGGCGGTCTTGCCGGTCTGGCGGTCGCCGATGATGAGCTGTCGCTGACCGCGACCCACGGGGATCATCGCGTCGATGGCCTTGATACCGGTCTGCAGGGGCTCGTGCACCGACTTGCGAGCCATCACGCCGGGGGCCTGAAGCTCGAGTGCGCGGCGGCCTTCGACTCCACCGATCTCGCCGAGGCCGTCGATCGGGTTGCCGAGCGGATCGACCACGCGGCCGAGGTATCCCTCGCCCACGGGCACGGAGAGCACCTCACCGGTGCGGGTGACCTGCTGACCCTCGGCGATCTCGGTGAACTCACCGAGCACCACGACGCCGATCTCGTCCTCTTCAAGGTTCTGTGCGAGGCCGAGCGTGCCGTCCGCGAAGCGGATGAGCTCGTTTGCCATGACGCCGGGGAGGCCCTCGACGTGAGCGATGCCGTCAGCCGCGTCGACAACGGTGCCGACTTCGGTCTTTTCAACCTGGTTCGGCTCGTACGACGCTGCGAAGTCTTTCAGCGCGTCGCGGATCTCGTCCGGGCTGATTGAGAGTTCTGCCATTTCGTTTCCTCTGTCTGGTCCGAAGGCACCGCCCCCGGGGTGAAAAGTGATGCCCTATGCTGCGAGCTGCTGTCGGAGATCGTCAAGGCGAGCGCGAACGCTGCCGTCGATCACGTCGTCGGCGAGCTCGATGCGCACGCCGCCGATGAGTTCGGGGTCGATGACGGTCGTGATCTTGACCGGACGACCAGCCGTGCGCTCGAGCGCACCGGAGAGGCGGCCCAACTGCGCTGCCGAGAGCGGGGTAGCGGCAGTGACCGTCGCAAGCTCGTTGCCGACCTCGTCGGCCGCGATGCGTGCCGACTGGCGCAGCGCCGAGTCGAGGCGGCGACCGCGCGGACTCGTGACCAGGTGACTCACGACCGCGATGACCGAGACCGACGCCCTGCCGTCGAGCAGGCGACGCAGAAGCGCGACCTTGCCTGCGGGGTCGGCGAGCTTGCTGCCGAGGCTGAGCTGAAGCTCGTGGTTGCTGTCGAGCACGTCGGCGACCGCGAGCAGTTCATCGGAAAGCGCCGGGTTGGAGAGGCCTTCTGCTCGCAGGCCGAGCTCTTCGACCCCGTCGACGAACTCCTCGACGTTCGACCAGCGGGCCTGTGCTGCGGCCGCGACGATTGAGCGCGCGTCAGCGGAGAGTGCGCCGAACAGACGCTCGACGATCTGAGTTTTCGCTGCCGGAGCCGCCGAGGCGTCGCCGAGCGCAGATGCGAGAGCGGGGCTCCCGGCGATCTGCCCTGCGGCTGCCAGCACCTCGGCACCCACGGCCGCATCGAGCCCGATGCGCAGTGACGCGCGGGCCTGTGCCAGTGCTTCGCGTGACGCGCTTCCCATTACTTGGCCGCCTTCTCGGATGCCTCGAGGTCTGCGAGGAAGCGATCCACGAGAGCCGATGCCCTCTGATCGTCGGTGAGGCTTTCGCCCACCACGCTCGAAGCGAGATCGATCGCGAGCGAACCGACGTCCTTGCGCAGCGAGACCGCGGCGCTCTGGCGCTCGGCTTCGATCTGGGCCTGCGCGGCCTGGGCGATGCGGGTCTGCTCCGAGGTCGCGTCTTCCTTGGCCTTGGACACGATCTTCGCGGCGTCGAGGCGAGCCGATTCGCGAATCTCGCCTGCCTCTTCGCGAGCGCTGGCGAGCTGTGCGGTGTACTCCTGGAGCGCCGCTTCAGCCTTGGCCTGAGCCTCATCTGCCTTGGCGATGTTGCCTTCGATGGCCTCGGCGCGTGCGTCGAGCATCACCTGCATCTTCGGAAGGAACACCTTCCAGAACGCGATGAGGATGATGATGAACGCGACCGCCGACCAAATGATGTCGTACCACGCCGGGATCAGCGGGTTGTGACCGCCTTCCTCAGCGGCGGCAAAGACCACTGCGTTGAGCATCTATGCCTCCCTTTCGAGACTTGAGGAGGTGGACTTAGCTGGTGAAGATGAAGTAGGTCGCGATACCGATCAGCGCGAGCATCTCGGTGAAGGCGATACCGATCCACATCAGCACCTGGAGGCGGCCGGCGAGCTCGGGCTGACGGGCGACACCCTCGATGGTCTTGCCGACGACGATACCCACGCCGATAGCGGGACCGATGGCAGCGAGGCCGTAACCGACGGTTGCGATGTTGCCCGAGATTTCAGCGAGAACAGACACAGTATGTGTTTCCTTCCGTGTGTTGAGCGCGGCGGTTGCCGAACCCGGTTGGTTTAGTGCTCTTCAGCCAGCGCGAGCTGGATGTAGACAGCAGTGAGAAGAGTGAAGACGTAGGCTTGCAGCACCGCGACGAGGATCTCGAAGAGGGTGAACGCGAAGCCGAAGGCGAAGGTGCCGATGCCGAAGAGCTTGAAGGCTCCGTCGGCACTGAACAGGAAGAACTGGGTGGCCGCGAAGAAGAGCACCAGCAGCAGGTGGCCCACGACCATGTTCATCAGAAGTCGCAGCGCGAGCGTGATCGGGCGCATGATGAAGGTCGAGAGGAACTCGATCGGGGTCACGATGATGTACATCGCCCAGGGCACGCCGGCCGGGAAGAGCGAGTTCTTGAAGAACTTGCCCGGGCTCTTCTTCACGCCGGCGTAGATGAATACGACGTAGGAGATGACCGCGAGCAGCAGCGGGAAGCCGACGAGCGACGAACCCGCGATATTCATGAACGGGATGATGCCCGTGATGTTGAACGCCAGGATGAGGAAGAACATCGTGGTGAGCAGCGGCAGGAAACGGCGACCGTCTTTCTTACCCAGCAGCTCTTCCGCGATGTTGACGCGAACGAAGTCGAGCCCCATCTCGATGATCGACTGGAATCGACCCGGAATGATCTGCATGCGGCGCGTGCCGAGGTAGAAGAGCACCAGCAGCACGATGACCATGATGATGCGGATCAGCATGATGCGGTTGATCTCGAAGATCGTGCCCTCGAAGAAGAGCGCTTCGGGATAGAACTCGTCGAGCGACGGCGGGTGGAACTCTCCCTCCGCGGTGACGAACAGACTGGGGGTCACGAGTTGCATAGCGTTAGCGAACAGCGCCATTCTCCTGATTCGGGGTGCAGCTTCTCGCTGCACAGCGTCGAACGATGGTCGTGCCCCCGGCGCTCACGGGCTGACGCTGACACACGTCTACCCGGCAGGGAACGGATTTAGTCTACCAAGGATTTCACTCCTGGCGAAACCCGGGTCTACCTTTCAGACTCCGAGTCTATGTTTTCAGGCACCGCCCGCGTTTTCGAACTCGGTCTACACCCCGGAGACCGCGATCGGGATGCGCGACTTCGCGATGACGAAGACGTCGATGATCACCGAGGCCAGCACTCCGGCGATGAGCCCGAAGAAGAGCATCGTCGGATCGAGCCACGGCTGACCGCGCAGCAGCAGCACGGCCACGATGAACGCGATGAACTTGAGCATCCAGGCTCCCAGCACCGTCGCGAAGAAGATGACGACGTAGGAGGGGCTCTCGATGAAACGATTCGCGTACGCGATGCTCGCCGCGGTCAGCAGCACCAGCACTCCCCCGATCGCCGCGCCGATCGCACCGCCGATCAGCCCCCGACTGTCCGACACCAGCCAGCCGATGCCCCCGAAGATCACGATCAGAATCGCGGTCATGATCAGCCCCCACCGCAGCGCCCGCAGCAGAATGGGCTGAGAGGCCGGCATGGGCCGCGCCTCGTCGTTCTGCCCCGCCGCAGTCGGCTCTGGCTGGCTGAGATCGCTCACTCGGAGTTCCTTTCGTCGCTGGTTTCCGCGCTGCGCGGCGCGCTCCACGGTATCAAGCCTCGCTGCACGAGTCCGTCGCGGATGCGCTGCGCCGGGTACGCGAGCAGCAGCAGGCACAGCGCTCCCCCGCTGACGAGCACAACGGTCGGCAGCACGAAGCTCTGCATCGTGAAGACGAGCAGCACCGCGACCGAGAGCACGGCCGTGCCCAGGTAGAACACCAGCACGGCCTGCACCGGCGAGTGCCCCATGTCGAGCAGGCGGTGGTGGAGGTGCTGGCGATCCGCCGAGAACGGGCTCTTCCCCGCCCGCAGCCGCCGCACCACGGCCAGCGAGAAGTCGGCGAGCGGCAGTGCCAGCACCGCCATCGGCAGGATGATGGGGATGTAGCTTGCGAGCACGAGCTTCTGGTCGAGCGCCGCGGGGTTCAGCTGGCCGGTCACCGAAACGGTCGACGTCGCCATCAGCAGACCGACCAGCAGCGCGCCCGTGTCGCCCATGAACATGCGCGCACCGTTCCAGTTGAACGGCAGGAAACCAACGCAGATGCCCACCACCACGATCGCGATGAGGCTCGCGAAGGTCACGGAGTCGACTCGGCCGATCTGATCGTCGAGCAGGCGCGTGTAGATGAAGAACAGCGAGTTCGCGATGATCGCGGTGCCCGCAACCAGCCCGTCGAGCCCGTCAACGAAGTTGACGGCGTTCATCACCAAAGTCATGAGGAAGACAGTGATTACGAAGTTGACCATGGGAGACCCGACGATGAGCGTGTCGCCGAACGGCAGGGACACGATCTGCACGCCGTTCCACGCCAGCAGTCCGGCCGCGGCGAGCTGGGCCGCGAGCTTGATCATCCAGTCGAGGTCGAGCAGGTCGTCGAGAATGCCGATGACCGCGATGATGCCGCACGCGCCGAGCAGCGCCCAGACCTCGGAACCGCCGGTGAAGAGCGACGAGAACTCCGCCCAGGCCCCCGCGACCGCGAACGCCGCGAGAATGCCCACGAGCATCGCGATGCCGCCGAGCCTCGGGGTCGGATTCTGGTGCACATCGCGCGCGCGCACCTCCGGGGCGAGACGGTATCGCCGCGCGATTCTCAGCACGACGAACGACGCCGCTGCTGTGACGACCGCGGCGACGGCCACGACCGTCAGGTAGGGAAGCACGTCACTCCTCGAAGACGACCTCGGGCAGCAACTCTGAGATCGCCTCTTGCGTCACGCCGCCCTGACGCAGAATGCGCAGCGTGCCCCCCTCTTCGGTCAAGCCGGTCGCGTCGACGATCGTCGACGACAGCCCGTCACCGGGGGTCTCGCCGGCCTCGAGGTAGACCGCGACCGAGTCACCGAGCATGTCGCGCGCCTCCTCCGCGGTGCGCGCGGCGGGATCGCCGGTCGTGTTCGCCGACGACACGGCCAGCGGACCGGTCTCGGCGAGCAGCTCGATGGCGAGCGGCTGGTCAGGGATGCGCAGCGCAACGGTGCCGCCCGTCTCTCCGAGATCCCAGCTGAGCGACGGGTTGGCCCTCGTGATGACGGTGAGCGGGCCGGGCCAGAACTCCTCGGCGAGTGCGGCGAGCGGCGCGGGCACCTCCGCGGCGAGCGCGGCGAGCGTTCCCGTGTTCGGGATCAGCACGGGCGGCGGCGACTGCCGCCCGCGCCCCTTCGCATCGAGCAGACGCTGCACGGACTCGGGGGTGAAGGCATCGGCCGCAACGCCGTACACGGTGTCGGTCGGCATGACGATCAGCTCACCGCCGGCTATCGCCCGACGCGCATTGCGCATACCGGTCAGCAGCTGTGAGCTATCGGAGCAGTCGTACAGTTCGGCCATAAATTCTTAGCCTACTCCTGCTTCGCTGACCGCACACCGACGATGGCGCTGACCGCACATCAACGCTAGCGCTCACGTCACATCAGCGCTGCCGTTCACCGCACCGCGGTCGTGGCCCGATCCAGACCCGTGAGATCGCGATGCGTCGCGGCCGCAGACCACCCGTCGGCCGTGAGCAGGCGGCGGATCGCCTCTCCCTGCGTCTCCGCGTGCTCGAGCACGATCAACCCACCGGGTCGCACGAGATCGAGGCCGACCTTGCTGATGCCGCGAATCAGGTCGAGACCGTCGGCTCCGCTGTAGAGGGCGAGTTCTGGATCGTGATCCCGAACCTCGGGATCACGCGGCACCATGTCGAGCGGCACGTAGGGCGGGTTGGAGACGAGCACGTCGACGCCCGCGCTGAGGTGGGCGAGGAGTTCGGGATCCAGGGCATCGCCGAGCAGCAGCTCCACGCGACCCTGCCCCCACTCGGCCGTGTTGCGAGAGGCCCACGCGTGCGCCTCCGGGCTCTTCTCGACCGCCCAGACCCGCGCGGTGGCCACCTCGTTCGCAATGGCGAGCGCGATCGCCCCGCTGCCGGTGCAGAGGTCGGCCGCCACCGGGTTCGCGCTCGGCACGAGCTGCAGCGAGTCGATCGCGAACTGAGCCACGGTCTCCGTCTCGGGACGCGGCACGAACACGCCGGGCCCCACCGAGAGTTCGAGGGAGCGGAAGGGTGCCCGCCCCGTGAGGTGCTGCAGCGGCACCCGCCGCGCGCGCTCCCCCGCGAGTTCCTCGATCCTGCCGAGCTGCTCCGCGGTGAGCTCCCGACCGAGCAGCGCCAGCGCCTGCACCCGGCCGCGCGAGACCCCCAGCACGTGCCCCACGATCAGCTCGGCGTCTGGCGCGGGGTCGGCGATCCCCGCTTCTTCGAGCCGAGCTCGCAGCAGCCCGAGCACCGCCCCGATCTCACTCACCGCCGCCGTATCCGGCGCACCCCACTCGTTCACCCACTCAGCTTAGAGGCACAGCCTCGAGGCACAGGTGCACGTAGCAGTGCGTCGCAGAGCGTGTAACAGTGCGTCGCAGTGCATAATCTCCACGAACTCCTCGAATAACGACACGCTATAGTTTTGGGTGGCCCCGATCCTTCAGGAGGAACACACTCATGGCACGGACCTACGACAACATCACTCAGGCCTTCGGCAACACGCCGCTCGTGCGCCTGAACCGCGTGACCGACGGCGCAGAGGCCGAGGTCTACGCCAAGCTCGAGTTCTACAACCCCGCCGGCAGCGTGAAGGATCGCATCGGCATCGCGATCATCGACGCCGCTGAGGAGTCGGGCGCGTTGCAGCCCGGCGGCACCATCGTCGAGGGCACGAGCGGCAACACCGGCATCGCGCTCGCCTTCGTGGGCGCTGCCCGCGGCTACCGCGTGATCCTGACCATGCCCGAGACCATGAGCATCGAGCGTCGCAAGCTGCTCGCCGCCTACGGCGCCGAGATCGTGCTCACCGAGGGCCCCCTCGGCATGAAGGGCGCGGTGGCGAAGGCCGAGGAGATCGCCGCGAACACCGAGGGTGCCGTGCTCGCGCAGCAGTTCGCCAACCCGGCCAACCCGGCGATCCACCGCGCCACCACCGGCCCCGAGATCTGGAACGACACCGACGGCACCGTCGACATTCTCGTGTCGGGCATCGGCACCGGCGGCACCATCACCGGTGCGGGCGGTTACCTGAAGGAGCAGAACCCCGAGATCAAGGTCATCGCCGTCGAGCCGATCGACTCTCCGCTGCTCACCGAGGGCAAGGCCGGCCCGCACAAGATCCAGGGCCTCGGTGCCAACTTCGTGCCCGACATTCTCGATCGCGAGGTCTACGACGAGGTCATCGACGTGACCCTGGCAGACTCCATCGCCAAGGCTCGCGCGCTCGGCACCGACGAAGGCATTCTCGCCGGCACCTCGGGTGGCGCGGCCGTGTGGGCCGCCACCGAGGTCGCGAAGCGCCCCGAGAACGCGGGCAAGAAGATCGTCGTGGTCGTGCCCGACTTCGGCGAGCGCTACTTCTCGACCGTGCTGTTCGAGGATCTCTCGGTCTGATAGCCGGGCAGCGTCGGCTGATAGCCATGCGGCACTAGCTACAGCACCGGGCCCGTGCCGGAATCATCCGCGCGGGCCCGGTGTTGTTCTTTGCAACAACCACCCACGCATGAATCGAGTTCTGCACATGCAACGAGACAGTGTGAGCATCCTCGCGCGCATCCGCGAAGACATCGGCGCGGCGAAGGCCGGTGATCCCGCGGCCCGCGGCAGCCTCTCGATCCTCCTCATCTACTCGGGCCTCCACGCGGTGTGGTGGCATCGGATCTCGCACGCGCTCTGGAACCGCGGCATGCGGTTCCTCCCCCGCGCCATCTCGCAGCTCCTGCGGTTCTTCACCGGCATCGAGATCCACCCCGGCGCGACGCTCGGCCGCAGGCTGTTCATCGACCACGGCATGGGCGTCGTCATCGGCGAGACCGCGATCGTCGGCGATGACGTACTCATCTACCACGGCGTCACGCTCGGCGGCACCGGCCACAACCGCGGCAAGCGCCACCCCACCATCGGCGACCGCGTGGTCATCGGCGCCGGTGCCAAGGTGCTCGGCGACATCGAACTCGGTCACGACAGCGCGGTCGGCTCGAACGCCGTGGTGGTGCGCTCGTGCGAGCCCTGGACCACCCTCACCGGCATCCCCGCCGAGGGGCGGCCACGCCGCGGGGCTCCCGTAGCGGAGCGCCCCGACATGGCCGACTTCTACGTCATTTGAGCCGACCCGGATCACAGCGGCGAAGCCGGTTTGATGCGGGTCGGCTCAAGGTTGAGCGGAGGCCGCAGGCCGCAGTCGAAACCCAGAAGTGGCACCGCGGCCGTGGTTTCGACTGCGCTGCGCTCCGCTCAACCACCTACTGCTAGCGATAGTCGGGTGCGGCCGGGAGGCCGTGGTACTGCTCGAGCGTGCGGATCCCGCGCTTCTTCATGTCTTTCGCCGTCTTCGTGCCCACGTAGCGGAAGTGCCAGGGCTCGTAGGTGAAGCCGGTGATGTGCGTGTAGCCCGAGGGGTACCGCAGGATGAAGCCGTACTCCGCGCCGTTGCTCGCAAGCCACTTGCCGACCGAGGTGCTGCCGAAGCAGGTGCCCAGTCCGCACCCGCCGGGCACTCCCAGGTCTACGGCCAGACCGGTCTGGTGCTCGGAGTGCCCCGGCCTGGCGGAGTAGGTGTCTGCGAGCGCGCGGCCGTCGCGCACGACATAGGAGTTGTAGAGCGAACTCTGGTAGTCGTAGCTGCGGAAGCCGCTGATGATCTCGAAGTCGAGGCCCTGGGCCCTGACGTCGGCGACCATGCGCTCGAGCGCTCGCGCGGCCTCTTTGCGCACGGGCTGTCCGTTGGAGTTCTGAATGCCCGAGGGGTAGACGAGCCCTGAGGGGTAGTAGGACTTGTTGCGGAGCGGCCGCAGTTTGTTGACGACCACTTGCGTCGACGCGGGATCGTCGATCGCGCTCGCACGCACGACGGCGCTCTTCTTGCTGAACTTCACGAGCTTGCGGTATCCCGGCTGGGTCGCGGTGACGCGCGCCGAGATGCGATGGCCCGCGTCTTTGCTCTTCAGGCGGTAGTTGCTCCCGCTCGCTCCCCCGATGCGCTTGCCGTCGCGAAACCAGGCGTAGCGCAGCTTCGGCTTGACCGCGCCCGTGCGGCTCGCCTTCACCTGCATCACGCCGCCCACGCGCGTGCTTCCGCTCAGCTTGGGCTTGGTCACGACGAGCGTTCCCAGCGCGACGCGGTTCGATGAGCCCGTCTTTCGGGAGACGCTCTGATAGCCGGGCTTCACCGCGGTGACGCGCGCCGAGACGCGATGCCCGCGATCCTTCGCCTTGAGGCGGTAGGTGCGATCGCTCGCTCCCCCGATGCGCGTGCCGTCGCGGAACCAGGCGTAGCGCAGTTCCGGCTTGACGCTGCCAGGCCTCCCCACCTGCACCCGCAGGGTCTTGCCGACCTTGGCGGTGCCCTTCAGCACCGGCTTAGTGATCTGGAGTTTCTCATCCGCCTGGGTCGGGGCCGCGGGAGCGGTTTCGCTCTGTGCGGTTTCGGTCTGCGCGGGATCAGCCTGCTCCGGGTCAACCGGTGCGGGATCCTGCTGCGCCGGATCGGCTGACTCGGGATCGCTCTGCGCCGGATCGTGCTGCGCAACATCGACCGGTGCCGAATCAGCCTGCGCGGGATCGACCGGTGCCTGATCATCCTGCACCTGATCGACGGAGCGCAGTGGGCTCGCCACGGCCGCGGGCACCGCCGGCGTATCGCCCAGTGCGAGCCCAACGGCCAGAGCACCGCCGAGCACGATCAAGAAGAGGCGGCGGGAACGAGTCGCAAACATACCGGCAATCTACCGCAACTTGCGGCCGTGCTCACCCATCCAGTTCCAGGTGCGCCGCCTCTCGACGAGGATCATCACGATCCCGAACACCCAGAACGGGATCTGCACCGCGAAGGCGACTCTGAAGGCGTCGAGCGTGTAGAGCTCGGGTGATCCCACACCCTCGAGGTCGAGCACGAGGCCGATCAGCCACACCACCAGCAGCGAAGAGGTGAAACCCGCCGTGTTGACGAATCCGGTGCCGAATCCCGCGTAGCTGCGCGGCGTGTGCGAGCGCGCCACCTCGAAGGCGATCATCGATGCCGGGCCGCCCAGCGGTATCACGATCACCAGCAGCACCAGCAGCCAGATCGGCGGGCCTCCCGGCCACACCAGCACGGCGATCCACACCGCCATGATCGCGATCGTGATGCCGACGTTGAACCACACGCGCCGCTCCAGAAACCGCGAGCTCAGCGGGCCGAGCAGCAGCCCGGCCGCCATCGACGACACGATCAGAATGTTCAGCAGGGTGCGCGACGTGCCGCTGTCGAGGCCCACGCCGCCCGTGAGAAACGGCGTGCCCCACAGCAGTACGAAGACGTTCACGGCGAAGGGCGAGGTGAAGTGCAGCCAGTAGGCGAGCCGCACGCCGGGAATCGAGAGCAGCACGCGCAGCTTGTGCCAGAAGCTCGCCGTGGACTCCTCGGAAGGCGGTGCGATGTCGACGAGCGAGGTGGCGGGCGGCGGCATCATGAACGCCCCGGTCACGTCGTCGGCACCGAGCGAGCGGGCCCGACGGCTGATGCGCCCCGTTCGGCCCGTCAACCGTTCGACGGTGGTCGGTGCCCCCGGCTCGTTGCGCAGCACGAAGCACCCGAGCACCACCGCCAGCAGACTGACCGCCGCGACGCCGACGAAGCCGGTCACCCAGCCGGACCCGCCGACCACGAGCGCGAGCGGGGTCACCGACACCAGCTGCCCGCCCTGCCCGATGAGCCCGGTGAGCTGGCTCATCATGGGCAGCTGACGCACGGAGAACCACTCCGGCAGCAGACGCATGACGCTGATGAAGGTGCACGCGTCACCCGCGCCGACCAGCACGCGGGCGAGAATCGCGAGCCACACGTCGGCCACGGTCGCCATGGTGGCCTGCCCCACGACCATCAGCAGCCCGCCGACGAGAATCATGGTGGTCGCGCCGAAGCGATCGAGCAGCGTGCCGACGGGAATCTGCAGCCCCGCGTAGACGATGAGCTGGATCACCGCGAACATCGACAGGGTCGTCGCGTCGATGCCGAAGTGATCCTGAGCAGCGGGGCCGAGCGCCGCGAGCGACGAGCGGTTGATGACCGCGAGCGCGTATGCGAGGGCAGAGACGCCCCACACCCCCCAGGGCAGTATGAGGCGTCTCTTGGTCATATACGAAATGGTAGCGCGCCGCCGCGCACGAGCGCCTACTGCGCGATCACCTACTGCGTGAGCTGCGCGAGTCGATCGCTCTCGTCCATGCGAATGCACGATTCGATGACGGCGTCGAGGGCACCGTTCATCACCTGGTCGAGGTTGTACGACTTGTAGCCGGTGCGGTGGTCGGCGATGCGGTTCTCCGGAAAGTTGTACGTGCGAATGCGCTCGGAGCGATCCATCGTGCGAATCTGGCTCGACCGGTGCGCGCTCGCCTCGGCCGCGGCCTCCTCCGCCTGCTTCGCGAGCAGGCGTGCGCGGAGCACGCGCATCGCGGCCTCGCGGTTCTGCAGCTGCGACTTCTCGTTCTGCATCGCGACCACGATGCCGCTCGGCAGGTGCGTGATGCGCACCGCCGAGTCGGTCGTGTTCACCGACTGCCCGCCCGGGCCGCTCGACCGGTACACGTCGATCTTGAGGTCGTTCTGGTTGATCTCGACCTCCTCGGGCTCGTCGACCTCGGGGTACACGAGCACGCCCGTGGTCGAGGTGTGAATGCGCCCCTGCGACTCGGTGACGGGCACGCGCTGCACGCGGTGCACGCCGCCCTCGTACTTCAGGTGCGCCCACACGCCCTGCGACGGGTCGGTGGCGTTCGACTTAATCGCCACCTGCACGTTCTTGTACCCGCCGAGGTCGCTCTCGTCTTTCTCGAGGATCTCAGTCTTCCAGCCCTTCGACTCCGCGAAGTGCACGTACATGCGCAGCAGGTCGGCACCGAAGAGCGCCGACTCGGCACCGCCCTCACCGCCCTTGATCTCGAGGATCACGTCGCGGGCGTCGTCGGGATCGCGCGGAATTAGCAGACGCCGCACCTTCTCCTGCGCTTCCGCGAGCGATTCTTCGAGACCGGGAACCTCTTCGGCGAACGCCTCGTCTTCTTTCGCGAGTTCGCGAGCCGCCTCAAGGTCGTCGCCCAGCTGCTGCCACTGCTCGTAGGCCGCCTTGATCTTGCTGAGTTCGGCGTAGCGGCGGTTGACCTTCTTGGCGCGCGCGGCATCGGCGTGCAGCGCGGGATCGGCCAGCTCTTCTTGCAGCTGAGCGTGCTCGGCGAGCAGCGCTCCGACCTGTTCGAACATTTAAGCTCCCAGGGTGTACGAGGCCTCGGCGTCGACCTCGGGGGCGAGGCGCGAGCCGGTGACCCTGACCAGGCTGCTGGCGAACGGAGCGAGCTCGCGGCTCAGCTGCTTGTCGAGCGACACGTGCCCCTTGCGGCGAGCGGTCGCCACGAGCGTGAGCGATCCGCCGTTCTCGATGTTGCGGGCCGCGGCGAACAGGCGCTTCGCCTGGGCGACGGCCAGATACTCGGGGGTCTCCGACTGCCCGCGGCCGACGTGCGCGGACTGCGCGAACGCCTGGGCGAAGTCGCTCAGGGAGTCGAGCAGCACGACGACATCGTGGCCGAGTTCGACGAGGCGCTTGGCCCGCTCGACGGCGAGTTCTACGATGGTCACCTGGTCTTCGGCCGAACGCTCGAACGTCGCGGCGATCACCTCTCCGCGCACCGTGCGCTGCAGCTGGGTCACGGTCTCGGGGCGCGCGTTCGTCAGCACGACCATCAGGTGCGCCTCGGGCTTCGCCTCGCTCACGGCCGCGGCGAGATCGGCGACCAGTGCGGCCCCCGTGACCTCGCTCGGCACCACCAGCAGGGCGCGCTGGCCCAACCCCATCGGGGCTGCGCGGTCGATCTCGCGACCGAAGTCGGAGGCGGCGAAGCTCAGCGCCTCCTGCGGCAGGATCGGCGTGAGTTCGGCGATCTCGGCCCGCTTCTCGTCTTCGTCGAGGGGGCGGCCGTTCACCGTGTCGATCTTGACGATGGCGTTGTACTTCTGGCGGCCTCCGCCCTCGCGCGGCTGGCGAATGGCACCCACGACCGCGTCGCCGCGTCGCAGGCCGTACTTCTTCACCTGGCCGAGCGACACGTAGACGTCGCCCGTGCCCGGCAGGTATCCGCTCGTGCGAACGAAGGCGTAGTTGTCGAGCACGTCGAGAATGCCCGCGACGGGCAGCAGCACGTCCTCCTCGGTGATGTCCGGCTCGAGGTCGTCGCCCTGGCCGCGACGCTTGCGATCGCGCTGCCGGGTGCGGCTCGAACGGGCACCGTTCTCGGCGTTCTTGCTCGCGCCGCCGCGGTCGCCGTTCTGCGCCTGGCCGCGGTTCTTGGAGTCCTTCGACTCCTTCGACTCTTCGTTCGACGCGCCCTGGTCGGCAGACTCGGCCTGCTCGGCACCGTCGTTCTTCTGGCCGCGGCGGTTGCGGCGGCCGCGACCGCCCTTCTCCGCCTCGCCGTTCTCGGCCTGCGCCTCGGGCTTCTGCGACTCGGGCTTCGCGGCGGCACCTGCATCGCCCTCGGGCTTCGCGGCACCCTGCTCGGCCTCTTCGGCACCGGTGCCCTCGGCAGCCGCGCCCGACTGCGCGGCCTGAGCCCGACGGCCGCGACCGCGCTTAGCGGGGGCAACGTCCTGCTGCTCGGGATCGGCCTCGGCCTTGCTCGCAGCGGTCGTCTTGCGCTTGCTCGCCGTCGTCTTGGCAGCCGCACCGGTCTCGGTCTCCGCGGAGGCGGGATCGGCGGCGGCCGGCTCTGCAGCCGCTTCGGCCTCTGGCGTCTTGCTCTCGTCTTCGGCGGCGGCCTCGGCAACCTTCTTGCGGCTGCGCGACACGCGCTTCTTCGGGGCGGCTGCCGCAGCATCGGTTTCGCCGGCGGGTTCGGCAGCGGCTTCAACCGCCTCGGCAGCGGAAGCCTCGTCTGCGCTCTCGGGCTCCGCCGCCTTCTTGCGGCTGCGCGACACTCGCTTCTTGGGTGCCGCAGCGGCAGGAGCCTCAGCGGTGGCTTCGGCTTCGGCTTCGGTGGCGGAGGCTGCGGGAGCCTCGGCACCGGCGGTCTGCGCAGCGACCGCGGCGGCCGCCTGCGACCGGGTGACGACCGCCTCGTCGGTCGCGCCCGCAGCCGCGGTCACACGGCGCGATGCGCGGCGGCGCACCGGCGCGGCCGGTGCCTCGGGCTCGGCCGATACCTCGGGCGCGGCAGCGGCGGGCGCTTCGGCCGGAGCCTCGGCGGGCGCGGCAGCCTCAACCGGCGCAGCGGCCTCTGCGGGCGCGGCAGCCTCTGCCGATGCGTCCTCGCCCTTTGCCTCGACGGCTGATTCCACCGCCTTGGCCAGCGCGACAGCCAGTGCCACTGCGTCGGCGGCGACGCCGTTCTCTTCTACGTTCTCGTTCACGTTCTTCCTCTCAGAACGCCGCGGATGTGCGCGAGCGACGTGGCTCGGCCTCCCGCGGGGGTGCACCTCGGTGCGTCGGGATCACCGGACGAAGGGTCTCGGTGAGGAAAACGATCCACGCCGCACGGCTGTTCACCCAGAGGGGAACTCGCCGCGTCAGTCTCGTGGAGTGCCCGCGGGGATCTCCTCCACTGTAGCACCCTTCATGTCGACCGCCAGCAGCAGTGTGCGCCAGTCGTCGCCGTGCTGCTGCTCCACGAAATCTGCCGCCGCCAGCCGTTCGGCCGGCCCGTTCGCCAGCACCAGGATCGAGGGACCCGCGCCGGAGACGACCGCGGGATAACCTGCCGCGCGCAATTCTCCGATGAGGTCACGGGTTTGCGGCATCGCGTCACCGCGGTAGTTCTGGTGCAGGCGATCCTCGGTCGCCTCGAGCAGCAGCTCGGGGCTCTGCGTGAGCGCCGCGATGAGCAGCGCGGATCGCGACACGTTGAACACCGCGTCTTCGTGGGGCACGTGCTGCGGCTGCAGGCTGCGGGCGAGCGCCGTCGACAGGGTGAAGCTCGGCACCAGCACCAGGGGCGAGACTCCGCGGTTCACCATGAGCTTCTTGAACTTCGGCCCGTCGTCCGCGGTCCACGCGATGGTGAGGCCGCCGAAGAGCGCCGGTGCGACGTTGTCGGGGTGCCCCTCGAGCTCCGTCGCAAAGCCGAGCAGCTGGTTCTCGCTCAGGCTCACGGGATCGCTCGGGTCGCTCTGCAACAGGCCCGCGGCGATCATCACGCCGGCGACGATCGCCGATCCCGACGACCCCATGCCCCTGCCGTGCGGAATGCGGTTGTGCGCGCGCAGGTTCAGCCCGGGCATCTTGCGCCCGAGCCGCTCGAACACGTGAGCCGCCGAGCGCACCACGAGGTTCGTCTCGTCGGTGGGGACCTCCCCCTCGCCGACCCCCGTCACCTCGACCGTCGCACCGGGCTCGCTGCGGGTCTCGGCGGTCAGCTCGTCCCAGTAGGCGAGCGCGATGCCGAGCGTGTCGAAGCCGGGTCCGAGGTTGGCACTGGTCGCGGGCACGCGCACGCTCACCGCGCGCTGCGCGCCGCTCACGCGTCGCCCTCCAGTCGCAGCACGCTGGTGACCTCCAGCACGACGTCGGAGGCGTGCAGCGCAGCGACGGTCGCCGCGAGGTCGGCCTCGCGCGCCGTGTGCGTGCCGATCACGAGAGCGGCGCGGCTCTCCCCCTCGGCACCCCGCGCGACCGACTGCTCCACACTCGCCGCGGAGACGCCGTGCTCGGCGAGAATACCGGCGATGGCCGCGAGCGCTCCGGGCTGATCGCGCACCACGAGCATCACCTGGTAGGCGGTGTTGACCTCGCCGACCGAGAGGATCGGCAGGGCCGCGTGCTTCGATCCCGGAATGCCTGGGCCGCCCGCTACGTGACGGCGCGCCGCGGAAACGAGGTCGCCGAGCACCGCCGACGCGGTCTCGACCCCACCGGCACCGGCACCGTAGAACATCAGCTCCCCCGCTGCCTCGGCCTCGACGAACACTGCGTTCTTGCCCTCGTGCACCGCCGCGAGCGGGTGCTCGCGACTGATGAGCGCCGGATAGACGCGGGCCGAGACGCCGTCGGTGCCGTCGGCGGCGGTGATGCGCTCGGCGATCGCGAGCAGCTTGATGACGTAGCCCGCGCTCTTGGCGGCCTCGATCTGGTCCGCGGTGACCGAGGTGATGCCCTCGCGGTAGACGGAGTCGACCGGCACGTTGGTATGGAAGGCGATGCTCGCGAGAATGGTCGCCTTCTGCGCGGCGTCGTAGCCCTCGACGTCGAGCGTGGGATCGGCTTCGAGGAAGCCGAGTTCGCTCGCCACCCGCATCGCGTCTTCGGCGCTGTCGCCGAAGCGGTCCATGCGGTCGAGAATGTAGTTGGTCGATCCGTTGACGATGCCCATGACCCGCGTCACGTGGTCGCCCGCGAGGCTCCACACGAGGGGGCGGATGATCGGGATCGCGCCCGCCACCGCGGCCTCGTACGACAGCTGCGCCCCCACCTGCTCGGCCGCCTCTGCGAGTTCGGGGCCGTGGGCCGCGATCAGAGCCTTGTTGGCCGTGATCACGTCGGCACCGCCCTGCAGCGCCTGCAGGATGAGCGTTCTCGCGGGCTCGATGCCGCCCATGAGTTCGATCACGATGTCGGCACCCTGCACAAGGCGCTCGGCGTCGGTGGTGAACAGGTCGTCGGGCAGCTCGACGTCGCGCCGCCCCTCGAGGTTGCGAACCGCGATGCCGGCGAGCGTCAGCCGCGCGCCGACGCGCGCCGCGAGTTCGTCGCCGTTTTCGAGGATGAGCCTGGCCACCTGTGCGCCGACCGAGCCGCAGCCCAGCAGCGCGACACGCAGGTCACGGTACTCGTTCAATTCGTCGCTCCGTTCGTCTCTTCGGTTTCGTTCTGCCCGGATTCGGCCTGGTCGGGTTCGATCCGTTCCGGTTCGATCACGCTCTTCGCCACGAGCTCGTCCTCGGTCTCACCGCGCACGATGAGCCGGGCCGCGCCGTCGCGCACCGCGACGACCGGTGACCTGGGCACGTAATTGTAGTTGCTCGCGAGCGAGTAGCAGTAGGCACCCGTGGCTGCGACCGCGAGGGTGTCGCCCGGCCGCACATCGCCCGGCAGCACGTCTCGCTGCACCACGATATCGCCCGACTCGCAGTGCTTGCCGACGACCCGCACGAGGGCGGGAGCGGCATCGCTGACCCGATTGGCGATGCGCACGTGATAGTCGGCACCGTAGAGTGCGGGACGCGCGTTGTCGCTCATGCCGCCGTCGACGCTGACGTAGAGCCGCTCGGGGTAGCCGAGGTCGGCGGGATCGGCAGCGGCGTCACTCTCCGCGAGGGCAACGGACTTCGTCGTGCCGACGGTGTAGAGCGTGACGCCGGCCTGGCCGATGATGGCGCGACCGGGTTCGAAGGCGAGCTTCGGCACTTCGAGGCCGAACTCCGCGGCGGTCTCCGCCACGATGTCGGCGAGCTGGCGGGCGACGTCTGCGACGCGCGGTGCCTCCTCGGCCTGGGCGCTCGTGTAGGCGATGCCGAAACCGCCGCCGAGGTTGAGCTCCGGAATCGGACGCCCCGCCAGTCGCTCGAGCTCGGGATACACGCTTAGCAGTCGGCGCGCCGACTCGCGAAACCCCTCCGTGGCGAAGATCTGCGAACCGATGTGGCAGTGCAGGCCGACGAAGTCGAGGCTGTCGTGGCTCAGGATCACACCCACCAGGCGCGGAGCGTCGGCGAGCGGCTGGCCGAATTTCTGATCCTCGTGCGAGGTCGCGAGGAAGTCGTGCGTTGACGCGTGCACGCCGCTGTTGACGCGCAGGCGCACGCGCTGACGCCGACCGTCCGCGGCGGCGGCCGCGGCGACGCGCGCGATCTCGATCTCGCTGTCGATAACGATGGTGCCGACGCCGGCCTCGACGGCGCGCGCGATCTCGCGCTCCGACTTGTTGTTGCCGTGGAAGCCGATGCGCGACGCATCGACCCCGGCGGCCAGCGCGACCGCGAGCTCACCGCCCGTCGACACGTCGATGAACAGCCCCTCCGCGGTCATCCAGCGGGCCACCTCTACGCACAGAAACGCCTTGCCCGCGTAGTACACGGTCGCGGTCGTGCCGATGCGCTCGGCCTCCGCCTGCAGCGCCTCGCGCACCTCGCGGGCCCGATCCCGAGCCGCGGTCTCGTCGATCACGTACAGCGGCGACCCGAACCGCTCGATCAGCTCAGTCGCCCGCACGCCGCCGAGCTTCAGCTGCCGGCACTCGCGTCCGCGGCGAGCCCCTGGCGGAAAAACGCGGGGGTCGATGGCGTTGGGGCTTGAGTCCGTCATCGCTGCGCTCCTGGTCGGTTGATCGTCGTGGGTTCGGGTCTGGGGCGGGTTCGCGGGCGCTCGGGGCATGCCGGAACGGGCATACAGATGGCGAGCGGACCCGGATTGGCCCCTGAAGCCGCACGAACGGGGCTCAGCGCCCGGAACGAACCCGTCCAGTCTACGGGATCGCCCGCACCCCTGCGGCTACCCTTCAGCGGGCCAGAGCTCGATCAGGAAGTGCTCGTCGGCGCGATCCTTCGCGTCGTCGTACTCGTCCTCCCCGCCGCGGGCACAGCATCGCACGATGTAGTCGCCGGCACCGTAGGCGGCCAGGTTCGTCGGATCATGGCTCTCCCCGCCCCATCCGTCGATGTACAGGCCGCTCGCCGGTGCGGTGACCCGCACTTCCTGCACCCTGTCCCACTTCTTCGAAGCCTTGGGTGGGCGCTCAGGGTGCAGCGCCCACTTCACCCGGACCTCGCCGCACCAGACACTCGTAGAAATCATCGCTACGCCCGAATTCAGCGGATAGATGAGCATATCGGCGGTGAAATCTTCACCCGGAGAACCCGGATATTCCGATGCGAGATAGAACTGATGATACGAGGCCTCGGCCCTCGACTTTCCTGATTTCGGCACCCGCTCCTCTCCCTCCGGCGCGGGATCCTGCGCACGTTTCAGCCGCCCGGGGTGCACGCCGTAGGCTTCGGGATCCAGACCGAATTCGAATCGCAGCTTCTCGGCGATGCGAGCCTCGGAGAAGCCCAGGTTTCGCAGCATGATCACCTGGTTCGATGCCTCGGTCAGGGTGCCGTCCTCACGGTGCGGCATCGACGGGTGGGCTTCGGCGATATCCAGGTGCTGCAGCATCATCAGCTCGTGCATCTCGTCGTCCGAGGAGTTGCGTTCGAAATGCACCTCAATATAACTCTGGTGCTTCCCCGGATCCTTCGACTTCTTGTGCTTCTTCGACTTCTTCCGCTTGCCGGTCGCCGGTGGATCGTCCATAAGATCGAAGCTACCAGCACTGCGCTGACGAGGAAGACCTATCCGCAGGAGCCCGGCTCGAGCATCGCGGGGTTCGACAGGATGTCGGGGTTCAGCTTCGCGCCGATGGTCACCGAGCCCGCCTTACTCAGTGAGATCTCAGTGAGCGTGATGCCGGCCGGTAGGCGATCCCGAACGCAAACAGTCTGCGGCTTCAGCACCGGATCCAGCAGCGAACCCGTGAGCCGAGAGATCTGCTCCGCGCTCAGATCGAGACCCGCCGCGGCCACGCCGCGCGGCTCCACCTCGACATCGCCATCGTTCACCGCGAAGCCCAGTCGCGCCGTGATCGGCAGGCTCTGGCCGAGCGCCTCGATGGTGCGGCCGACCACGAGGTCGCCGTTCGACACCTCGCCCGTGTCGGCGACCCCCGAGGCGAGAATCTTGATGACCGCACCCAGCTGATCCTTGGGCACCGTGAGTTCGGCTGTCGCACCGCGAATGCTGCCGTGCTCAGGATCGAAGGGAGAGAACTCGGCGTGCGCTCGCGCGTCCACCTCGACCCCCTCCACGATCGGCGCGCGCGGAATCTCGACCGTGACGTCGCCGATGCCGCCGCGCAGCGCGTTGAGCAGCGCCGAGCCCCCCAGCGTCACATCCACCGGTGCGTCGGCGGGCAGGTCCAACTCCTCGCGCACGATCTCGGTGACGCGATTCGGGATCACCTGCCGCAGCACCAGCTCGGCGGCGACGCCGAGCACCGCGACCACGACCACCGCGATCAGCACGCCGATCCACCACCGCTTCTTGCGTCGCACGGGCGCGCCGCCGACCGTGTCAGCGGTCGCTCGCCCATCCGCGCCGACCCCGCCGCTCACAGTCGCTCGGGCGCGCTCACGCCCAGCAGCTCGAGACCGTTGCGCAGCACCTGGCCCGCGGCGTCGTTGAGCCACAGGCGGGTGCGATGCAAGTCTTCCACGGGTGCCTCGCCGAGCGGGATCACGCGGCAGTTGTCATACCAGCGGTGGTACGCGGCAGCGAGTTCTTCGAGGTAACGGGCGATGCGATGCGGTTCGCGCAGCTCGGCCGCACCCGCCACGACCCCCGGGTACTGCTGCAGCTTGCCGAGCAGTTCGGCCTCGGTCTCGTGCGCGAGCAGCTCGGGTGCGAAGGCGTCTTCCCGACGCACCCCGGCCGCTGCCGCGTTGCGATCGACGGCGCAGGTGCGCGCGTGAGCGTACTGCACGTAGAACACCGGGTTGTCGTTGGTGCGGCTGCGCACCTTCTCGCCGTCGAGCGCCAGCGGCGAGTCGGCCGGATAGCGGGCCAGCCAGTAGCGCAGCGCGTCGCTGCCGAGCCACTCGAGCAGGTCGTCGAGCTCGATGATGTTGCCTGCGCGCTTCGACAGCCGCGCGCCGTTGAGGTTGACGAGCTGGCCGATGAGCACCGTGATGTCGGTCTCGATGTCGTCGCCGGCCGCACCCGCGATCGCGGTCAGTCGGCCGATGTAGCCGTGGTGATCGGCACCGAGCAGGTAGATCTTCTCGCCGAAGCCGCGATCCATCTTCGACAGGTAGTAGGCCGCGTCGGCGGCGAAGTAGGTGTAGACGCCGTTGCCGCGGGTGAAGACGCGGTCTTTGTCGTCGCCGAAGTCGGTGGTGCGCACCCAGATGGCGTCGTCCTCCTCGAAGACGTGACCCTGCTCGCGCAGACGATCGATCGCGGCCTCGATGGGACTGAGCTCGCCACTCCCATCGGCACCGTCGCCCCGCGCGTGCAGCGTGCGCTCCGAGAAGAAGACGTCGAAGTGCACGTTGAAGCGCTCGAGCGAGTCCTTGATCTCGGCCAGCTGCAGCTGGTAGCCGAGCTCCTGCGCCTCGGCGAGCGCCGCGTCGCGGTCGGTCGCGGCGAGCTCCGCGAGATTCGGGATCGCCTCGCGCACGCGCTCGCCCAGCGTCTGAATGTACGCGCCGGGGTAGGCGTCTTCGGGTGCTTCCTCTCGGAGGGCAGCCGCGAGCACCGAGCGGCCGAACTTGTTCATCTGCGCGCCGGCGTCGTTGATGTAGTACTCGTTCGTCACCTCGGCCCCGGCCGCGCGCAGCACGCGTGCCGTCGAGTCGCCGAGCGCCGCCCAGCGGGTGTGCCCCATGTGCAGCGGGCCAGTGGGGTTGGCGCTCACGAACTCCAGGTTGATGCGCTGGCCGGCGAGCGCATCGCCGCGGCCGTAGGCCTCGCCCTGCTCGACCACGCGGCGGGCCGTCTCCCCCGCGCTCGCGGCGTCGAGCGTGATGTTGATGAAGCCGGGGCCCGCGATTTCGGCCTTCGCGACGCCGTCGATCTCCGCCGCGCGCTCCGCGATCTGCTGCGCCAGCTCGCGCGGGTTGGTGCCGAGGCGCTTGGCGAACTTCATGGCGGCGTTCGACGCCCAGTCGCCGTGGTCGCGGTTCTTCGGGCGCTCCACCTGCGTGTCCTGCGCGGTAACCACCGTTTCGAGGCCGCGGTCGGCAACGATATCGGTGAGAATGCGAGCGAGGAAGTCAGCGAGTTCTTGTGGTGTCACGGGGGTCTATTATAGTCCGCCGCCACTTCGAGGTTTCCCCATTCCGGGTCTCGTCAGTGTTCTCGCCCTCCGCGGTGTTCTCGCGCTCGGTGCTGCTCTCGCGCTCGGCGAGGTACTCCTCGACGTAGCCGCGCACGAGCGCCCGCAGCTGTTCGGGATCGAAGCCCGCGATCCCAGTCTGATCCACGACGGCCCGCTCTGCGGTCGCTGACACCGCAGATCCGGGCACGGCGGATCCCGGTGCCGCAGATCCCGGTGCCGCGGATCCCGGCACTGCGGCCCCCGGCACCCCCGCCGGAACATCCCTGCGCTGCACGAGCGCCGCGATGATGACGATCGCCGCTGCCGTGAGCGCGAGAATCGAGACGCCGAGCGCGGGCATCGTGAGATCCGCCTCTGAGTCCGTCGCGGTCAGAATCGCCCAGAGCAGGGCCGCCACGAGGCCCGCCGCGTACGCGAACACGTAGATGCCGCGCAGTATGCGCTCGCGCGATACCCGCCGATACCCGAGCGAGAGAAAGCCGAGCAGCAGCAGCGTCACGATCACGATGTGCAGCGATATATTCAGGTCGCTCATCACGCCGTAGGGACTGCGCTCCCACCCGAAGCTCGCGTCGCCCGAATCGGTGGTCGGCAGCTCGACGTAGTACGACTGATCCGGCCAGAACACCAGCACGAGGCCGTACACGAACGAGACTGCGGTGCCCGCCCAGATCGCGAGCCTGAGCCAGCGGTGCTTCGCCGCCAGGGAGGCGATGAGGTAGACATCGGCGACGAAGATGAGCCAGGTGATGTCGAAGGCCCGCGATTCGGTCAGGCGGAAGATGACGGTGAACGCCATCACCACTCCCGAAACGGCGAGGAGACCGATGAGAATCCAGAATCCGACCCTGCGGCGGGCCGCGGTCTCCCCGGCGGGGTTGCCACTCGATGCGCTCTCGGCGCGCTCCCGCGCCTGGAACTCGCTGTTCATACCGCCACCGCCATCTCTGCCAGTCGCGCGCCGCCGTCGACGCGTGTGCTCCGCAGCCTACCGGTGCTCGCTAACTGATCGCTGGTTGAGCGGAGGCCGCAGGCCGCAGTCGAAACCAGACACTCCAACTTTTCAAGGAAACTCCGACAAG
>JBKEBN010000120.1:0-11813 GCA_047973175.1 Leucobacter sp.
GGCGGCCATAGCGTCAGGGAAACGCCCGGACACATTCCGAACCCGGAAGCTAAGCCTGACAGCGCCAATGGTACTGCACCCGGGAGGGTGTGGGAGAGTAGGACACCGCCGAACACCCATTCGAGGGTCGTACAGTGAAAGCCAAAGCTGGCGCTCACTGTACGACCCTCTTTTCATTTGTAGACTCAAATAGCTCAACAGCGTCTTCGGGAGGCAGCCATGAACGATCGACCCCAGCGGGACGAATCCGCGGATCGCGACCCCCGATCAGGCGGTGGCGATCGCTACCGAAAGCACCAGCACCGGAGCGACAACCGGAACGACAGCGGCAGAAAAGAGCGTCCACACTATCGAAGCAGCGGCTCGGGGCGCGGAGACGAACCTCAGCGTCGGGACGGCGAACGACAGAGAGGCCGCCAATACGGCGACCGGAACGAACGCCGTTCATATCGAGATGACGAGCAGCAAGATCGGCGTCGGCCGCGGCGCGACTACGACGGCCGAGACGATCGTCGTTCGCACGGCTACTCCGATGAACGGAACGATCGCCGCCCCCGTCGCGACCAGGGCAACTACGACGGCCAGGCACCCCGACGCGACGACCGCGATGGACAGTACCGGGGTGACAGGCGGCCCGCTCGCGACGGTGAAGAGCGTCGTTCGAAGCGTCCCTATCGCGACGGAGAGGGAGGCTTCGACCACCGTCCCCGCCGCGACTACGGTGACCGCGATGAGCGCCGTCAGCACAGCGATCGTCGCGACAGCGGATACCGGGGCGACCGTGACCAGCGCTCGGATCGTTCCCACAGCGATCGTCGCGAACAGTACGGTCGCGGGGGTACCCGAGGCGGGGGCCGCAGCGACCGCGGCGGACGAGGACGCGAGTTCACCGAAGCTGAGCGACTGCAGCACGAACTCCGCCCTGTGCGGGCCGACCACCGGGATCCGGCGATCCCGGACGACGTGCAGCTCAAAGACCTGCACCCGGCAGCCCGCAATGAGCTGAAGACCCTGCAGGCTGAGGTGCAGGAGCGCGTGGCGCGTCACCTGGCCATGGTCGCGATCCTCATCGACGACGATCCAGAACTGGCGCACCAGCACGCGCTCTCTGCGAGCCGCAGAGCCGGACGCATTCCCGTCGCTCGTGAGACCCTCGCGATCACCGCCTACCGCACCGGTGATTTCGCCCTCGCACTGCGCGAGCTGCGCACTTACCGACGGCTCAGCGGTCTCGACGGACACGTCGCGCTGATGGTGGATAGCGAGCGCGGCCTGGGGCGTCCCGAGAAGGGCATCGAGACCGGTCTCGAAGTCGACAGGAGCAGGCTCGAAACCGAGCAGCGGGTCCACCTCGCCATTGCCATGTCCGGAGCCCGCCTCGACCTCGGGCAGGTGCAGCAGGCGCTGTTCGAACTGGAAATTCCCGAGTTGAACCCGAGCAAGGCCTTTTCGTGGAGCCCGGAGCTGTTCGCAGCCTACGCCGCGGTGCTCGAGGATCTCGGCCGCGACTCCGAGGCCCGCACCTGGGAGCGGCACGCGAACCGTGCTGCGGCAGCGCTGCAGGACCACCTCGGGTCCCTCGACCAGCTCGAGGTCTTCGAGATCTACGAGTCCCGAGCTCCCTTGGACGACGAAGCGGCCGCGGGTGGCGAAGAGGTCGGGTCGGCTGAGGAAACCGGCGAAACCAACGGCTCGAGGGAGCAGGAGTAGTGGGGCTTTTCAGTAGGCGGGCCGCTCAGTTCGGAGAGGCTCCCATCGCGGGTCGAGAGCTGCTGCTCGCGGATCTCGACGGAGTGGTGTATCGGGGTCCCGGAGCGATTCCGGGGGCCGTTGAGCAGTTGAACCGGGCCGCAGAGCACGTGCGGCTCGCGTACCTGACCAACAACGCCTCACGCACCGACCAAGCTGTCGCAGAGCACCTGAGCGACCTCGGACTGCGGGTGCGAGCCGACGATATCGTCACGTCTCCGCAGGCCGCGACCGCCCTGCTCGCGAAGATCGTGCCGCCCGGATCACGCGTGCTCGTCGTCGGAGGCGACGGTCTCGTCGACGAGCTCGGCAAAGCAGGGTTTGAGGTGACTCGCAGCGCGGACGACGATCCCGCTGCCGTCGTGCAGGGTTTTGCGCCGCATGTCGGCTGGGAACAGCTCGCCGAGGCCGCCTTCGCGCTCGCGGAGCGGCCGGATCGGGAGCCGCTGCCCTGGATCGCGACGAACACCGACTGGACCATTCCCGTCGCTCGCGGGCTCGCGCCGGGCAACGGCACACTCGTATCGGCCGTGCACACTGCTGTGCAGAGGCTGCCGGTCTTCGCCGGAAAACCCGAGACGCCGATTTACGAGGCCGCATTCGACCGCTTCGGCACGCGCAACGCGCTCATGCTCGGCGATCGGCTCGATACCGACATCAAGGGCGCGCGCGCGGCCGGGATCCCGTCGCTGCAGGTGCTCACCGGCGTCGACCGTCCGAAGCAGCTTGTGGCGGCGTCGCAGGATATGCGTCCCGACTACGTCGTCGCGACCCTCGCCGAACTGCACGAACCCTACCCCGAAACCGAGTCGTTGAAAGACGGCACCTTCAGGGTCGGCACCGCCAGGGTGCGAATGGACGGGCACGTCGCAAGAGTGCTCGCCGAGGGCGATTCGCCGCTCAACCTGCTGCGCGCGGGCTGCGCGGCGATTTGGGCCTCCGGACTCGCGATCTATGGGCTGCAGGTGCCCGAGATTCTCTACGAGGATCACTGGGCTTAGCGGTGCGCGCAGGGCTGCCCGCGCAGACCCGCCGTTCGGTGTCAGGGGTGCCGACTAGGGTGGAGACATGAACACGGAACCCACCGGCGAAGACGGCCTGCTCGGCCGAATCGAGCTGATCGAGGCGCAGCCCCTCGCGCAGCGCGCGGCCGGTTTCGAGCAGCTGCACGACGAGCTGCTCGACGAACTGCAGCGAGGCGATCATGCCGGTTTCTGATCTCGAATCGCGCCCGCACGGGGTGTGGGCGGGCGAGCCCGACCGACTCGATCGCGTGCTGCCCTCGCTGGGCCTGGCGCGTTCTCGCAGCCGGGCGGCCGAGATGATTGCCGCTGGCGACGTGACGGTTGACGGTGCGCCCGCGGTGAAGACCGGGCTGCGGGTCGGCTCGGGATCCCGGATCGAAGTCGCCGGCGGCGACCACTACGTCAGCCGCGCCGCGCACAAGCTCATCTCGGCTCTCGACCGCTTCGGGATCGACCCGGCCGGTCTCATCGCGCTCGATCTCGGGGCGTCAACGGGCGGCTTCACCCAGGTGCTGCTGGAGCGCGGCGCGCGTGCGGTGCAGGCCATCGATGTCGGTCACGATCAGCTGGCGGCGCAACTGCGGGAGGACCCACGGGTGCGCCTGGTCGAGGGGCGCAACGCCCGCGAACTCACCGCGGAGAACCTGGCGGAGGACACGGGGATCGCGGAGGCCCCCGGGCTCGTCGTCGCAGACCTCTCGTTCATCTCCTTGACTCTGGTGTTTCCCGCGATTGCTCGCTGCGCGCACCGTGATGCCGACCTCGTGCTGCTGATCAAGCCGCAGTTCGAAGTAGGCCGGGTGCGTGACGGCGTGGTGACGAACCGCTCGCAGTGGGCGGAAGCGATTCGGAAGGTGCTGCTGGCCGCGGCGGAGAACAGCTACGAGCCTCGGAATCTTGAGGAATCGCCTGTTCGGGGCGGCAGCGGCAACCGCGAGTTCCTGGTGCACCTGGTGCACCGGGAGAGCGAACGGGGAGCGGTGTCGCATCGGGGAGAATGGGATGAGCGGATCGCCGCGCTCTGCGGAGTGGGGCCGGCGATCGCGTCACCCGATGTTCGAGCGGACGGAGCACGATGATGGCAGCGCAGGACGCGGCGGATGCGCGACGTTTTCTCGTCGTCTCGCACACCCGTCGAGACAAGGCGATTCAGGCGACCGTGGAAGTGGTGTCGGCGCTGCGCGCGGCGGGTGCCACGCCGGTGTTCGAGGGCAGCGACCGCGAAGAGTTCGCACCGCACCTCGACGTCGCAGACATCCGGCAACTCGGGCGCGACGTCGCCCTGATCGATCTGGAGGCCGCAATCGTGCTCGGCGGTGACGGCACGATTCTGCGCGCGGCGGAGCTGCTGCGCGGCTCGGAGTGCCCCATCGTCGGCGTCAACCTGGGGCACGTCGGCTTTCTCGCGGAGATGGAGAGCTACGATCTCGCAGAGACGATCGACCGTGTGCTGCGCCGTGACTACACCGTCGATGAGCGCCTGACTCTCGAAGTGTACGCCACGTGCAACGGCGAGACCATTGCCGAGACCTGGGCGCTCAACGAGGCGAGCGTGGAGAAGAAGCGGCGCATGCTCGAGGTCGAGATCGGCGTCGACGGCATGCCGGTGTCGAACTTCGCCTGCGACGGAGTGGTGCTGGCCACGCCGACGGGGTCGACAGCTTACGCGTTCTCGGTCGGCGGGCCGATCGTGTGGCCCACGGTGCAGGCGCTGCTGCTCGCGCCGATCGCCGCGCACGCGCTGTTCAACAGGCCGCTCGTGACAGGGACCGACTCGGAGCTCAGCGTGCGCATCCTGCCCGAGAACTTCGGCCCGGGACTGATGTGGTGCGACGGTCGCCGCCGCTTCGAACTGCCCGCGGGATCGATCGTGCGCGTGCGCCGGTCACCGCATTCGGTGCGCCTGGCGCGGCTCAACGAGGGCGTGTTCTCCGACCGCCTGATACGCAAGTTCCACCTTCCCGTCTCGGGGTGGCGGGGTTCCCGCGGGTCGGGAGAGAGCGACGCATGATCGAGGAGTTGCGCATTCGGGATCTCGGCGTCATCGTCGACACGACGCTGCCGCTCGGCCCGGGCTTCACCGCGATCACGGGTGAGACCGGTGCGGGCAAGACCATGGTGGTGAGCGCGCTCGGGCTGCTGATGGGCAATCGCAGCGATGCCGGAGCGGTGCGCGCCGGGAGTTCGCAGGCTCGGGTGAGCGGCATCATCCGCACCGACGACCCGCAGGTGATCGACATCGTCGACGAACTCGGCGGTGAAGTCGAAGACGGTGAACTCGTGCTGACCCGCACGGTCAGCGCCGAGGGCCGCAGCCGCGCGAGCGTCGGCGGCACCGGAGCGCCGGTGGGCAGCCTGTCTCGGCTGTCGCAGCAGCTCTTCGCGGTGCACGGGCAGTCCGAGCAGTTGCGCCTGAAATCGGCGACCGCGCAGCGCGCGACGCTCGATCGCTTCGGCGGGGCTCAGATCGCAGACGCGCTCTTCTCGTACCGAGAGGCGCACGAGGAGCGCCAGCGACTCGCCACCCGCGTGACGGAGCTCACGACGGCTCGAGAGGAGCGGATCGCCGAGGCGGAGCGGTTGCGAACCGAGCTCGAAGAGATCTCGGCAGTGGATCCGCAACCCGGAGAAGAGACCGAGCTGGAGCAGCGCATCGAACTGCTGACCCACGCCGAGACGCTGCGCGCCGCGAGTTCGAACGCGCACGAGGCGCTGTCGAGCGACTCCGATGAACCCATGGCGCGAGACGCGAGCGGTCTCGTCGACGAGGCGCTGCGCGAGCTCGAGCGGGTGGCGGAGTACGACCACCGTCTCAGCGGCATCGTGGACACGCTGCGAGGGGTCAGCTTTCAGGTCGCAGAGGCCGCGCGCGAGCTCGCGGTGTACGCCGGCGATCTCGACCAGGAGGCACCGGGTGAACTCGCCAGGGCGAATGAGCGCCTCGCGGCACTGAACGCGCTGTTTCGCGTTTACGGGGCCGACGCGGCGGCGGTGGTCGAATATTCGGGCCGCGCTTCGCTGCGCATGGCGGAGATCGAGGGCGACGACGACCTCGTCGAGGAGTTGCGCGCCCGACTCGATGAGGTGACCGCTCAGGAGGCGGACCGAGCCGCGCGGCTCACCGGGTTTCGCGCGGCGGCTGCGGAGCGGCTCGGAGAACTGGTCTCGATCGAGCTCCGCGAACTCGCGCTACCGGACGCCCGTTTCGCGGTCCGAGTCTCACCGCTCGAGACGCTCGGCTCCTTCGGAGGCGACGAGGTCCAGTTTCTGCTGGCACCCCACCCGGGGGCATCGCCGCGTCCGGTGGCGAGCAGCGCGTCGGGCGGCGAGCTCTCGCGGGTGATGCTGGCGCTCGAAGTGGTGCTCGCGGGGGCCGACCCGGTGCCCACCTTCGTCTTCGACGAGGTCGACTCGGGCGTCGGCGGAGCCGCAGCCATCGAGATCGGAAGACGCCTCGCGCGCCTGTCGCACACCTCGCAGGTCATCGTCGTGACCCACCTGGCCCAGGTGGCCGCGTTCGCGAACAACCACGTGCAGATCGTGAAAGACTCGACCGGCGGTTTCACCGAGAGCAGCTGCCGCAGGCTCGACGGAGAGGCCCGCCTCGCGGAGATGGCCCGACTACTCTCCGGCCTGGCCGACTCGGGAAGCGCGCTCGAACACGCCGCTGAGCTGCTCGCGCTGGGCAGGTCGTAGTGCGCCGGATGAGGCGGTATGACGGGGCGGGTGAGGCAGGAGTCGCGATGTCACTGCCGGATGCTACGCTCCACACATGACGAACTTGTTCAAACGCAAGCATCAGGCCGAAGCGCAGACGCCTGACGCTGCCGACGCCCCCGCTGCAAAGGCCGCCTACCGCGACGAGCACCCCGACGTCGTTCACGCCGACATCACGCAGATGGACGCCGAGACACGAGAGATCTATCGCGACGCGCAGAAGGCAGCCGTCGACGCGCGCGAGGAGCGGGCGAAGACCCCGCTGCGGGAGTTCGTGCTGCGCAGCCCCTTCCAGATCGGCTTCACGGTTACGATCGGCGTGCTGTTCGCCCTGCTGGCCGGCACGATGGTCAGCCAGCTCAGCACCATCATCATGTACATCGCCGCGGCGCTGTTCATGGCGCTGGGTCTCGATCCCGTCGTGCGGGCGCTCGAGCGGCGCAAGATCAAGCGTCCGCTCGGCATCCTCATCGTGTTCGGCGGCTTCGTGGTGGTGGTGGCGACGCTGCTCGCGATCATCGTTCCGATGGTCGCCAATCAGATCGCCCAGCTCGTTCAGAACGCGCCGCACCTCGTCACCGACATCAAGAACCAGCCCTGGCTGCAGGATCTGCAGGACCGCTTCGGCAGTGTCGTCAACTTCGACGGCCTGCTGAAGAGCGCTGAGGGCTTCGTCACTGACCCCGGCAACTGGGCGCACGTCGCCGGTGGTGTGTGGCAGGCCGGCCTCGGCATCGCCAACGGGCTCACGGCGGGGCTGATCATCCTGATTCTGACCCTCTACTTCCTCGCGTCGATGGGGTCCATCAAGCGAGCCTTCTACATGCTCGTGCCGCGTTCGAGCCGCGTGAAGGTCATGGACATCACCGAGCAGGTCACGGGCTCGGTCGGCGGCTACGTCAACGGCATGGTGCTGCTCGCCTTCATCAACGCGACGCTGGGCTTCATCATGATGACGATCGTGGGCGTGCCGTTCCCGGGTCTCGTCGCGGTCGGCGTGTTCCTGCTCGCGCTGATCCCGCTGGTCGGCTCGGTGATGGCAACGGTGCTGGTCGGCATCGTCGGGCTGTTCAACTCGCCGGTGACCGCTCTGATCGCCGTCTGCTACTACCTGATCTACATGCAGATCGAGTCGTACCTCTTCACGCCGAAGATCATGAACCGGGTCGTGTCGGTCCCAGGCGCGCTCGTCGTGATCGGCGCTCTCGCGGGCGGCACACTGCTCGGACTGCTCGGAGCGCTCATCTCGATTCCCGTCACGGCGGCCATCCTCATGATCATCAAGCAGGTGTGGGTGCCTCGACAGGAAACGCGCTGAGTTCGTCAGCGCGAGATCGCTTAGTGGTCGCGCGGGTGGGGGCTGCGGTACGAGGATGGGCTGGTCTGGGATCTGGCAAGGCGGAGGAGGAAGGCTTCACTGGTGGTGAAGATTCCGACGACAACGCGGCCAGGTCCCAGATCAGCGCACCGCAGCCGTAGTCCCCACCCGCGCGACCACTAACCGCGGAGCGTCGGACCAGGCGCTCCGCGGTTACGCGTCTCAGCATTGTGAGAGCGATACCGGAGAGTCAACTGATAGAATCGAAGCCCGTGGGAACAGAGCAGCGCGCCGACCAGTCCGGTATCACCAAGCACATCTTCGTCACGGGAGGTGTGGTCTCCTCTCTCGGTAAAGGCCTCACGGCTGCCAGTCTCGGCAATCTGCTGACGGCGCGCGGTCTGCACGTGGTGATGCAGAAGCTGGACCCCTACCTCAACGTCGACCCCGGCACCATGAATCCCTTCGAGCACGGCGAGGTGTTCGTCACCGATGACGGTGCGGAGACCGACCTCGACATCGGCCACTACGAGCGCTTCCTCGGCATCAACCTGTCGCAGGCCGCGAACGTCACGACCGGCCAGATCTACTCGGAGGTGCTGCAGAAGGAGCGTCGCGGCGACTACCTCGGTGCGACGGTGCAGGTGATCCCGCACATCACCAATGAGATCAAGCGCCGCATGCGGCTGCAAGCGGAGGAGCGACCGCGCCCCGACGTGATCATCACCGAGATCGGCGGCACGGTCGGCGACATCGAATCGCAGCCGTTCCTCGAGTCCGCCCGCCAGGTGCGCCACGAACTCGGCCGCAAGAACGTGATCTTCGTGCACGTGTCTCTCGTGCCCTTCATGGGAGCCTCCGGCGAGCAGAAGACGAAGCCCACTCAGCACTCCGTCGCGGCTCTGCGGTCGATCGGCATTCAGCCCGACGCCCTCGTGCTGCGCAGCGACCGTCCCGTCACCGAAGACAACCTGCGCAAGATCGCGCTCATGTGCGACGTCGACGAGGACGCGGTCGTCAACGCCATCGACGTGAAGAGCATCTACGATCTGCCGCGCCTGCTGAGCGACCAGGGGCTCGATCGGGCCATCATCGAGCACCTCGAACTCGACGACCGAGCCGAGGAGATCGACTGGACCGGCTGGCAGCCCGTGCTCGACGCCGTGCACCACCCGAAGGGCGAGGTGACGCTCGCGCTCGTCGGCAAGTACATCGACCTGCACGACGCGTACCTCTCGGTCAGCGAGGCGCTGCGCGCAGGCGGCTTCGCGCACTCCACGATGGTCAACATCAAGTGGGTGCCCTCAGACCTGTGCGAGACGCCCGAGGGCGCGCTCCAGGCGCTCGGCGAGGTCGACGGCATCTGCGTGCCCGGAGGGTTCGGCATTCGCGGCATCGAGGGCAAGCTCGGCGCGCTGCGCTTCGCCCGTGAGAACGGCATTCCCACGCTGGGTCTGTGCCTGGGCATGCAGTGCATGGTGATCGAGTACGCTCGCGATGTCGCGGGCCTCGCGGGTGCCTCCTCGACCGAGTTCGACCCCGAAACCCCCGTGCCGGTCATCGCGACCATGGCCGAGCAGGTCGACATCATCGACGGCGGCGATCTCGGCGGCACGATGCGCCTCGGCCTGTACGAGGCGGCGCTCGCCGACGGATCGCTCGCCGCTTCGCTCTACGGCGCGAGCAGCGCGAAGGAGCGCCACCGCCACCGCTACGAGGTGAACAACCGCTACCGCGAGCAGATCGAGGCGGCGGGTCTCGTCTTCTCGGGCACGAGCCCCGACGGCGAGTTGGTCGAATACGTCGAGCTGCCCGCAGATTCGCATCCGTTCTACATCGGCACCCAGGCGCACCCCGAACTGAAATCGCGTCCCGGAACGCCGCACCCGCTGTTCGCCGGTCTCGTAGGTGCCGCCATCGAGCGGCGCGACGCGGCGCAGCTGTTCGAGGTCGAAGAGATCGCGTAGCGTCGTGAGCGGTGAGGGAGTCGCAGAATCGCGGGTGGTCTCCGGGCAGTCTGGGCCGGCAGCGGGGCGCGGGCGCGCCGCTTGCCCGCATGAGCCGCTCGAGCCGCTCGCCGACGAACCGGCCGAGGTGCCGGTGCTCGAGAGCGAGCTGCTGGTGCGGGGCCGAGTCTGGGACGTTCGCAGGGATCGGTTCGAGTTCGGGGGATCCGAGCTGGTGCGCGACTACGTGGACCACAGCGGAGCCGTTGCGGTGCTCGCTCTCGACACCGATGGCCGGGTGCTGCTGATTCGCCAGTACCGCCACCCCATCGCGCACCGCGACTGGGAGATCCCGGCCGGCCTGATGGATCTGCCGGGCGAATCCGGCCTCCGGGCGGCGCAGCGCGAACTCGCCGAAGAGGCCGACCTGCGTGCCGAGCGGTGGGATCTGCTGCTCGACGTCTATCTGTCGCCCGGTGGCACCAGCGAGGCGATGCGCATCTTTCTCGCGCGCGACCTGCACGCCGTCGAGCACGGCTTCGTGCGATCCGATGAAGAAGCCGAACTCCTGCCGCGCTGGGTGCGACTCGAAGAGGTCGTGGAGGCCGTACTCGACGGTCGCGTGCAGAACGCGGTGACCGCGAACGCCGTGCTGGCGGCCTGGACCGCGGGGGCTCGCGGGTGGTCGACGCTGCGCGATCCCGAGCTGCCCTGGACCGCCCGCGAGGCATCGCGGGGCGAACGCTCGAACTGAGCGCCCCACCCGATGGCACCTTCGCGACCGCTGACACCCGAGCAGGGAGCTGACCGCTACCTGCGGCACGTGGCGCTCGAGCGCGGGCTCTCGGACAACACGCTCTCCGCGTACCGGCGCGACCTGACCGCATACGGTGACTGGCTGGCCGAGCGGGAGGTTCGGGATCTGGCGGGCGTCGACGCCGAGACGCTCTCCGAGTACGTGCGGCAGCTCGCAGGGGCGGGGCTCGCGGCCGCATCGATCACGCGGCGGCTGTCGACGGTGCGCGGGATGCACCGCTTCCTCTTCGAGGAGGGGCTGCTCGAACAGCACGCGGGCGGTGCCGTGCGCACGCCGAAGCAGGCGCAGCGCCTGCCGAAGGCGCTGCCCATCGAGGAGGTCGAGGCGCTGCTCGCCGCCGCGGGAGGCGGAAGCGCCGCCGTCGAGACCGGCGGAGAGGCTGCCGGTGTGAGCAGTGCCGGTATGAGCAGTGCGGGTGAGCGCGCCGCGGGCGAGCGCGCCGCGGCCAGCATGCCTGCCGCGGGCACCGACAACCCGGTGGCACTGCGCGACCGCGCGCTGCTCGAACTGCTGTACGCCACCGGCGCGCGTGTAAGCGAGGTGACGGCTCTCGACGTCGACGACCTGCTGGCGGTGCCGGGGCTATCCGAGGAGATCACCGACCTCCAGGTGACCCTCGGCGAGGGCGGGCTGCTGCGGGTCACAGGCAAGGGATCGAAGCAGCGGATCGTGCCCTACGGCAGCTACGCGGGTCGCGCGCTCGCCGCCTACCTGGTGCGTGCCCGACCGCTCATGGTCGAGCGGGGGCGCGGCACGCCCGCGCTGTTCGTGGGACCGCGGGGCGCACGGCTCTCCCGGCAGAGCGCGTGGCTGGTGATCCGTGCCGCGGCAGAGCGCGCGGGCATCACCGCCGAGGTGTCGCCGCACACGCTGCGGCACTCCTTCGCGACCCACCTGCTCGCCGGCGGCGCTGACGTGCGCACGGTGCAGGAGCTGCTGGGCCACGCCTCGGTGAGCACCACGCAGATCTACACTCAGGTCACCGCCGACACCCTGCGCGAGCACTACCTGCTTGCGCACCCGCGCGCGCGATAGGGGGGCAGAGGTTCCCGCTTCCGCGCTCGTCTCCCGCGTCGTTCCACGCGTCGTTCCACGCGTTCCCCGGTCGGAAATGAGCCTCAAAACGGCTCTTGTGACGTATCCGTGGGTCATCGCCCGGGGAGCCGGGGCCGGTGACCGCCGTGGGTGAGCATCGCAAGGCCGATTAACGCGTCGGTCGAGCGGAACCCGAACGCGACCCG
>JBKEBN010000121.1:0-8645 GCA_047973175.1 Leucobacter sp.
CGGGTCGCGTTCGGGTTCCGCTCGACCGACGCGTTAATCGGCCTTGCGATGCTCACCCACGGCGGTCACCGGCCCCGGCTCCCCGGGCGATGACCCACGGATACGTCACAAGAGCCCTAAATCGCGATCTTAGAGTGCATTTGCGACAGGTGAACGGCGTGGGTCCTGGGTGGGGGCGGGGCGGGGGCGGGGGCGGTGCCCGCGACTGGGCAGGGCGGGCCGCAGCCAGGCGACACCGCCCGCGCACAGACAGCTCGGCCTCGCACACGGGCAGCTCAGCCCCGCGCACAGACAGCTCAGCCCAGCGCACGGGCAGCTCAGCCCAACAGACGAACTACATTTCAATCTTGACTTATATAAGTGAGCATCGAATAATTGGATCATGCACGCGCTCGACGTTCTCGGAGACCCGGTGCGGCGACGCATTCTCGAGCTCATCGTCGACGGCGAAGAGCCCGCGGGGTCGATCGCCGAGGTCATCGCCGAGGAGTTCGGCATCAGCCAACCCGCCGTCTCGCAGCACCTGCGGGTGCTGCGAGAGAACGGCTTCGTGACCGTGCGCCCCGAGGGAGCCCGGCGACTCTACGCGGTCGACCCGAGCGGACCCCGCGAGGCGAGCGAGTGGCTGAGCCCCTTCGAACGCTTCTGGCGCGGCCCGCTCGCCGCGCTCGGCACTGAACTCGCGCGCGGCAAGCGGCAGCGCCGACTCGCGGCCGAGCAGGCGGCCGGCGACTCCGGCGCGCCGGCCGATCCAGACACTACGAAAACGCACGACGAGAGCAACGAAAGCAGGTAACGATCATGGTTGACGTGACGAAGCAGGTCGCAGCGGTCACGCGCGAGCTGCGCAGCGAGGACATCGACGGCGAGCCGTCGCACGTGCAGACGCTCGCGCAAGAGTATCCCGCGAACATCGACGACGTCTGGGACGCGGCTACGAGCGCCGAACGCATCGCGCGCTGGTTTCTGCCCGTCAGCGGCGACCTCCGGCTCGGGGGCCGCTACCAGTTCGAGGGCAACGCGGGCGGGGAGATTCTCGAGTGCGCGCCACCGGCAGACGGCACTGCCGAGTACCGGGTGACGTGGGAGATGGGCGGCGGAGTGACCTGGCTGACCGTGCGCCTCACCGCCGAGGGCGAGGATCGCACCCGCTTCGAGCTGGAGCACACGGCGCGCACCGCCGACATTCCGCCCGGCATGTGGGAGACCTTCGGGCCGGGGGCCACCGGGGTCGGCTGGGACGGCGGCCTGCTCGGGCTGTCGCTGCACCTGGGCGCGGTCGAGGGGGCGGTCTCGCCCGAGGAGGCCGCGGCTTGGGCCGCCACCGACGAGGGCAAGGCGTTCTACCGCGCGGCCGCAGACGGCTGGGGTGCGGCGCAGGTCGCAGCCGGTGCCGACCCGGAGACGGCGGCCCGCGCCGCCGATGCCACCTACGGCTTCTACACCGGGCAGATGCCCGGGGCGTAGGGGCTCGCTCGCTCGGTGCTGGATCGCGGCTGCGCCGAGCGCGCGACTCCCTCATGCCCGGTATTCCCGCTTACGCCCAGTATTCCCGTTGTTCGCCCGCTCGCCTGTCACAAATGCAGGTTAAAACGCGATCTCACTGATCGCACCGATAGGGACTACGGCTGCGGTGCGGTGAGCAGAGATCTGGCCGCGTCCGCGCCGGTAGGCGCGGCGGTTCAGGCGGAGCAACGCGATGCGTTGCTCTCCGAGCCTGAAACCGCAGAATCTTCACCACCAGTGAAGCCTTCCTCCTCCGCCTTGCCAGATCTCGGCTCACCACATCCTCGTACCGCAGCCACTATCGGCGCGATCAGTCAGAGTGCATTTGCGACAGGCGAACAGCGCGACCCCGCAGCTGGGCAACACCGCCCGCGGCTGGGCAACGCGATGCGTCAGCGGTGCCGACGCGGGCTACACCGCGGTCTGGCCGAAGAAGTCGCGCTCCCAGACCGCGGAGGTCTCGAACGCGCGCCGCATGCGCTCGCGGGTGTCGGGATCGGCTCGCGACGCGAGCCCGGTGACAAGGGCAATCGCCTGCTCGGTGGCCTCCGCGAACTCGGGGCTGTCGTAGGTGGCGATCCACTCGGCGTACGGGTGCTCGGGCGAGCGCGCGAACTCGTGGATCTCGCCGCGCACCATGCGCGCGCCGAGGTCGGCGTACATCCAGAAACAGGGCAGCACCGCGGCTGCGGCCTCCTCGTAACCGCGCAGACCTGCGGCGACGAGGTGGTTGACGTAGCCGGCGGTCGTAGCCGAGGGCAGGGCGTCGACCTCGGCCGCGGTGCCGGAATTGGTGCCGGCCCCGGCGATCCCGAGTCGCGCGCGATGCAGCTCGAACTCGACGTAGAGGGCACCCTGGGCACTGCGGGTCCAGAACATCTGCTCCTCCGCGGAGGGCGCGATCACCGAGAGCTGCGAGAGCACGCGCGCGTAGTTGCGCAGGTAGATGGCGTCCTGCGCGACGTAGCTGAGAAAGGCGGGCCGGGGCAGGGTGCCGTCGGCGAGGGCGCGAATGTAGGCGAGCTCGTCGGTCTCTCGGCGCACCGGTTCGATGCGCCGCCACCACTCCTCGCGAAGCTGCTCGGCCGTCGGAGCGGTTTCGAGCCCGCCGCGCGACCAGAGCCCGGCGAGATGGTTCACCGGCCCGTGCCCGCCGCCGACTGTCAGCTCGTCGGCGGCGGCTATGCTCTCGCGCAGCCACGCCTTCGCCTCGCGCGCGGCCCGCTCCCAGTCACCGCCGTAGCGCGCCGCCCGCACCGCGATGCCCGACGACAGCGAGCAGCCGGTGCCGTGCGTGTTCTCGGTCTCGATGCGCGCGGCGGGAAACTCGATGGCCGCACCGGCGGGATCGACCAGCGCGTCGGGCACCAGCGCGCCCGGCAGGTGCCCCGCCTTCGCGAGCACGAGCACGTCGTGGGCCGCCGCGACGCGGCGGGCCTGATCCAGCGCCGCGTCCCAGGAGACGGCCTCCGGCTCACCCGCGAGCACGGCCAGCTCGGGCAGATTCGGGGTGATGACGTCGGCGAGCGGGATCATGCGCTGCAGCGCGGCGACGGCGCTCGGCTCGAGCAGCGGATCGCCGCTCGCCGCGATCATCACGGGGTCGAGCACCACCAGCGGCGGCCGCACGCGGCGCAGCCAGTCGGTCACGGCCTCGATCACCTCGGCGTTCGCGAGCATGCCGATCTTCACGGCGTCGACGCGCACGTCGTCGGAGACGGCGTCGAGCTGCGCGGTGAGAAACTCGGCCGGCGGCACGTGCACGCCGCGCACGCCGCGGGTGTTCTGCGCGGTGAGCGCGGTGACGACGGCCATGCCGTAGCCGCCGCCCGCCGCGATCGACTTCAGGTCGGCCTGGATGCCCGCGCCGCCCGACGGGTCGCTGCCCGCGACCGCGAGCACGTTGACGATGCCGCTCATATCGCGCCCTCCTTCGCGCCGGTGCCGGCAGCAGCTCCGGCGGCAGCCGCGCGGGCGCTCGCACCCGCGCCCCAGGCCGCCAGCAGTTCTCGCGCCGCGAGTTCGGGATCCGGCGCTGCGCACAGCGCCGACACGACCGCGATCCCCGCGGCTCCCGCCTGCCGCAGCGCGGCGGCGTCAGCGAGGCCGACCCCGCCGATCGCCACGCACGGCACGGACGACGCCTCGGCGAGGCGCGCGAACCCCGCGATGCCGAGGGCCGGCGGGTGATCGGGCTTCGTGCTCGTGGGGCGGATCACGCCGACGCCGATGTGGTCGACCGTGCCGCGGGGCAGGCGCGCGAGCGCGGCGAGGTGGGCGTCGGTGTTGGCGGTGAGGCCGATGATCGCGTTGGGGCCGAGCGCCTCGCGGGCGCGCAGCACCGCGGTGTCGCCCTGCCCGAGGTGCACGCCGTCGACGGGGATGCCGCGCTCGCGGGCCGCGAGGGCGACGTCGAGGCGGTCGTTGATGACGAACGCGGCCCGGCCGTCGATGGCCGCCGCGATGCGCTCGGCCTCGCGCAACTGCTCCGCCGCGTCGGCGTGCTTGTCGCGCAGCTGCACGATGCCGACGCCGCCGTCCACCGCGCGGCGCACGGTCTCGGCCACGCCGCGCGCGCCGCACAGCCCGCGATCGGTGACGAGGTAGAGCGCGAGGTCGGGGCCAGGATCGAGGGCGGAGTCGGGGGCGGCGCGGCCCGGGGCACGCTGCGGTGCGCTCCGCGAGGTTTCGGGGCTCACGCGGTCGCCTCCGCGATTCGAATGCGCGCGCCGGCGCGCACGTCGGCGGGAGAGACGGTGCCCAGCGCGTCGAGGAAGTGGGCTGCGAAGGTTCCGGATCCCGCGGCCTGCGCCGCGGCCCGCTCCGCCGCGAGCCCGTAGACGACGTGGGCACCCACCACCGCCTCGAGCGCCGAGCGCACGCCGCGCACGCCGAGGAACGCTGCGATCACCGACCCGAGCGCGCAGCCGCCGCCCGTCACCCGGGTGAGCAGCGCGTCGCCGTTCGCCACGCGCGCGACCGTCGCTCCGTCGGTGATGAGGTCTTCGGGGCCCGACACCGCGACCGCGCAGCCGAAGCCGCCCGCCAGAGCCAGGGCCGCCTCGGCCGCGGCATCGGGAGTGTCGGCGGCATCGACCCCGCGGCCACCGGCCCCGAGGCCCGCGAGCGCGAGGATCTCGGAGGCGTTGCCGCGCACGGCGGTGGGCCGCTCGGCCACGAGTTCGGCGGCGAGCGCCGTGCGCACGGGCAGGGTGCCGATGGCTACGGGATCCAGCACCCACGGCGTGCCCGCCTCGGCAGCACCCGCAACCGCCTCGCGCATCGCGTCGCGCTGCTCGACGGTGGGCGTGCCGAGGTTGACCAGCAGCCCGTCGGCGACCCCCGCGAAGAGGCCGGCCTCGCCCACGATGTCGACCATCGCGGGGGCGGCACCGAGCGCGAGCAGGGCGTTGGCGGTGAAGTTGGTCACCACGTTGTTGGTGATGCTGTGCACCAGGGGTTGCCGCCGCCTGAGCTCGGCGAGCAACTCGGCCGCGGCCTCGGTGAGGGTGCTTGCGGCGGGCGGTGCGGTGTCGTGCTCGCGCGCGGCGGGTGCGGCGGACGGTGGCTCGTGGGGGCCGGCAGAATCGTCTGCGGCGGTAGGTGCGGGCGTGCGGAAATCAGGATCGCTCACTGCGACATCCCTTCGCTAGTACGAACTAGATCAGGTTCGACGGGTGTGCTCTCAGCCGCGCTCCGTCGGGGGTCGCGGCACCCCGTGTCACTGCGCACGAGTGTAGCGCAGGCGTGAGGATGAAGCTAGCGCCGTCGGGTGCCCACTCGACCGGAGCTGCCCCTGCGGGGCCGAAAAGCTGGTCGCCCTTTGTCCGTCTAAGAGTACCTGTTTAAGCGGACAAAGGGCGACCAACTTTATTGGAGGGGGAAGAGGAGAGAGGAGAGAGGAGAGAGGAGATCCGCTACTCCGCGATGAACTCCTGGCGGAAGACGCCCGCGGGCAGCACCCCGGCGATGTACCCGAAGTCGCGGTCGCAGTTCGCGAGCGTCAGATCGTTGGTGATCGCGGTCGCAGCGATGAGCACGTCGGTGTTACCGGCCGCGCGCATCATGCCGCCCTCCCAGAGCGCCTGCTGAATGTCGAGGACGAAGCGCTGGGTCGGGGCTTCGACGGCGGGAGTGAAGAGCTCCACGTCTTCCCTGAGCTCGGCGTACTCAGCCGGGTTGCGGGCTGACCAGCAGTACTCGAGCACCTGCGGAGCACACGTGTAGACAGGATATGCCTCGATGATCTCGTGGAAGCGGTCGCGAATGTTGCGACTGCGAGAGAGCTTCTGCAGCACGCTGTTGTCGACGAGGTAGCCGCGCTCCTCGACGCGCCCCCGCCCCGTGCCGACCCACACGATCGGCCGCGACTCGTGCGCCGCTAGCCCCCGCGCCGCGGGCACCCTCGCCGCTGCCATCAGTAGTCGATCTTCGCGGCGCTCAACTGCTCGTCGCTGAAGCTGCGCTTCGAGATGCGCTCGAACGCGAGGATCTGCCGCTCCTTGCTGACGGTGTAGCGAAGGGCGCGCTCGACGGCCTCCCGGTTACTCGATGCGCCGAGTAGCCGCTTCGCATCGCTCAGCAGTTCGGGATCGATGTCGATCGAGGTGATGGTCATGAGACCTCCTTATATAAAAAGAGTATATATTGTGGCTGCTCCCGCTTCCCAGCGCCGCCATCGCAGCCGCCATCGCAGGGTGGCACGGCCGAGCATTTCGACCGGATCGGCACCGGCATTCTTTAGATCGAGCCGACGGGCCGCGAAGGCAGATCGAATACTCAACAGCACTACAAAACGGGTCAGAAATCACTCACGAAATGGGTCAGAATTTCTGGGTCAGAATTTCATCGCGAGAACTTCATCGCGAGATGCACCGCTTTTGTCAAAGTTATGTATGAATACTTTATCCTCGTATATGAGTACAAAACTTATGTCATAATTGGACTATGAACACCTCCGAGCTCTACGAAATCGCCACTGTCGGCGAGACGATGACCGTGGAGTTCAAGTCGGACGAACAGAAGAAGTTCAACGATTCCAGCATCATTGAAGCAGTGGTGTGCTTGGCAAACTCTCCGCGCGGTGGAGATCTTTTCATCGGCATCGAAGACGACGGACAGATCACGGGAGCTCGGCACCGTCACGGTACCGGCACGGATCCGATCAAACTGCAGGCGATGATCGCGAACAATACGGTGCCGCAGATCGTCACGCGTGTCGAGGTAATCCCCGTTGACAATATGTCCGTCATTCGAGTACACGTCGACCCGGCACCCACCGTAGTCGGAACCAGGGACGGCAAGTACGTTCGGCGCGGACTCGGTTCTGACGGGAAACCCGCTTGCCTGCCGTTCCTAGCCCACGAGATGCTTGCAGATCGAATCGCTCGTGGCGAGGCGGACTATGCCACGATCCCTGAGCCAAGCGCGTCAATAGCTGATCTGGACCCGGCAGAATTCAACCGCTTCCGCGAGAGAGCAACCCTCGGCGGCACGGCCGAGAGCGTCTACGCTGGCATGGGGGACGCAGAGGTGCTCAGCGCTCTCGGGGTCGCGGAACGTCGAGGCGAGGACCTGCTCCTCTATCGGGGAGCACTGCTCCTCTTCGGCACCGAAGAAGCGCTGCGCCGATATGTGCCGACGCACGAGACGATGTTCCAGGTGCTCGAGCACGGAATCCTGCGCCAAAACGTCATCAGCCACGCTCCGCTCTTCAAGTCAGCCGAGGCCCTCTTTGAACTGCTTCGCGATCAAAATGTTGAGGACGAAGTAATCATCGGCCTGATTCGAGTCGAAATCGATCGGGTCCCCGAGATCGTGGCCCGCGAACTCATCGCAAACGCGCTGGTGCACCGAGATTACACAGTCATGGGTGCCGTGCGCGTGCAGATCCAAGATGATGAACTCACCATCACCAGTCCGGGTGGGTTCCCTCGCGGTGTCACCACCGAGAATTTTCTGGAGAACAGCAACCCCAGGAGCCGGGTGCTTGCCGATGCGTTCCGAGCAGCCAGGTTCGTCGATCGGGCCGGGCGCGGCATCAACCGCGTGTTCGAGGCCGCTCTGCGATCCGGCAGGCCAGAACCCGACTACACCCGATCGACCGGTGAGCAAGTTGCTGTTACCGTCGCACTCGGCAGCAGCGACATGGAGCTGATCCGGTTCGTCATCGAGCACGACCAACGGTCGAGCAGGCAGTTCGAACTGCCTGATCTGCAAATCGTCCGCGCGCTGAAAGACAGTCCGCGCATGACCCTGGGCGAGATCACGGAAGTTCTCCAGCAGCCGCAGCAACGCACGAGGAGTCGCCTCACAGCCCTACTCGAGGATGGTCTCATCGAAATGCACGGCGACGGTCGTGCCCGCCGCTACACACTCAGCGCATCCACCTATCGGGCGCTCTCCAGCACGGCGAACTATGTGAGAGTGCGCCCGTTCGATGAGCATCAGCAGGTCCAGATGATCCTGAACTACGTCGACGCCAACGGGAGTATCTCGCGCGGGGAGGCCGCTGAGCTGTGCGGCACCAACCCCGAGTCAGTGCGTCGGCTGCTCTTCCGCTTGCGCGACGAAGGCGTTCTGCGCATCGAGGGAGATCGTCGGGCGGCACGGTACTTTCGAGTTTGATGAGCGGTGGGTAAGTGTCGCCATGGCGAGCCGAACCGCCCGCATGTAGTTCGCCTGGACGATCCCGCAACACGCGCGATCATTGCCGCCGATAGAACCGGTTACCTGCGCTCGCTCCACCAGCGTCGCGCTCGTTGGTCGCGAAACCCAGCCGGGAGCGGGGGCGATCCCGAACCGTCTGGCTCGGGATCGCCCCCGCTCGGCGTCAGAGCCGCTCGTCGGTCTGATCCCAGGCGTTGAGCTCCTCCGAGCGCTCGGCGGGGTCGCCGTAGCCGCCGCCGCCCGCGGTCTCGAAGCGCACGATCGTGCCGGGTTCGAGGATGCGCGAGGTCTTGCGCGGCACCTGGATCTGATCGCCGTCCGGCCCGATCACCGTGATGATCGTGGGCGAGGCACCCGATCCACCGCCAGCGCCCTCGGGGGCGTAGCGCGCGTCGGTCTGCTCGGCGTAGAAGGTGACGTGCTGCGGGTGCTTCAGGATCTCGTACTCGCGGCGCAGGCCGAGCCCGCCG
>JBKEBN010000126.1:0-34518 GCA_047973175.1 Leucobacter sp.
GCGGGTCGCGTTCGGGTTCCGCTCGACCGACGCGTTAATCGGCCTTGCGATGCTCACCCACGGCGGTCACCGGCCCCGGCTCCCCGGGCGATGACCCACGGATACGTCACAAGAGCCCGAATCTCCGCCCGATTGCGCGCCGCTTGTCAGGGGCGACGGCTAATCTTCTTTGTAAGTGATCTACACTGAGGAGAGACATGATCCCTCTGGGGCCGGTTGTCGCGCGAAGTCGGGTGCGTGCTGCGCGAACTGCCGCGTGGTCATACTTGGTGCAGCCCGAGCGCAGAGCGGCCTGGTGGCCCGAGCTGCAGCTCGAACCCAGGCTCGGCGGCGAGGTCATCGAGCGCTGGAGCGAGACCAACGGCGACACGACCGTGAGCCGCGATGCCTCCGGCGAAGTAGACGTTTGGGTCGACGGTCACGCGCTCGGGTTCAAGTGGAGCGAGGCGGGCGACGAGCATTCGACCGCTGTGCTTGTCACGCTGCGTGCCCAGGGGCGCAACACCGGCATCACGGTGACCGAGACCGGGTTCGACGCACTGCCCTCGGCGGCCGAGCGCGCCGCTGCGTCGCAAGACGGCTGGGGGGTGCTGCTGCGCGACCTGACGGCCGCGATCGAGTCGGGCGCGGTGGTCGAGTCGGGCACTGTGGTCGAGCCGGGCCAAGCGGTGCTGGATCAGCCGACGGCAGAGCAAACCGCGGAAAGCCGGGCGGAGACCGGTTCCGAAGCCCAGGGCGAACAGGCGGTTTCCGAGGTGGCGCGCGGCTCCGACCTGGAACTCGCCGCGCCGGAGTTCGAGGGTGAGCTCGAAGACGACCTCAGTGAGGGCGCAGAGGCGACGCTCGAGGTCGACGCTGAGCCCGCGGTGGGGGACCACCCCGAACTCGGCACCATTGCGGGTTCGGCTTCGCAGGCACCGAGCACCCAGGAGCAGACCGGCCCCGAAGCGAGTGATTCTGGCGACGCCGATGAGCAGGGGGAGCAAACCGTCAGCACTGACGCTGACGACTCAGGTGTTGACGACTCAGACGCTGAGGGCTCAGACGCTGACGATCCGAGCGGGGACAGCCGCGGCGCGGCATTCGAAGAAGAGGAAGAAGAGCTCGACTTCGACGCGCTGATCCGCGGCGATCGCTGAGGAGCCATCCGAGGCCGCTGCGCCTACCTCCCCGTTTTGGGCGAGAGCGCTCGCTGAATGCCGCCGCACGGGTGGCGCTAACTAAATGGGCGACAGTGTTCAACTCACTCGCTCCCTATTCGGTACGGTCCGCTCGCACGTCCCCACTTTCGCGTGCGTGCGTCTGCCGGAAAGTAGGCTCCGAACCTAGACGTTAGTCGTAGATGGCTGCCGACCTCCGATGTTCTTCCGCGCATCGCAGTTGACTATCGTCTGCGGGCTCGTGCTGGACGGTCTTCGCGTTCGTCGCTGCAACCCGGTGATGATTGCGCCATGCCACGTTGAAAATGGCACTAAAACTGCTGATCAGGAGCGTATATCTGACCTCTGTCAACAGGTTTGAGAGGCTCCCGGCTGAGGTTCCGCGGAGTGCACTGTGCCTTCCCGTCGTTCTCCAGGGGGCAGGTTTGGCGCTCACTGCGCGGATGATTCGCCGTATCTGATAAGACCTTCAGCCGGTTGTAAGGTTCAGGCTATTGGTCTTAAGTCTTAGGTTCTTATAGACTTTAGTCGCACTTCGGTCTGACGAAGGCGCTACTTGGGGGTAATCGATAGTGAATAATTCTGTGCTGCGTAAGACAAACGGCGGCGATCTTGTTTCGGACGCGCCTGCTCGCGGTATCGATCGCCGCAAGCTGCTGAAGGGCGCTGCCTGGTCCGTGCCCGTGATGGCGGTCGCGGTTTCAGCTCCGCTTGCCGCGGCTACCGGTGGGGTTACCGGAAGCCCGCTCAAGTTCAACAACGTCACGATCAATTCCGGCAATCAGGGCACCGGAAATATCATCGGAAACTTCGGCGTTCAGTATGTCTACGCCGGTTGGGGGCCGAACTACGGAAACTGGGGTCAGCCCGGTGTCCCTGGCAGCATCACGGTCACCTGGACCGTGGATATCTTGAACTCCTCGAACCAGGTCGTCGCTTCCCAAAGCTCGCCCTCGGGAACTGCGGTGGCACGGTCGAACAGCATCGGTCCCATTCCGATCAATTTCTCCGGCATCCCTGCCGGAAACTACCAGGTGCGCGTCACCGTGCTCGGTCAGCCGAATCCTGCGATCGTCGACGGAAACGCCTTCGTCGTCAACCCCCTGGTAGACACCAAGCCTGCGACCGTTCTATAGGCTCTACCGGGGCATTCGCTCCGGTGCCGTCTCCGGGATCAGGTCCCTGAGACAGGCGACAGGGATGCTTCAGTCACCGAGCTGAGGTACAGGCCCGAGGCGGTTCAGCGGCCAGATCACGAACGACGCGGTGCCCACGATGGCGTCGCGAGGCACGAGCTTTACGCAGTCGGCGATGTCGGGCACGCCGTCGCTGCGACACCGCCCCAGCGAGTCGTCGGAGTTGGAGCGGTGGTCGCCCAGCACGAGGTACTGCCCTTCGGGCACAGTGAACTCGCGGAAGCAGCGAGTCGAAGCGGGTGCGGTTTCGCAGTCGAGTACACCCGCCTCGTACGGGAGATCGTACGCGGGATCGGGTAGAGGCTGCTCCTCGCCGTCCACGATCAGCGCACCGTCGGTGCTGCAGCAGCTCACCGTCTGACCCGGACCCGCGACGATTCGCTTGACCAGGGCGTGAGAGTTGCTCGGCCCGATGCCGATGAGGTCGCCGATCCACCCGATCGCGGTGCGCAGCGGCCCGCGCAGACTGTCCTCGCCCCAGGCGCTGGGGCGGTTGAAGACCACTGTCTGGCCGATCTCGGGTTCGGATCCGACGTATGCCAGGCGGTTGACGAGTATGCGGTCGCTCACCTGCAGCGTCGGCTCCATCGAACTGCTCGGAACCTGGTAGAGCTTCACAACGAATCCCTGTATCAGGGCCAGCACTACGAAGGCTGCGACAAGGTGTGTCCATGGCGAGCGCACGATGCGCCGCCACCTGCTCGGCTGAGGCGGAACCGATTCCTGCTCGGCCTGCTCGGGGGTGCTCATGCTCGCCGCGGCGCTTCGCCGTCGACGGGCATCCTGCTTGCCGTTCTAGCGCTGTCTCGCATACGCAAGATCCTAGCGATGCTGCGCTGGAACAGGGTGAGCGATGCCGTGGCACCGCCTGTTCTGCTCCTCATCGGATGTTCGTCGGGCCGGATTCACGGGCTGTACGCTGGCTCGCATGCTGATGGAAGTCTGGATCGCTGTGCACCTGGTCGCCACCGTCGTCGTGAGCGGCTGTTTCGTGCTGAGCGGAATCGCCAAGCTGCGGGACCCCGAGGGTACGGCTGAGACATTTCACGCACTCGGAGTGCCGCGCGTGCTCGACCGGAGATGGGTGCACCGCCTGTATCCCTGGATCGAACTCGCGGTGGGCATCGGCGTGCTGCTCGCTCCAGCACCGCTGTGGTGGCCAGTCGCGCTCGTCGCGGCGGCGATGCTGTCTGCCCTCACCTGGTTTGTGGGGCGCGTGGTCGCGAGTGAGAGCGCGGTCTCGTGCAACTGCTTCGGATCGCGCCAGCCGGTGACCCGGCGCACGCTCGCGCGCAACATCGTCTTCCTCGCCTTCGCGATCGTGCTGCTCATCGCGTCGCCGCTCACGACGAGCCCCGCGCTCGCCGCGGTGCCGCAGCGCCTGCCGCTGCTGCTCGGCGTGATTCTCGCCGCGGTGGCTGGAGTGGTGCTCGCGGATCTCTCGCGGGGCGGGGAGTCGGGAGAAGAAGCGGTTCCGAATAGCAGCAGCGGTTCGGGAGGAACCGCGCTGTGGGTTCCGGGCGTCGAGGTGAGAGACCCCAGCGGCGAGACCGTGCTGCTGCCCGCGGTCGTGACAGGCGAACCGACCCTGCTGGTGCTGGTGAAACCCGGTTGCGGGCCCTGCCAGCAGACCGTGAAGTTTTTCGAAGGGCGCGAGCGAATCGCCGGCAGGATCGTGGTCCACCTGATGGAGAGAACTCCGCCGACAGGAGTGGACCCCTCGCGAAGGCGGCTCTGGGACGACGGAGGGATAGCCGCCGAAAGTCTGGGACTGGACGGGGCTCCGGCGGCGCTGCTGGTTGCGGGGGACAGGACCATACCTGCGGATCCCGTGTTCGGGCTTGCCGAGATAAGAAGACTTGTCGCGGGCCTGGAGGAGGCGGTGGCGCAGTCGGAGCAGAGGAGATAGTTTATTCTATATAACTAATTAATTTGAATACATTTGAGGCCCGTTGAGTAAAGCGAACTTAGGTTTGCTGAGAGGTTCCCGTCAACCGAAAATTATCAGCTGGGCCCCGAGTGTGAAGGATGATTGATGTCGAAGAATGCAAAGCAGGAGATCGGACGCCGTTCTCTCGTCAAGGGCGCTGCCTGGTCGGTTCCGGTTCTTGCCGCCGCGGTAGCTGCGCCCCTCGCGGCCGCAACCGGTAATAGGGCATCGATTGAGATTCACGGCGACTGCCTGCTGAACGCTGCCAACGTTAGGGTCGGCCAGGGTTTCTTCGTCTGCAATCACGGGCAGGCGGCTTCGGGGCAGGTCATCGTCACCGAGACGATCACCCTCAGCGGCGCGATCGCCGGCAACGGTGTTTTGGCGCGTATTGCCCGTGCTGCGGTCTGGACTGCACTTGCTGTGCAGGGTATCCTGGGCGGGAGTTCGTCTGGGGTCGATCGAGGCAGCTGGAGCGGTAGTTCCACCTCGACTACTAGAAGCCGCACAGTCACGATCACGGATGTCGCGCCTAATCAATGCCAGTCCTGGGGTGTGAAGCTGAACGCGGTGTCTGCTGTCCTGAGTGCTCTGGATGCCTTCGGCCTCGGTGGCCTTGCCCAGACGGGCACGATCGTTACGACTCAGCCCGGCGTGGTTGTCACTCGCGCAACGGACACTCTGAACTGGGAACTGCTTTCGACCAGCTGCTGAGTCGAACCGCTGATCGGGCCGGAATCGCGTCGTCTTGCGGCGCGATTCCGGCCCTTGCCAGTGGTCAGTCCCGTTGGCCGTCGCCTGCGTCTACCCACCCGTCGCTGACGAGCATCCGGTGCAGCGACTCGCGGTTCGAGGTCGGTCCCAGCGGGCGGAGCGCCGCGCGAGCGCGCTGCAGGTAGGTGCGCACCGAGGCGAACGGCACGCCGAGCAGTTCGGCGATCACCGTCGCCGAGGGAGCGGAACGTCCCACATACAGGCTGGCGACCTGCAGCTCTCGGTCGGAGAGCCGCACCTCGCTGACTCCCGCGTCGAACCCGTCGAGCCTCTCGAACCCGCTGGGACCGGCCGGGCGAAGAGCCCCGGTGCGGGGCGAGGATTTCGAATCGCGGGCGAGATCCAACAGCGCCTGCAGCAGTGCATCGAACGAGTGCTCCCTCGTCAGCACCCCGTGGGCACCCGCCTGGATCAGCCTGCGCGCGTGCGCGGGGCTCGGGCGGTCGGCCAGCACCACGGGCACCGCGCCGATCGAAGCGATGGCGCGAACCTTCAGCACGGTCGGCACGTGGTCGCTCAGCTCCGCCCGCACCACCACCGCACCCGCGGCTTCATCGAATGCGGTGATATAGGGGATCCAGTTCGACTCGACGCGGTGCAGATCGATCGGCAACCGCCGGTGTTCAACCGCGGAGGCGAGCGCTGCGCCCGTGAACAGCAGATCGTCGATCACGTCGACCGAGATGCGTGGCTCTTGCCGGTCTTTCCGGCTTCGCGCTGCTCGCTCCATGCTGGGTAGACTACCGACATGCCCGAGCACGGCCTCACGCGACCCGCGGTCTGCGTCTCGACGAGCAATCGAATGGCGGGCACGGCTCTGGTGGAGTATCTGCGCCCGAAGCTCGGCGAGACCGTCGAGTGGGGCGACCTCGGCGATGCGAAACCCGCCACCGTGACGGTGCTGCTCGCCTCCCACGAAGCTCCAGAGACCGTGCCGAGGTCACTCGCCCAGCTGCGGGGAAGCGGAACGCGCGTCGTGTTCGTCTACGACGGCTCACTGCCGCACGAAGAGCTGATCGAGGCGGCGAGCGGTTTCGGCCTGTGGAGTCTCTGCGACGTTCGCGAGGATATCGTCGTGCTCACCGACCAGGTGCAGCGCGCCCTGGTGGGGCGGGTGTGGGAGCGGGATCGCATGGCCGAGCAGTGGTCGCGGCGGCTCGCTCAGAACACGCAGCGCCTGTCGAACCGCGAGGTGCAGGTCGCTCAGGCCTTCTGCGGAGTCGAGGCACTCGACCCGAAGGAGATCGCCGAGCAGCTCGGGTTGAGCGTGAACACCGTGCGCGTGCACCTCGCAAACATACGTCGCAAACTCGGCGGCAGATACACCGGGAACCGGGATGCGATGCGGGCCGCTCTGCTCGATCGCGGGTGGCTGCACTGAGCGGCTGCAGTGCGTGGAGAGCCCTGTCTGCTGCGGCGACTATGATGGGAAGGATTGCCCTCTGAGCCGTCGAATCTGAAAGGTCACCGTGTAGATGGAGTTGAACGACTACTGGCGCATCATTCGTGCGCACTGGCTTGCGATCGTGATCATCACGCTCGTGGGTACCGCCGGGGGGTTCGGTTGGGCTTGGCTGCAGCCGAAAGTATATACAGCTAACGCGAGTGGCATCGTCGCCACCGGCACGAGTAGCGACCTGGGCAGTGCGCTTGCCGGTGATTCGTTCGCCAAGTCACGCGTCAAGTCGTACCTCGATCTCGCAACGTCTCGCACGGTCGCCGAGGCCGCCGCCAAAGATCTGAAGCTCAGCGAGAGCCCCGACGCGCTCGTCTCGCGCATCTCCGTCACCAACCCGGTCGACACCGCGACCCTGAAGGTCTCGGCAGACGCCGCGACGCCCGAAGCTGCGAGGGAACTCGCTGAAGCGTGGGTGCGCGCCGTCAGCGCGCAGGTCGAGGAGCTCGAGAACAAGAACCAGGGCGAGACCGTCGACCCCACTACCGGCGAGGTCACGGCGACCGCTTCGGTGGTGCAGTTCATTCCCCTGGACTCGGCGCAGCTGCCGAAGTCGCCCTCCTCGCCCAACTTCAAGCTCGCCACGGCCATCGGTTTTCTGGTCGGCCTGGCCGTTGCGCTGGGCTACGCGCTGCTGCGCAACATCTTCGATCGTCGCATCCACTCCATCGCGGAGGTCGAGCGGCAGACCGGCGTTGCGGTCATCGGCACCGTTCCCTTCTGCTCCGGGTTCGACAAAGATCACCGCCTCATCACCTCTGTCGGGGGTAACGACCGCAGCGAGCGCGGTGCCGCGGAGTACGCCATCGCCGAGGCGCTCCGCGAGTTGCGCACCAACCTGCAGTTCATGGACGTCGATAACCCGCCGAAGGCCATGGTCGTCACCAGCGCGCTGCCGGGCGAGGGCAAGTCGACCGTCACGGCCAACCTGGCAAACGCCATCGCGGCTTCGGGCAAGCGGGTCATCGTGCTCGACGGCGACCTACGCCGCCCCATGGTGGCCAAGACGTTCGGTCTGCCCGCCGGTGTCGGCCTGACCGACGTGCTCATCGGCCGCGTCGGTCTCTCCGACGTGCTGCAGCCGTGGGGATCCACCGGCAACCTCTACGTGCTCGGCGCGGGCAAGATCCCGCCCAACCCGAGCGAGTTGCTCGGTTCGAAGATGATGTCCGACATCATCGCCTCGCTCGCGGAGCACGCGATCGTGCTCATCGACGGCCCGCCGCTGCTGCCGGTCACCGACTCGGCCATCCTCGCGGCCCACACCGACGGAGCGCTCGTGGTGAGCTACGCTCGGCGCACCACCTACGACGCTCTGAAAGAGGCCCTGCGCAACCTGACCAAGGTCAGCGGTCGCCCGCTGGGCATCATTCTGAACGGTGTGCCGCGGCGAGGCGTGCGCGCAGACGGCTACGGTTACCGTTACCGCTCGTACTCCTACTACGGCAGCAAGGCTCCCGAAGACGACGAGCCCCAAGCCCCTCAGCAGACAGGCCCGGACGACCGCGGCTTCAAGAGCTTCGAGGCGCTGCTCGACGACAAGTCTGCGAGTGCTCAGGGTGCGGCAGCCGGCACCGCGACCCCGCAGCCTGCGCAGCCCCGGCGCGCGCGCAGGGCGGAGTAGTCGATGTCACGCCGCTCCCGCGTACGCGAGGCACCCGTCACCGTGCTCACGGTGTGCATCGGCAACATCTGCCGCTCGCCGCTCGCCGAGCAGCTGCTGCGAGCCGGTCTCGACGGTGACGCGCGCTTCGAGTTCGGCAGCGCGGGCCTGCACACCTCCGAGGGCATTCCCATGGACCGCCACTCGGCGCAGCAGTCGCTCGAGCACGGGGGCGTGCCGGACGGCGCACTCAGCAGCGTGCTGGCAGACGGTCACGCGCAGGCCTCCGACCTCATTCTGACGATGACGCTCGGTCAGCGCGACGAACTGATCGAGCGTCACCCGCGCGCCCTGCTGCGCACGTTCACGCTTGCAGAGTTCGCGGGCCTGCTCACGGCACTCGAAGCCGAGCGCCCCTCGCGTTCGGCACCGGCGACGCCGAATCAGATCCGCGAACTCGTCGAACTCGCGAGCCGCAACCGGGCGCGCGTCTCTCTCACCCGAGCCGACGACGTGCCCGATCCGGTCAACGCCTCGGTGTCGGTGCACCAGGCCGTCGCTGCGCAGATCGCGGGCTACACGGCGCAGATCGCGCGACTGCTGCGGTAGGTGCTCGGGCGCACATCAGGCACCTCACCGCGGCAGCAGCCGGGTCTCAGGCGACCCGGGCCGCGATGTCGGTGCGCTGCTGCGATCCCTCGAGGCCGATCTGGCTCACCGCCGCGTAGGCGCGGGATCGGGCCTCCCCGAAATCGGCTCCCCGCGCGACGACGCCGAGCACGCGACCACCGGTCGCGATCCAACCCCCGTCAGCGGTGCGCGCCGTCGCCGCGTGCACCAGGTGCACGCCCGGCACGGCGTTCGCGAGTTCGCCGCTCGGGGTGATGCCGGTGATCTCGCGACCCGAGACCACCGTTCCCGGGTAGCCCTCGCTCGCGACGACGACGATCACGGCGGGATCGTCCGAGAACTCGGGTGCGGGCTGCTCGGCCAGGCTGCCCTGCGCCGCCGCCAGCAGGTACCGGCTCAGCGGTGACTTGAGGCGGGCGAGCACTACCTGCGTCTCGGGATCGCCGAAGCGAGCGTTGAACTCGATGACGCGCACGCCCTTCGAAGTCACGATGAGGCCGCAGTAGAGGAGACCCACGAACGGCGTGGCCTCGGCTTCGAGCTGCCGCACGGTCGGCAGCGCGACGGTGCGAGTGATCTCGTCGACGAAGCCCTGCACACCGCCCGGCAACCACGGCAGTGGCGTGTAAGCCCCCCTGCCGCCAGTGTTGGGGCCCGCGTCGCCGTCGAAGATGCGCTTGTAGTCTTGCGCGGGGGAGAGCGGCAGCACGTCGTGCCCGTCGGCGAAGAAGAACAACGACACCTCCTGGCCGTCGAGGAACTCCTCGACGAGCACGTCGCCGTGCGGGGCCCAGGTCGCCACGTGGTCGAGAGCCGCGGCGCGATCCTCGGTCACGAGCACGCCCTTGCCCGCCGCGAGACCGTCGGCCTTCACCACGTAGGGTGCACCGAACTCGTCGAGCACGCGGCCCGCCTCCTCGACCGACGCGACGCGCGTCGCGCGGCCCGTGGGCACGTCGGCGGCGTCCATGATGCGCTTCGCAAACGCCTTCGACCCCTCGAGCTCGGCTGCGGCGCGGTCGGGCCCGAACACGGCGACCCCCGCCGCACGCAGCGGATCTGCGACCCCGGCCACCAGGGGAGCCTCGGGGCCCACCACCACGAGGTCGAAGCCGCGCTCGGCGACGAACGCCGACACCGCTTCGGGATCGGCGTAGGCGAGCTCAGGCGTTTCGACGCCGCTCGCCGCGACTCCGGCGTTGCCCGGCGCGCAGACGATCTCGTGGTCGGCCGACTCGGCCTGGAGAGCAAGGACGATGGCGTGTTCGCGGGCACCCGGCCCCAGGACGAGGATCTTCACCGCTCCAGAATACCGGGCCGAGCCGGGCGGCGCGGGCGGCGCGGGCGATGCGGGTCGTCGATGCGCAGGGCAGGGCGGGAAGCGATCACTAGGGTGGAAGCATGGCGAAGCGCAGGATCTCGATCGAGGACGGGCGGGCGGCGCTCGCCGCGGTGGGAGCCGGGGACCGCGGTCGCGCCGTGCTCGCTACCGCGGTGCGCTATCTGCTCGAGGAACTCGCCGAGCGCGCGCCCGGCAATTCGGTCGAGGTACGAGTGCCTCCCTTCGGCGCGACCCAGTGCGTCGCCGGGCCGCGTCACACCCGCGGCACTCCGCCCAGCGTGATCGAGACCGATCCCGAGACCTGGATCGGTCTCGCGACGGGTGCGCTCGACTGGGAGATCGCGCTGCACGATGCCCGCGTCGTCGCTTCGGGATCCCGCGCCGACCTCGACGGCCTGCTGCCGCTCGCCTGACCCCGCGCCTCACGGGGCACCACTCAGACGCATGCTGAGAGAATGGAGGGTATGAGTAACCCCGAGGCTGCGGAGCAGCACCCGCAGAACGGCGACGTCGATGCCGCGGCGGCTGAGACGCCGGTCGCCGAGGACGCGGCCGGAGAGGCCGAACCGCCGATGATCGTCGAAGAGACTGAGCAGCGGGTCTCACTGCAGCGCTCGGTGCGCTACGGTCGCCTGCTGGTCGTCGGCGCGGTGATCGGGGCAGTCATCGCGATGTGCGCCAGCCTGATGTTTCCGGTGGACGAGGAAGCGCTGTACACGATGAGTCAGATCGTCGGGTTCATGGCGATCATCGGAGCGGCGATCGGCCTGGCCGTCAGCGGCATACTCGCGCTGGTGCTCGGCCTCGTCGCCAGGCGGAAACGTGGCACGGGTGTTGCCATTCAGGCAGACGTGCGATAATTACTCGGAATCCTACGATAGGGGCGATCTTCAATGCTTGGAAACCTGGGTGGCTGGCACCTCGTAGTTATCCTCTTCATTATTCTTCTGCTGTTCGGTGCGCCGAAACTGCCTGGCCTGGCGAAGAGCCTGGGGCAGTCGATGAAGATTCTGAAGAAGGAAGTGCGTCCCGACGACGCGGCTGCGGGCGACGCCAAGAAGGGCGAGGAGTCGGGCACCGAAGCCGCCGCGAAAGACACCGCAACTGCGACCGCAGCTGCTCAGAGCGACGTCGACGCCGAGCTCGCGCGGGCAAGAGCCGAGGCTGCTCAGGCGAAGGCCGAAGCCGAGGCCCTGCGCAATGCGGCCGAGAAGCGCGCGGAACCGTAAGCTCTCACTGCTGATCAAGCGAAAGGGCGGATACTCCGGTATCCGCCCTTTCGCTTGTGCGCGACGGGTCGAGCCCGCCGCGAGACACTAGCTCTCCTGCGTGGCCTCGACCCAGGACAGGTATTCCTCGTTGATATCACCGGCGATGTACTCGCCGGTGAAGCAGCTTTGCTCGAGCTCGGTCACGTGATCCTGCCCGGCCATGATGGCGCGGTTCATGCCCTCGACGCTCATGTAGATGAGGTGATCGGCACCCAGCTCGGCCGCGATCTGCTCGGGGGTGCGCCCGTGGGCGATGAGCTCGCCGCGGGTCGGCATGTTGATGCCGTAGACGTGTGGATAGACCACCGGCGGGGCGGCTGAGGCGAAGATCACGGATTTCGCGCCCGCGGCCTTCGCCATCTCGACGATCTCGCGCGATGTGGTGCCGCGCACGATCGAGTCGTCGACGATCAGCACGTTCTTGTCCTTGAACTCGGTGCTCATCGCGTTGAGCTTCTGGCGCACGCTCTTCTTGCGCACGGCCTGGCCGGGCATGATGAAGGTGCGACCCACGTAGCGGTTCTTGAAGAAGCCCTCGCGGTACTCGATGCCGAGGGTCTGCGCGACCTGCATGGCGCTGGGGCGCGCGGAGTCGGGGATCGGCATGACCACGTCGATGTCGATGTCCGGGAGCTGATCCCGAATCTCCTCGGCCAGCACGTCGCCCATGCGCAGGCGCGCGTCGTAGACGGATATGCCGTCGAGCACCGAATCGGGCCGCGCGAGGTAGATGTACTCGAACGCGCAGGGCACGAGGCGGGGGTTCTTGGCGCACTGCTGCGAGTACATCCAGCCGTCGGGGGATATGAGGATCGCCTCGCCCGGTTCGACGTCGCGCACGATCTCATAGCCGCCCGACTCGAGCACCAGCGACTCCGAGGCGACGATCCACTCGTCCTCGCCGTTCGCCGCGGTGCGACGCCCGAGCACGAGCGGCCGGATCCCGTACGGATCCCGGAACGCGAGGAGCCCGTAGCCCGCGATCAGCGCGATCGCGGCGTAGGATCCCTCGACCCGCTCGTGCAACCGCGACACCGCGTCGAAGACCTGCCTTTTATCGAGCGAGAGGCCCGTGATGCCCGCCTGCAGTTCGTTCGCGAGCACGTTGAGCAGCAGCTCGGTGTCGGAGTGCGTGTTGAGGTGGCGGCGGTCGACGTTGTAGAGGCCGGCGGTCAGCTCTCGCGTGTTCGTGAGGTTGCCGTTGTGCACGAGGATGATGCCGTAGGGCGCGCCGACGTAGAAGGGCTGCGCCTCTTCTTCGGCCGCGGCCGACCCCCTCGTGGCATAGCGCACGTGGCCGAGGCCGACGCTGCCGAGCAGGCTGCGCATGTCGCGAGTGCGGTAGGCCTCGCGCACCTGGCCCTTGGCCTTCACCATGTGGAAGAAGTCGCCGTCGAGCGTCGCGATGCCCGTCGAGTCCTGTCCGCGGTGCTGGAGGAGGAGCAGGCTGTCGTAGATCTGCTGGTTGACGGGTTCTTGCGAAACGATACCGACAATGCCGCACATGCTGGGTGTGTACTCCCGAGAGGTTGAGGAGCGCCGATCAGGCGCATCCCCTAGTGTCCCACACGCAACTGCCCGCAAACTTCGAGCGCGTGAATTCGGCCGTCGGCGGACGGGCCGTCTGCTCCTGCCGCCGGGATCGGGCCTCTCGCGGACCGCGGGTAGGATTGAACGGTGAGCGAAAATGCGTCGACCAGCACCCCTTCCGCGTATGCCCAGTCCGGAGTCGATACCGCAGCCGGCGACCTCGCCGTCGAGCTGATGAAGTCGGCGGTCTCGCGCACCCACGGTCCCGAGGTGCTGGGCGGCGTCGGCGGTTTCGCCGGAATGTTCGACGCGAGCGCCCTGCTCGGTTACCGGCGCCCGCTGCTCGCCTCGTCGACCGACGGCGTCGGCACGAAGGTCGCCATTGCGCAGGCCATCGACAAGCACGACACGATCGGGCAAGACCTCGTGGCCATGGTGGTCGACGACATCGTGGTCGTGGGCGCGAAGCCGCTCTTCATGACCGACTACATCGCGTGCGGCAAGGTGGTGCCCGAGCGCATCGCCGACATCGTGCGCGGCATCGCCGAGGCCTGCGAGGCAACCGGCACCGCCCTGGTGGGCGGCGAGACCGCCGAGCACCCCGGCCTGCTCGGCCCCGACGACTACGACGTGGCGGGCGCGGCGACCGGCGTGGTCGAGGCCGACCGCATGCTGCAGCCGGCACTCGTGCGCGACGGCGACGTGGTGCTCGCGATGGCGGCCTCGGGTCTGCACTCCAACGGCTTCTCGCTGGTGCGCCACATTCTGGCCGAGCGCGGCGTGGACTACGGCGATCACGCGGCCGACCTCGGCGCGAGCTACGGCGAGGCGCTGCTGACGCCGACCGCGCTCTACACCGCCCCGCTGCTGCGCGTGCTCGAAGATCCCGCGCTCGACGGCGCGATTCACACGCTTTCGCACGTGACGGGCGGTGGCATCGCCGCGAATCTCGCTCGCGTGCTGCCGCAGGGTGCCTGGGTGGAGGTGGATCGCGCCACGTGGTCGCCCCTCCCCGTGTTCCGGCACCTCGCCTCGCTCGGCGGGCACTCGCTCGAATCGCTCGAGGGCGCTTGGAACCTCGGCATCGGCATGTTCGCGATCGTGGCGGCGGATCGCGCTCCGCAGGTCGCAGCGGCACTCACCGCGGAGGGGCTCGACACCTGGGTCGCCGGCACGGTCTCGACCGCCGCGCGCGACTTCGAGGGGTTCGAGCAGGGTGCGAAGGGCATCGACGGCGGCGCGGTCAGGCTGGTCGGGGGCTACGCCTCATAGGCGATCGCTCAGGCAGATGCGATGAGCGCGGTCGCGATCGCGGCCAGCCCCTCTCCGCGACCCGTGAAACCGAGGTGGTCGGTGGTGGTGGCGCTGAGGCTCACCGGCGCACCGACGAGCTCGCTCATGACGCGTTGGGCTTCATCTCGCCGCGGGGAGAACCTGGGCCTGTTGCCGACGACCTGCACGGTCACGTTGACGGGACGCCACCCGTGCTCGGCGATCCGATCCAGCGCAGCGCGCACGAAATCAGTGCTCTTGGCTCCCTCGGTGCCCGGCTCATCGACACCGACCAGACCGCCGATGTCGCCGAGCCCCGCGGCCGACAGCAGCGCGTCTACTACGGCGTGGCACACGGCGTCACCGTCGCTGTGGCCCGAGAGCCCCGGCTCACCGGGCCAGTCGAGGCCCGCCAGCCGCAGCGGTGACGCGGGATCGTAGGCGTGCACGTCGAAGCCACTGCCCACGCGCATGTCCGGGAGCGGCGAGGTCACCCCTCGCCCTCCAAGCCCACCGCATTCGCGGCGAGGAAGTGCTCGAGAACGGACAGGTCGGCCTGCGTCGTGAGCTTGTGGGCGCGCAACTCGCCGGGCACGGTGCGCACGCGTGCGCCGTCGCGACCGCCGTAGCCTCCGAAACGCTGCACGACCTCGGCGTCGTCGGTGGGAGGATCACCCTGTTTCTCCTGGAGCTGAGCGGTGGAGTGAGCTGCTTCCAGCACCTCTCGCGGAAACCCCTGCGGAGTCTGCACCGCGACGAGTGAGCCGCGGTCGACCGTCTCGTGCACCGTGCCGTCTTCGCCCACTCGCTTGAGCGTGTCGGCCACGGGCAGCGCGGGCACCACCGAGTCGCCGGTGCGGTGCACCTCGGCGATGACGCGATCGAACAGCTCTGCGCTCGCAAAAGGACGGGCGGCGTCGTGCACGAGCACGGTGTCGACCTCTTCTGGCAGCGCCTGCAGGCCGAATCTCACCGACTCGTGGCGTTCGCGCCCGCCGGGTCGCACGGACACCTCCCACGCGCAGCCCTCGGGCAGAATCCCCTCGACCATCTCGAGCGTCTGCGCCGCGTGCGACTCGGGCACGACCACCACGAGGTGCCCGGCGTGGGGAAGCGAGGTGACGACGCCGATGCCGAACTCGAGCAGGGCGCGGCCGTGCAGTTCGACGAAGGCCTTCGGCACGCCGAGGCCGAGGCGTTCGCCGCGACCCGCCCCGACGAGGATCACCCCCAGCGTTGCGAGGGCGTGCGGGGCCGCGCCGACCGGTGCCTGTTCGTTCGCGAGTGCTGAGCCGCTCATGCCCCTAGCGTACTGCGTGGTCGGGGCCGAGGGTGTCGGTGCCTAGGAGGCGAGTACCTTGTCGAGCACCTCGGAGGCCTGCTCTTCGTCGGTCTTCTCCGCGAGGGCCAGCTCGGAGACGAGGATCTGGCGCGCCTTGGCCAGCATGCGCTTCTCGCCGGCCGAGAGCGAACGCACCTCTTGATCGCGACGCCAGAGGTCGCGAACGACCTCGGAGACCTTGATCACGTCGCCGGAGGCGAGCTTCTCGAGGTTCGCCTTGTAGCGGCGCGACCAGTTGGTCGGCTCCTCGGTGAAGGGGGCGCGCAGCACCTCGAAGACTCGCTCGAGCCCCTCCTTGTCGATGACGTCGCGCACACCGACGAGATCGCAGTTCTCTGCCGGCACTTCGATGGTGAGGTCGCCCTGGTTGACCTGCAGCTTCAAGAAGAGTTTCTCTTCGCCGCCAAGTTTGCGCTTCTTCACCTCGATGATCTTGGCTGCGCCGTGGTGGGGGTAGACGACGGTCTCTCCGACCTCAAATTGCATCGAGTGGCTCCTTTTCAGTCCAACCACTAGAATATCACACTATTTCGCCCGGGGTTAGGTTTACCTAAGCTGCATCCGCTGCGGCACGGCGGGTATGATAAATACAAACTGTGGTCGCTAGTCGTGATACACATGAGATTCCAACCTACGGCTCGGAGGACACCTTGAAGATTCGGATCGCCTCGTCCCTCGCTATCGCGGCGGCCATCGCGCTCGGCGCGACAGGGTGCAACCTGATCGCGCCTCAGGCAACGACGGAGGAGTACGCACCCAGCGACGGCATCGACGTCAACCTCGACGGCGTCGACGTGCGCAACATGATGCTGATCGCAGACGAGAGCGGCGAGAACTTCAACGTCGTGTTCAGCACCGTGAATCTCACCGGCGAAGACAAGGATCTCACCATCAACTTCGTCGGCGAGGGCACCGCGCAGGCCTCGGCCGACGTCAAGGTTCCCACGGGCAACACCCTCTTCGGCAACCCGGCCGACAAGGAGATCCCGCTCGTCGTGGTCAGCCTGCCCGACCTGAAGCCGGGGGCGACCGTCGACGCGTTCTTCCAGGCTTCGGGATCGCCCGAGGTGCAGCACAACATTCCGGTGCTCGACGGCACGCTCGCCGACTACCGCGACTACGTGCTCCCCGCCGACTTCACGAAGAAGCAGACGGAAGAGGCCGAGGTCGACAGCGAAGCCGATCAGACGCACACCGGCGACGACGCGACGGAAGATCCCGATCACAGCACCGAGACCGACAACACCAGCAGCAGCGATCACTAGGCTGCAGCCCCCGTTTCCAGCGAAGCGCCCCCGAGATCCTCACGAGCTCGGGGGCGCTTCGCCGTTCACGGACGCCTAACCGAAGCTCCAGGATGCCTAACCGAAGCGGTACCCAACACCTCTCACGGTCGAGATGAGTTTGGGCTTCGACGGAACCTCTTCGATGCGCGCGCGAATGCGTTTGATGTGCACGTCGAGGGTTTTGGTGTCGCCGTAGTAGTTGCTGCCCCAGACCCGGTCGATGAGCTGCCCGCGCGTGAGCACGCGTCCCGAGTGCCGCATCAGCATCTCGAGCAGTTCGAACTCGCGCAGGGGCATGGTGATCTCGCTGCCGCGCACGCTCACGGCGTGACGTTCGGAGTCGAGGCGGATCCCGAACTCGTCGAGCACGAGCCGTTCTTCGTCGCTCGCGGCCGCCTGCTCCTCCTCGTTGCTGCCGGAGCGCCGCAGCGCCGCGCGGATGCGGGCCAGCAGCTCGCGCGTGGAGTAGGGCTTGGTAACGTAGTCGTCCGCACCGAGTTCGAGGCCGACGACGATGTCGATTTCGCTGTCTTTGGCGGTGAGCATGATGATGGGCACCTGCGAGGTCTGCCGAATGGTGCGACACACCTCGGTGCCCGGGAGGCCCGGAAGCATGAGGTCGAGCAGCACGAGGTCGGGGGCTCGCTCAGTGAACTGGCGGACGGCGGAGTTGCCGTCGTCCGCCACCGTGACGCGGTAGCCCTCGCGCTCGAGCAAGTATGCGAGGGGCCCGGAGATCGACTGCTCGTCTTCGACGAGCAGGATGCGCTGGGGTGCGGCGGCGGAGGACGCGAGGGGGTGAGATGCGGGGGAGTTCATGGCTCAGTGGGTTCCCTTCTGCTGCGATGCTGCGACCGGAACGCTTTCGCCGGCGATGCCCTGGTGCACGAGGCGGCGGGCTTTGCGGGCGCGCTTCTCGCTCTTGGAGGTTCCCTTGATCTCCTGCAGCGGAAAGCTCAGCACGAAACTGGAGCCGACGCCCTGCTGAGACCAGACATCGACGTCGCCGCCGTGAGCCCGCATGGTGTGCCGGGCGATGCTGAGGCCGAGGCCGGTGCCGCCGCCCTCGCCGCGGGTGCGCGCGCTGTCGACGCGGTAGAAGCGCTCGAAGATGCGGGGGAGGTGCTCGGGCGCGATGCCCTCGCCCTGGTCGGTGACGGTGACGGTGAAGCGGTTCTTCTCAAAGGCCATGCCGATGCCGACGTGGCTGCCCTCGGGGGAGTAGCGGATCGCGTTGCTGAGCAGGTTGGCGATGGCGGAGGAGAGCGAGGTGGGGCGGCCGAGGATGACCGCTTCTCGTTCGAGCCGGGAGTCATCGGTGACGATCAGCTCGACGCCCTGCCGCGCGGCGAAGTCTCGGTGCGACTCGACCTCCCTGCGCACGAAGTCGCGCAGGGAGACGCGCTCGCGATCTTCCGGGCGCAGTGTGGACTGGGCCTCGGAGAGGTGGATGATGTCTCGGGAGAGCTCTCCGAGACGGCGCGACTCCTTGACCAGGCTCTTCGCGAAGTCGCGCACCACCGCGGGGTCGTCGGCGGCCTGGAGCACGGCCTCCGAGAGCAGGCCGATCGCCGCGACGGGGGTCTTGAGCTCGTGGCTGACGTTGGCGATGAAGTCGCGACGCATGGCGTTGACGCGCTGCTCCTCCCCGAGGTCTTCGGCGAGTACGACCGCGAAGCGGCGCTGCAGGCGCACGATGTGCGTGCGCACGGTATCGGCCGGGTCTGTGGGGTCGGGATCGTGCGTGTCGGGCACGCCCGTGGTCAGCACGCGGCGCACGCGGGCGAGAAAGGCGGAGTCCTGGATCTGCTCGCCGTTGATGTACTGCTCGCGGCGCGCCGTGGGGTTGGCGTAGACGGGGCTCAGCGAGGCGTCGAGGATGACCGCGAAGATGTCGATCTCGTCGAGGATCTTCGTCGCCATCTCGGGGAGCTCCGGCCGCATCTCCGCCGCGCGCCGCTGCCCGGCGCGGCGGGCGCTGACGATGACGAGGGAGACGCCAGCGCCCACCAGGATTCCGAGTGCGACCGAAGAGAGCACGAGAACGGTCGGATCCATGCCTCATATGCTAGATGCCACCGCGGGTGAAGCGCTTAGAGTTCAACTGCTGTTCACCTCGCGGTGCGTCAGAGTTCACTGAGACCGACGACACTGGTGGAGGTGCGAAACCGCGCCGAAGTTCGCCGAAGTCGGAAGAATTCGTCAGAGAGTTCGCCGAAGTCAGAGAGGGAGACCGCATGCGTGAGGTATTCCAGCAGTCGCTGCGCGAAGTGCAGGATCGTCTGGTCAAGATCGCCGAGCTCGTCGAGGAGACGATCGACAACGCTACGACGGCATTCGGCAGTTCGGATGTGGCGATGGCCGAGCTGGTGTTCGACCGCTCCGATGAGATCGAGGAGATGGCGGCCGAACTCGACGAACTGACGATCGACATTCTCGCGCGACAGCAGCCGGTCGCCTCCGACCTGCGCCTCATGGTGGGGGCGCTGCGCATGAGCGCCGCGCTCGAGCGCATGGGCGATCTCGCCCAGCACATCGCGCAGCTGGCGCGCTACCGCTACCCGGAGAGCGCGATCCCGAAGGGCCTCAAGAAGATCTTCGTGCGCATGGGCGCTCTCGACGTCGAGATGGCGAGCAAGATCGTCGAACTGCTGCGCACGCAGGACGACAGGCTCATCGACGAGGTGCGCGACCTCGACGACGACCTCGACGAGCTGCACGCGAAGGTCTTCGAGAAGGTGCTCAGCGACAAACTGGCAGACAACACGACCGGTGCCGTCGACGCCACGCTCGCGAGCCGCTACCACGAGCGCTTCGGCGATCACGCGGTGAGCGTCGCGAAGCAGATGCAGTACTTCCTCAACGGCTCGATCGACTGACGGCTGCGGCGGTTCGCGAACCGCGTCGGGTCGTGCGCTGTCCGGCGTCGTCGGGGGCGGTATCTCGAGCCGGGTCGCGGGCAGTGTCACCGCCGGTGGGTAGGATCGTAGGGTGAAACAACGCATCTACGATTCGCGCGTGCAGCAGGTCGTCGATTTCGAACCCCGCGAACCGGGGCGGGTCGGCCTCTACGTCTGCGGCCCCACTGTGCAGTCGGCACCGCACATCGGGCACCTGCGCAGTGCGCTCGTCTACGACCAGATGCGGCGCTGGTTCGAGGCCTCCGGGCACGAGGTCACGCTGATTCGCAACGTCACCGACATCGATGACAAGATTCTCGCGGGTGCTCGGGATCCGCGCGAAGACGGAACCTTCGAGGAGTGGTGGGCGCTGGCCTACCGCGTCGAGCGCGAGTTCACCGCGGCCTACGACGCCCTGGGCGTTCTCTCTCCGACGTACGAGCCGCGCGCGACCGCCAACATCGCCGAGATGATCGCGCTCATCGAGCGGCTCATCGAGCGCGGTCACGCCTATCAGGCCGCCGACGGCTCGGCGAGCGTCTACTTCGACACCGCGAGCTGGCCCGAGTACGGTGCGCTGACGCACCAGAGCCGCGAGCAGATGGAAGACGCGGCCGACTCGGAGCCGGTGGGCAAGCGGGATCCGCGCGACTTCGCGCTGTGGAAGGCGCACCGCGACCACGAGCCCCTCTCCGCGTCGTGGGAGTCGCCCTGGGGCCGCGGTCGCCCCGGCTGGCACATCGAGTGCTCGGCCATGGCGACGCGCTACCTCGGCGAGGAGTTCGACATTCACGGCGGCGGGCTCGATCTGCGCTTTCCGCACCACGAGAACGAGCTGGCGCAGTCGACGGCCGCGGGTCACGCTTTCGCGCGGCACTGGATTCACAACGGCCTCGTCAACACGGGCGGGCAGAAGATGTCGAAGTCGCTCGGCAACTCGCTCTTCGCCGCAGACCTGCTGCAGGCAGCGCGGCCCATCGTGCTGCGCTACTTTCTGGGGTCGGCGCACTACCGCTCGGTGCTCGAATACTCGGAGACCTCGCTCTCGGAGGCCGCGGCCGCGTTCGAGCGCATCGAGGGGTTCCTGGAGCGGGCCGAGAAGTACCGCGAGTCGGAGAGCTACGCGCGGCAGACTTTCGAGCGCGATGTGGCAGAGGGAGACAACTTCCTCCCCGCAGATGCCGAACCGCTGCCCGCAGGAACCCTGCCCGCGGCGTTTGAAGCGGCGATGTACGACGATTTCGCCCTGCCTCAGGCGCTCGCGGCTCTGCACACGGCGGTGCGAGAGGGTAATGCGGCGATCGATGCCGACGCCGCGTTCGTGCTCGAAGACCGCGAGACCGAGGTCATCGCGATGCTCGACGTGCTCGGCCTGAACCCGCACAACCCCCAGTGGGCGGCGGCGTCGGGCTCGGCCGCTGAAGACGGGGCACGATTCGCCCTCGATTCGCTGGTCGGCGCGCTCATCGAGCAGCGGGCCGAGGCGCGATCTGACAGGGACTTCGCCACGAGCGACGCGATCCGCGATCGCCTGCACGCCGCGGGCATCGCGCTGGAAGACACTTCGAATGGAACCCGCTGGAGTCTGGCGTGAAGACCGGCGCGATGATCTGGAGCCTCGCATGAGTAATAAGAAGAACCGTCCCGGAGCCGTGCGCAAGAAGGGTCTCGGCAAGGCCGTCGGCTCCGGCGGCCAGGGCCGCCAGGCGCTTGAGGGCCGCGGCCCGACCCCGAAGGCCGAAGACCGCGAGTACCACGCGGCCTACAAGAAGAAGAAAGCGCGCGAGCGCTACGAGGCGGCCAAGCAGCGGCACGCAGGGGCATCCGGTCGCGCGCCCGAGCGCGGTGGCCGGTCCCAGAAGAAAGACGACAGCGAACTCGTCACCGGCCGCAACGCGGTGCTCGAAGCGCTGCGCACCAAGATTCCGGCGACCGCGCTGTACGTCGCCGCCAGGCTCGAAGTCGACGACCGAGTGCGCGAGATCCTGCGCATCGCCACCAACCGCAACGTGCCCGTGCTCGAGATCATGCGGCCCGAGATGGATCGCATGACCGACCGCGACACCGTGCACCAGGGCGTCGTGCTCAAGGTGCCGCCGATGGAGTACGCGCACCCGCTCGAGATGCTCGACGAGATCATCGACCGCGACGAGGTGCCGCTGATCGTGGCACTCGACGGTGTGACGGATCCGCGCAATCTCGGGGCGATCATCCGCTCGACGGCGGCATTCGGCGGGCAGGGCGTCATCATTCCGCAGCGGCGCTCCGCCGGCCTCAACTCGGCCGCGTGGAAGACCTCGGCGGGGGCCGCGGCACGCATTCCGGTGGCGATGGCCTCGAACCTCACGCAGACGCTGAAAGAACTCAAGAAGCAGGGCGTGTTCGTCATCGGTCTCGACGGTGACGGCGATGTGTCGCTGCCGGGTCTCGAACTGGCCGATCGCCCGCTCGTGGTGGTCGTCGGCAGCGAGGGCAAGGGGCTCTCGAGACTGGTCACCGAGCACTGCGACGCGATCGTCTCGATCCCGATCTCCGCGGCGACCGAATCTCTGAACGCGGGCATCGCGGCGAGCGTGGCGCTCTACGAGGTGTCGAAGCGGCGCGCGGCCTGAGAAGTCTTGCGCGCGGGCCGTGCTCGCTGCGACCCGCACATTCGGGCGATCCCGGTGCCTCACAGCACGTGCAGCACGGTGGCGCGCCACCGCTCGCGCAGATACTCGAAGCGGAGCACTACCGACGTCGCGCGTGAGAGCGCGTGGAGCACCACGGTCGCCTCGAGAACGTCGGGGCGCGGGCGGCTGACGTGCGTCCTGCCGGGGGTGGGCACCGTGCGTCGCTCATCGCGATAGGCCGATCTGCGCTCCGTTCTGGCGGCCCTGCGCTCGGCGAGCGCGCACGCGACCTCCGGGGTGATCCAGCTGCCCAGGTGCGCGACCGACCGGATGCCCTCGAGAACTTCGAACGCGTACAGTGCGAGTCGCTGGATCGTCATGTCGTTCAGTGGCGGTGGATCGCAGGCGTGCGCTTCGTCGCGTGCGGGGACCGGTGCGCGATCCGGCACCTCGCCGAAATCCGGAGCCGGACCGGAGTCGAGCGCCTGTACCGGACGCAGGTGGCGCAGAGGCGGCGGCTGCGTCCGGTCTGGCCTGGTGGGTGCGGGGGTGGGAGCAGGACTGGGAAGCTCTGCTGGGAAAGCGGAGACACGTGCTGCTGACGAAGGCATGACCGACCCTTACTGAGAATTGCGACCTCGATCTATCTGCTACCCCCACCTGATCGATGCCTGTGATTTACAATATGTCGCTTAACCATATGGGTGTCGCATTGATGTCGGTCAAGGTCTTCTGCTTCCTGGTTCTCAAGGCACTGCGGCCGGGCACCGCGCCGAGTATCGCGCCGAGCGCCGCACCCACCGCCGCACCCACCGCCGCACCAACCGCCGCACCCACCGCTGATCCCGAGCGGAGGCAGCGGGTGGGGCCTGCCGGAGAACCGACGGGGCGCGGGTGGGAGGCTTTGAGACGGGAGCCTCTACAATTGCGGGGTGTCAACTCTGCGCAACCTGGCTAGCAAGTACTCGTCCCTCGGCGAAGCCGACATCGAGTGGCTCGAGATGCTCTCGCTCGACGGACAGATTCTCGCCGACCTCGCCCTGAGCGACGTCGTGCTGTGGGTGCCCACGACCGATGGTCAGTACATCGCCGTGGCGCACAATCGGCCGGCCGGTTCGATCACGCTCTTCTACCGCGACGTCGTCGGGGAGTACCTGCGCTCCGACTGGCGCGCGCTGGTCGATGAGACCATGTTCAGCGGCCAGCCGGCGGTCTCCTCTTCGCCGGCCTGGTACGAGGAGAATCCGATGCGCCTCACCGCCTACTCGGTGAACCGCAGAGACGAATTCGGCGTGATGCACGGCCCCTTCGCGGTCGTGACGGTGCACTCGAGCGTGATCGAATCGCAGAACGCCTCGCGGATCGGCACTGCGCTCCGAGAGATCGCCGCTGAGCTGTTCGTCATGATTCAGCACGGCGCGTTTCCGTGGCCGAGCAGCTGCCGCGACTTCATGCCGGGCGGCCCGCGAGTGTCTGACGGACTGCTGCGCGTGAACCTCGAGGGCATCGTGACGTTCGCGAGCCCCAACGCGCAGACGACCCTCGGCAAGCTCGGTTTCAGAGACGAGGTCGAGGGCGAGAACTTCGCCGAGGTGATGGCGGGGATCGTCAAGGGCCAGTTCGACACCAACGAGTCGCTGCCGCTCGTCGTCCAGGCGAAGGTCGCCAAACGCCTCGAGGTCGACGCGCACGGTCGCACGGTGACGCTGCGCTCGATCCCGATCGTCGTCTACGGCGAGTGGGTCGGCGGCATCGTGCTCACCCGTGAGATCACGGAGATGCGGCAGCAGGAGCAAGAACTCATCACCAAGGATGCCACGATCCGCGAGATCCACCACCGCGTCAAGAACAACCTGCAGACCGTGGCGTCGCTGCTGCGGGTGCAGGCTCGTCGCGCCCGCAGCGAAGAGGCGAAGCAGGTGCTGGGGCAGGCCATGCGCCGGGTCGCCGCGATCGCCGGCGTGCACGACACGCTGTCGTCCGGGCTGTCGCAGATCGTCGACTTCGACGTGGTCTTCGACCGCGTGCTCAGCCTCGCCGCGGAGGTCGCGAGCCTGCACAATACGACCGTGCACCCGCGCAAGGAGGGGAAGTTCGGGGAGCTTCCCTCCGAGTACGCGACGCCGCTCGCGCTCGCGATCACCGAGGTCGTCACCAACGCCGTCGAACACGGACTCGCCGGGCGCGAGGGCGAGGTCATCATCCGCGCCGACCGCAACGACGAGCGCCTCTTCGTCGAGGTCATCGACAACGGCACCGGGCTCCCGAACGGCAGAGTCGGCGACGGACTCGGCACTCAGATCGTGCGCACCCTCATCGAGGGGGAGCTCGGCGGCAGCATCTCGTGGGGTGCCGACGAGGGCGGCGGAACCCGGGTTGCGATCCAGGTTCCACTGCGTTGGATCATGGCTCAGACCCGACCGATACCCCAGGTCGAGAACTAGTGTCCTGCGCCGGGAGCTTCAGCCCAGGGTTTTCGCGCTGGCGGGCGCTCAGGGGTCTCGTCGGCCTCGGATGAGCACTCCGAGGCCGACGACGAGCAGCAGCGCTCCGAGGCCGATGACGGTGGCGGTGATCCACCAGGTGGTATCGACACCTCCCTCGCCGAAGAGGCGCTGTGCGACGTAGCCGCAGAAGGCCAGAATCAGCGCTCCCCAGACGATAGGCCCGGTACGCGTGCCTCTGCGGGGCGCTGGGCCTGAGTCGCTCCTACCGTCAGGGGCCGCCTCCGGCGACGGAGCGGTCGCGGCGGTGGGCTGCGCGGGAGCCGTCGGCGGCTCGGTGAGCGGTGCGGCGGGTGGCCCGACGGGCGGCTCGACGGATTCGTTCGCGGTCTCACTCATCGGTTCGTCTCCTGTCTCAGGCCGGTCGTGCCGCCGACGTTGTTGTTGTTGCTGTCGCTGCCGGTACCGCGATTGGTGCTGCGCTCGCTGCCCGACTCTTCTCCGCCAGACCCATCGCTGCTCGACTCTTCGCTGTCTGGAGCGGGCTGCTCGATCGCATCGGTGTGCCTGACGACGGCGCTGCCGGCGAGCAGGTACACGGTGACGGATGTGGCTCGCCCGGTTTCGACCGCCTCGTCGAGATTGGTTGCCGACGGAAGGTTCGCCGCTATCGTACTGCTGAGAAACGGCCCGCTCATGCTGGGCAGATCTTCGAGGTCCGAGGTCTCTTTGATACCGCCGGCGAGCACGCTCACACGCACCATCGTCGGGTGAGACTCAGGCAGGATCACCGTCGAATCCCCCGCCAGCTGCCAGACCTCTATCTCGTTCTGCTGCGTCTCAGCGCGCTGTCCGGTGCTGCCTCGCGACGCGTCGAGGTCGTCGAGTCCGCGGAGGTCGACGTGGGTGTTGCCTGCGATGACGACCGCTCCAGGCCCGTTCCAGGCGTCGATGTGAACCTCGCCGAAGGGCTGGAAGCGGGTGCCCCACGGAAGAATGGCGGTGAACAGCAGCACGATCACTCCGCAGGCGGAGAGGAACCCGATCCAACCCGTGTTCCGCCCCCGAATTCCCGCGATGATCAGCGAGATCGCGAGCACCGCTGTGGCCGCGATGACGGCGAGCGTCCAGGGGAGTTGCCCCTCTCCGATGTCGGCGTCGACCGAGCGCGGAAGCGCACTGCTGAGCGTCCACAGCACCGTGAGCCCCGCGGCCAGTAGCGCGCAGGCGATCGTGATGATCGTCTGCGCTGCACCGAGGCGATGCGCGTCATAGTGCTCGGCGTAGCGTTTGCTCCACTCGTCGGTTTGACGGCCGACGTCTTCGCCCCAGCGACCCGCTTTCTCTCCGAAGTCGCGCCCCCACTCGCTCGCTCTCTCGCCGAAGCTCTGGCCCCACTCGGATGCCCGCTCCCCGAGGTTCTGGCTGCGGTCGGATGCCCGGTCGGAAGCTGGCTGCTCAGGCCCTTCGGATCGGTCGGCGAAGGATTGCTCGGCGTCTGCCGCGGCCCCGCGGCCCCGCTTGAGCACGATGCTGCGCAGCCAGAGGACACCGACGACGAGAACCGCGATCCAGAACAGCCAGGCCAGCGTGCGAGTCAGCCACAGCGGGATGCCCAAGAACGCCCAGAGATCCCAGCCCCAGAAACCGGGGGTGCCGATCACCGGCAGCCCGGTGAAGACGAGCCCGATGAGCGCGGGAATCACGACGACGCACGCGATCACGATCGCGGTGGCCAGCACGCCGCCCGACGCGCGACCGCGAAAGATGTCTTCGAGATGGATGCGGCCGGAGAAGTCGGGCAGCAGCAACCAGCCGATCAGATAGATCAGCAGACCGGGGCCGCCGAGCAGCGCGAGCACGACGAAGATGCCGCGCACGATGAGCGGGTCGATGCCCGCCCTCGCAGCGATGCCGCCGGCGACACCGGCGAACCAGCGGTCGGAGCCGCGCACGATGCCGAGGCCTCGGAGCCAGGCGAAGAAGCTGCCCTGCTGAGGGCCGCCCTGAGCAGAGCCGGGTGCGTCGGCACTCGGGTCGAAGTCGGGTGAGGTGTTCATGCTTCGAGTCTGCCGGGCACCACCGACACCGCACCATCGGGGATCACCCTGATTCGCCCCTGACTTCTCGGGGGTGCCCCGGATTTTTCCGGCGGCACCCCTGATTCTCCGGCGGTGTCGCCGTCGGTGTCGGTGGCTGATGCTTGGATGGAAGACATGGAACGACCACCCCTCACCCGCTCGCGCGATGACCGCGTGGTGGCAGGCGTGTGCGCGGGGCTTGCGCGCCACCTGGGGCTGAGCGCCACCGTCGTGCGCATCGGCGCGGTCGCGCTCGCACTCGTGGGAGGAGCCGGTGCGCTGCTATACCTGTGGCTGTGGGTAACGGTGCCGCGCGAGGGCGAGGCCGACGGCATCGTTCCTCTGCGAGCGGCGCTGACGAAGCCGGTGGCCGGGGGCCTCCCCGCTTCTCTCGCGAAGAATGCGGCACCGCCGCAGGCCGAGCGGGCGGCGGGCTCGCGCCGTGCGGCTGCGGCAGTGGGAGGGGCACCGCAGGTTTCGCCGGGAGCGGCATCGACCTCGACCGCGGCGCATTGACGCCGGTGGCCCGTCGCCGAGCTGCTGCTCGGCAGCTGCCTGCTGATAGCCGGGGCCGGCCTGGTGCTCGATCGCCTCGGAGTGCACGTCAGCCTCGAAGTGGTGCTGCCCGGCATCGCGGTGCTCGTGGGCGTCGGGCTGGCCTGGTGGCAGGTGGTGGATCGCGATCGTTCCGATCGCAGCCCGCTGCCGCGGGTGCTGGGCGCGCTCGCCCTCGTCGCGGTGGGCGTGCTCATGTTCTTCGTGACCTCTCGGGAGCCGAGCGCGTGGACGGTCATCGCCGCGGCGGTTTCCGTGCTGCTCGGCGTCGCGCTCGCGCTCGCGCCGTGGCTGCTGCGAATCAACCGCGACCTGATCGCTGAGCGCGCCGCTCGCGAGCGAGAGGCAGCGCGCGCCGATATCGCTGCGCACCTGCACGATTCAGTGCTGCAGACCCTCGCGCTCATTCAGCAGCGGTCGGAACCCGGCAGTGAGGTGGGCCGTTTGGCACGCGGTCAGGAGCGGGAGCTGCGGGAGTGGCTCTTCCGCGGTGCAGACGGAGGCGCGGCCGAGCCGCGCGCTGCGGTCGAGGCCGAGCTGCGAGATCACGCGGCCGCGCTCGAAACGGCGTACCCGGTGCGCTTCGAACTGGTGACGGTGGGTGCCGTCGACGGCATCGCGGTGCCCGAGGCCATCGTGGCGGCCGCGCGGGAGGCGATGCTGAACGCGGCGAGGCACGCGGGCGCAGAGGTCACCGTCTACCTGGAGGCGACCCGGAGCAGCATCGCGATCGACGTGACCGATCGCGGGCCAGGGCTCGATCTCGACACCCTGCCCGAGGGCCGGATGGGGGTGCGCGAATCGATTCTGGGCCGCATGGAACGGGCGGGAGGATCCGCCAGAATCGTGCCAGGACCGGGCGGCGGCACCTCCGTGTGGCTTGTGATCCCGCGAGACACGGCCCCGGAGGAGACGCCGAACCGCGCTGCGGACGACGCGAGAAATGAGGAGAGAGATGGGTGAAGCGCAGCGGGGCGATACGAGCGGGGGCGATCCTCGGCAGCCGGGTTCGCGCGGCGGAGACCCGATTCGCGTGGTCATCGTCGACGACCACCAGATCTTCCGCACCGGGCTGCGGGCCGAGCTCGGCGACGAACTCGAGGTCGTGGGAGAGGCGGCGAACGTCGACGAGGCGGTGTCGCGCATCGCGGAGCTTGCCCCGCACGTCGTGCTGCTCGACGTGCACCTGCCGGGCGGCAGCGGAGGCGGCGGGGCCGAAGTGGTGCAGCGCGCTGCGACGCTACCCGGTGCCCGCGCAACGCGGTTCCTCGCGCTCAGCGTCTCCGACGCCGCCGACGATGTCGTCAGCGTGATTCGCGCGGGTGCACGGGGCTACCTGACCAAGACGGCGTCCGGAGCCGAGGTGACGGCTGCCGTGACGCGAGTGTACGACGGTGACGCGGTGTTCTCGCCGCGGCTCGCGGGATTCGTGCTCGACGCCTTCGGTACCGGGCTCGGCGAGACCGCCGCCGCTGACGACGAACTCGACCGGCTCTCGGCGCGCGAGCAGGAGGTGATGCGCATGATCGCGCGAGGATACGCCTACAAGGAAGTGGCTGCAGAGCTCTTCCTATCGGTGAAGACGGTCGAGACTCACGTGTCGAACGTGCTGCGCAAGCTGCAGCTCTCCAATCGCCACGAACTCACCGCCTGGGCACTCCAGCGAAGACTCCTGTAGCGCGCGTGCGGTTCCGAGAGCACCGGGATATATGGCACGAATTTCCGGCGCAGGACACTAGGCCCATCCGGGGAGCCACATGTGACTTTGCCAGAACCAGTCGGCCACCGGCATCCCAGACCAGACCGGAAAGAACAGGATCCCGAGCAGCACCGCGACGGCGAGGAAGAGCGCGACGGCCACGCGTCGACCCCGCAGCGCCTCGGGTGAGCCGTCGAGCATGGGCCTCGGTATAGCACCCGGAACGGCTACGGGTGTCGCCGCCGAGCGGATCCGCTCGCCCCACAGCAGCCCGAGCACCAGGGCGAGCGCCAAAGCCGAGAACGGAGTGAGCACCACCGTGTAGAACTGGAACACCGCCGAGCGCGAGAACGTGAGCACCCACGGCAGCCAACCCGAGAGATAGCCGGTGATGACGAAGCCGGCCGCGAGAGCGAGCGGAGAGGCCGTGCGTCTGGCAGCGATCACGGCCAGGGCGGCCAGGGCGACGAGGGCGACGACTCCGCCCCAGGTGACGAACGGGTTTGGCAGCGGCGAAATGCCGGAGACGCACTCGGTCCACGCGCAGCCCTCGTTCCACCGGTGCTCGTACATGGCAGTGGGGCGCAGCGCGAGCGGCCACTCGAGGGGGTGCGACTGGAAGGGGTGCGGCGCGCTCAGTGTTCTGTGCCACGACAGCATCTCGCCGTGGTACTTCGCGAGTGAAACGGGCCAGGGAGCCCCGGGTTCGCGCCCGTAGCCGCCCGGGTTCGCAATCCAGCCGATCCAGCTCGCGAGATAGGCGGACGCAGCCGCGGGGAGCGCGATGAGCGCCGTCGCTCCCGCCTGTGCGATCGACGCGAGCACGGGATGCGCCGTGAGCCGAGACTGCGATTCGGGATCGGGCAGCGAGTGCGATTCGGGATCGGGAGACGCCGCGCGCTCGCCGCGGCTGCGAAGCCGCGCGAGCAGATCCCGAACCGTCACGAAGATCAGAAAGAACGCGAGCGGATAGAGCCCCGACCACTTCACCGCGGCCGCCGCACTGAATGCGAGCCCCGCGGCGAGCAGCCACGGCCGCCACCAGAGGATGCGTCCGGATCGCCGGTTCGCCCCGTGCCGACCTGATCGCCGCGCCGTCCACTCGAGGTCGTGCCACACGAGCAGCGCACCGAGCGCGATGAACAGCGCGAGAAACCCGTCGAGCAGCCCCACGCGCGTCAGCACCACGTGCACGCCGTCGACGGCGAGGAGCAGCCCGGCGACGCAGGCGATCCAGAGGCTGCGCGACATGAGCCACCCGAGCCGCATCGTCACGGCGACCGTGAGCACGCCCGCGAGCGCGACGGCGCTGCGCCAGCCCCAGCCGGTACCGCTGCCTGCGCCGTCGGCACCGAAGGCGAGCACCCCGAGACCGATGAGCCACTTGCCGAGCGGCGGATGCACCGCGTTCGAGGCGACCGCGGAGAACGCGGTCGCGCGGGCACCGGCCATCGACGGGTCGTCGTCGGGCCAGACCGTGGGGTAGCCGTGCGCGAGCTGGCTGATGGCGTCGCGCACGTAGTAGAGCTCGTCGAACACGAGCGTGCCGGGGCGGCCGAGCGCCCAGAACCGCAGCAGGGCTGCGAGCGCGAGCACCATCACAGGGGCGATCCAGCGCAGTTGTCGGCGGATCGCGGGCATGCCTCCCAGTATGCCGGTGCGGATCGCGGCCCGGGGTGCGCCTGCCGAGTGCGCCGGATCGCGGGCTCGCGGGAATGTCTGACGGCGGCGCTACGATAGTGGGGTGATTACCCGCCTCAGCACCTATTTTCTGAAGACCCTTCGCGAGGATCCCGCCGACGCCGAAGTCGACAGCCACAAGCTGCTCGTGCGCGCCGGCTACATCCGCCGACAGGCACCGGGCGTATTCGGGTGGATGCCGCTGGGCCTGCGGGTGAAGGCGAAGATCGAGCAGATCATCCGCGAGGAGATGACGGCCGTGGGAGCGCACGAGGTGCACTTCCCCGGGCTGCTGCCGCGCGAGCCGTACGAGGCGACCGGCCGCTGGGAGGAATACGGCGACGCGCTGTTCCGGCTGCAGGATCGGCACGGTGCCGACTACTTGCTCGCGCCCACGCACGAGGAAGTCTTCACCCTCATGGTGAAAGACATCGTGTCGTCGTACAAGGAACTGCCGCTCACGCTGTACCAGATCCAGGACAAGTACCGTGACGAGGCCAGGCCGCGCGCCGGCCTGCTGCGCGGCCGCGAGTTCACGATGAAAGACGCGTACTCCTTCGACGCGACCGACGAGGGGCTCGCCGAGAGCTACCAGAAGCAGCGCGACGCCTACGAGCGCATCTTCGCGCGCCTCGGTCTCGACTACGTGATCGTGTCTGCCGACGCGGGAGCCATGGGCGGCTCGAAGAGCGAGGAGTTTCTGCTGCCGATCGAGATCGGCGAAGACACCTTTGTGCGCTCGGCCGGCGGGTACGCCGCGAACGTCGAGGCCTACGCGACTCCCGTGCCCGAGGTGCTGCCGATCGAGGGGCAGCCCGCGGCCCTGGTCTTCGACTCGCCCGATACGCCGACCATCGACACGCTGGTCGCGCACACGAACCGGGTGCTGCAGCACCCCGACGGCCGCGCGTGGGAGGCCGCAGACACGCTCAAGTGCCTGGTGTTCGCGGTGACGAACCTCGAGGGTGAGCGCTCACTCGTGGTCATCGTGATTCCGGGCGACCGTGACGCCGACATGAAGCGCGTCGAGGTGGCATTCCCCGGTTGCGAGGTCGAGCCGGCGACGCCCGAAGACTTCGCCGCGCACGAGGCGCTCGTGAAGGGGTACATCGGGCCGACGCTGTTCGGCGGTGTCGGTGTCGGTGTCGGCGGTGCTGGCGGCGGCGAGGTCGTGGCGACCGCGATTCTCGGGGAGGAGAGCGCGACCGGCATCCCGCTGCTGCTCGACCCCCGCATCGTCGACGGCAGCGCGTGGGTCTCCGGCGCGAACGAAGACGAGAAGCACGTGGCCTACCTGGTGGCCGGGCGCGACTTCGTCGGCGACGGCGTCATCGACGTCGCGACCGTGCGCGACGGCGACCCCGCACCCGACGGCTCCGGCCCGATCGAGACGGCGCGCGGCATGGAGATCGGGCACGTGTTCCAGCTCGGCCGCAAGTACGCCGAGGCGCTGGGTCTGCGCGTGCTCAACGAGCAGGGCAAGCTCGTCACCGTGACGATGGGATCGTACGGCATCGGCGTGACGCGCATCATGGCGATTCTGGCCGAGTTGCACCACGACGACCGCGGGCTCGTCTGGCCCGCCGCCGTGGCACCGTTCGACGTGCACCTGGTCGCAACCGGCAAGGATGCTGCCGTGTACGAGATCGCCTCGTCGCTCGCGTCGACCCTGGATGCGGCGGGCATCGAGGTGCTGTTCGACGATCGGCCGAAGGTGTCGCCCGGCGTGAAGTTCGGCGACGCCGAGCTGCTGGGCGTGCCGCGCGTCGTGGTGGTCGGGCGCGACGCCGCTGAGGGGTACGCCGAGGTGTGGGATCGTGCCTCCGGCACCCGCGAGAAGGTCGCTATCTCCGAGGTGCCAGCGCTGCTCGGCGCGCCCTAACGATCCCACCCCAGATACCGCGCAGAACCGAAAGCGAGGCCCGAAATGACCGCTTCTTCCCTCTACCGCAACGCGTGTGTGTTCACCGGCGACGCCGATCAGCCAATCGCCGAGGCCTTCGCGGTGCAGAACGGGCGCTTTCTGGCCGTCGGCGACAGCGGGGCCGTCGAACTCGCGGCGGGTACCGAAGCCGAGGTGACAGACCTGCGGGGTGCCTTCGTCATGCCTGGTTTCATCGAGGGGCACGTGCACATGGCGATGCTCGGCGAGGCGCTCGACAAGGTGCAGCTGCGCGACTGCAACACCGTCGAGGAAGTGCGGCAGCGGTTGTTCGACGCCCGCTCGGCTGATCCCGGCGCGGAGCGCCTGCTCGGCGTCAGCTGGCGGTTCGATATTTTCGCCGACGGCGAGCGCCCGAGCGCTGCGATGCTCGACGACCTGTTTCCCGACGTCCCCGTGATTCTCGACGCGAATGATCTGCACTCAGCCTGGGCGAACACCGCCGGTCTTCGTGCGATGGGCATCACGCGCGACACCCCGGATCCGGTCGGCGGCGAGATCGTGCGCGACGCGGAGGGTGAGGCGACCGGCTTCCTGCTCGAGACGGCGGCGATCGAGCACGCCTGGGGCTACGTCGCGTCTGTTTCGACCGAGGCTGACCGCGACCGCTTTCTCGACAACGCCTTCGAGGCCTACGTCGAGAACGGGGTCACCGGGGCGGTCGACATGTCGTTCAACGACGCCGACCTCGCCGCGTTCCGTCGCAGGCTCGACCGCGACGGACGCCTCCCCTTTCCGGTCGACGCGCACTGGCTGCTGGGTGCCTCCGGCGACACCGAGGCAGACCTTGCCGAGATCGCGCGCGTCGCCGCGATTCGCGATGAGGTCGCGGCGCAGTACGGTTCGAGGTGGCTGCGCATCAACGGCGTGAAGTTCATTCTCGACGGCGTCATCGACGCCTGCACCGCGACGATGCGCGCGCCGTACGCGAACGGGGCCCTGCCCGCTCCGATCTGGGAGCGAGAGTTTGCGATTCCCGCCGCCGTCGCCGCTGACGCCGCGGGACTGCAGCTCGCCCTCCACGCCATCGGCGATGAGGCGAGCACGATCGCCCTCGATATGGTGCAGGAGTGCCTGCGGGTCAACGGACCCCGCACCGATCGCAGGCCCCGTGTCGAGCACCTGGAATACGTGGCAGACGACACAATCGCGCGCATGGCCGCACTCGGCGTCACCGCCTCGATGCAGCCCGTGCACTGCGACCCGGCCGTGCTCGACAACTGGCAGGCGATGCTCGGCGACGAACGCGCCGAGCTGGGTTTTCCGTGGCAGAAGTTTCGCGATGCCGGGGCCGTGCTCGCGCTCGGCACCGACGCGCCGACCGCGCCCCACTACGCGCTGCGCAACCTCTTCATCGCCCTGACCGCGAGATCGGTGCTCGACGCCTCGCGCGATCCCTACCACCCGGAGCGGGTGTTCACCCCCGCCGATGCGCTCGAGGCCTACACCGCGAGCGGTGCGCGAGCCTGCTCGCGCGAGACCGAGGCCGGGCGCATTGCCACGGGCTACCGCGCCAACTTCTGCGTGCTCGACGCGAACCCGCTCACCGATGCTCCGGAGCGGCTGCTCGATACCCGCGTGCTCGACAACTACGTCGACGGGGAGCGGCTGTAGTCTCTCGGGTTTCTCGGGTCTGTCAGGTTTCTCGGGCCTCTCGGCGTGTCGAGCTTTCTCCACAGCTAGGCCTTTTTGCGGCTCTTGTGACGTATCCGTGGGTGTCTGTGGCGCGCTGAGGCGGGTGCACGCCGTTCCTCGTCTAGGTTTTTGGGTGTTCAAATCCGAAACCAGGAACGACAAGAGAACGGCGTGCAAG
>JBKEBN010000202.1:0-13048 GCA_047973175.1 Leucobacter sp.
TCGGTATCATCCACATCGGAGAGCACGTCAGCGACCCGCGAGCGCTCCTCGGGAGTGAGTGCCATCGCTGTTTCGATCACCTCTGCCAACGTCATAGCCGCAAGTGTACGCACCGCTACTGGCGACTACCAGAGCACTGGAGCACGGAGCCGACTCCTCATGAGACCAACCCTCACTCCTCGCGGTCTCCGCCAGCACCTCCCAGACAGTGTTCCTCGCTCAAATGCACCCGGAGCAGCATCTGATCCGAAGCCGGATCGCTGCCTCACGCGACGGTCTCTGCGGGGGCCGCCTGCTGTGCCCACTGCCCGGCGGTGGCGCGGGAGGCCTCCACCATCTGCTGCAGCGCTTGCAGGTGGTCGCGAAGCGCGGCGCGGCCCTGGCGGGTGAGTGTCGCCCAGGTGCGCGGTCGCCCGCCCCCGCCGGTGGGTTTGAGCAGTGTCACGTATCTCGCGTCGACGAGCACCTTGAGCTGCTTGGACAGCACCGAATCGGCAACCCCCAAGGTGTCTCTGATCAGGGAGAACTCGGCCTTGTCGACCTCGCTGAGCATGGCGCAGATGCGCAGTCGGTGGGGGGTGTGCAGGATCTCGTCGAAGCTCGCGGCACTCACCGCGCGTCCTCTGCGATGCGCGCCGCGAAGCTGCGGCCGACGGCAAGGAGCAGCACCAGCCAGATCACGCCGCACGCGAGGCCGGCTGCCGGAACCGTCCAGGGGTTCCAGCCGTTGATGTCGGTCAGCGGCATCGAGAGGAAGAAAACCAGGGCGCTAACTGACAGGCCGACGATCGCGAGGGGGGATCGCCGAAGTTCGTCGACGGCTCTCAGCTGCACCCCGCGACGATCCATGGCGCTCGCCATTCGGATGCTCGCGATCACCGCGAGCAGGATCCCGACCAGCGGGAACAGGTAGCTCCACGGGCTCGATGCGACGAAGCCGAGACTCGCGATGGGGATGACCGCCGCCAGCATCAGGCTGTACCGGGCGGGCCAGCTCTGCGCGGTTTCTGTCCGTGTCTGTGAGCGGGTGGCGGCGACGTCGTTGAGCGCCGCTTCGGCTGAGTACTGAGTGTTATTTTCCATGATGGAAACACTAACAATGTCTTTCACTTTCCGCAAGAGAAAGTTAACCATGCTCGCTCTGGCGCGGCTGCTACGCTCGACGCGCTCCCCGACGCGGCATGGGACGGCCCGGTCCTCGGCGGCTTCTCGGTGCTCGGGTAGCTCGGCTCGGGTCGCTCGTGTGGAACTCTAGTGCTCGCCCTTGATGACGAAGTAGGAACCGCGGATCTCACCGGCGAGTTTCGACCTCTGCCGGGCGAACTTGAAGCGCGAGGCGAGCTCCTCGGGCACCTCCATGCCCTGTGACAGCTTGAAGCCGACGGCCCGCTTGCCGGCGTCTTCGAGCGTGTACATCACGTTGATCGACAGCCCCGACTCGTAGAACACGTACGCGAAGCGGATGCCGGAGGCTTCGAAGCCGCTGACCTCGAGCGGTCGGCTGGCGATGACGATGTCGCGTTCTTCGGCGAGGATCTCCGTAATCCACGAGAGGGTTTCGGGATCCTCCTCCGGAGTGCTCACCGTGAACACGTGATCGTATTTGTTCTTGAGGTAGCGGGCTTCGTTGGCGCGGAGCCCGGCGAGGGCCTCGGCTACGGGCGATGACTCGAGCCCGACGGTGGACACGTTGACGAAATCTACGGCGTACGGCATGGCTTCATCGTAGTTCACGCGGACTTTTGCCGCGCCTGACGGTGCGTCACCCGCACCACCCGCGTCGCCCATAGAATCGGGGGCAGCTCGGGCTGTTTCCCGGCACGTGAGAGCGGCGCGAGTGTTTCCCCAACAGTATTCTTGAGAGGTGGCGGTGGCTGACGTGGCAGAGGAAGTCGTGATGCCTTCGCAGAACCCGTACGCCATCGAACGCGATATCGACCGTCTCGATGTGCGCGAGCGCGCCTGGTGCGCGAATGCCGTGCGCACTCTCGGAAGCGACGCGAATCGATCGTCTGACACTCACCTCCTGGAGGTTCCGCTTCCACGCGACTGGGGCATTGACCTCTACCTCAAGGACGAATCGACCCACCCGACGGGATCGCTCAAGCACCGGCTGGCACGCTCCCTCTTTCTATACGGCCTCTGCAACGGGTGGATCAGGCAGGGCCGTCCGGTCATCGAGGCCTCGAGCGGCTCGACGGCCGTCTCCGAAGCCTACTTCGCGCGGTTGATCGGCGTCCCCTTCATCGCGGTGATGTCACGAACGACCAGCCCCAACAAGATCGCGCTGATCGAACTGCACGGAGGCACGTGTCACTTCGTCGACGACCCGAGCGGGGTGTACGAGGCGGCTCAGGCGCTCGCGATCGAAACGGGCGGTCACTACATGGATCAGTTCACCTACGCCGAGCGGGCGACCGATTGGCGCGGGAACAACAACATCGCCGAATCGATTTTCTCCCAGATGAGCATGGAGCGGCACCCGATCCCGGAGTGGATCGTCGCCACCGCTGGGACGGGAGGAACCTCCGCAACGCTTGCGCGCTTCGTGCGGTACTCCGGGCACCCGACCGGGGTGTGCGTCGCGGATCCCGAGAATTCGGCTTTCTTCGAGGGGTGGGAGCGCGGTGATGCGACGGTCACCACGGGCGTCGGATCCAGGATCGAGGGCATCGGCCGGCAGCGTGTCGAGCCGAGTTTCATCGCACCCGCGATCGACCGCATGATTCGTGTTCCGGATGCGGCCGCGATCGCCGCGATCCGGTTTCTCGAGCAACTCACCGGGCGCAAGGCCGGTGGATCCACGGGAACCGGCCTGTGGGCCGCCTTCCGAATCATTTCAGAGATGCGCGCCACCGGCCGCACCGGCAGCGTCGTCGCGCTGCTCTGCGACTCCGGGGAACGGTACCTCGACCGGTACTACGACGATGCCTGGCTCGAGGCACAGGGGATCGACTTCCAGCCCCGGCTCGAAATGCTGCGCTCCTTCCACTCGACCGGCGTCCTCGCCTGATCGATTCCACTCAGCGCTTCACCAAACCTTCTCTGAGAGAGCACACTCTCAGCGAGAGCACACCGACTGACGACCACTTCCGCCACCGAATTCGGCAATCGACGTCGCGCCGTGAGCGGGCGGGCCTCAGATCTCGTCGAAGAACTCGAGGTTCACCGACACCTGCTCGACGATCTTGGTGGTGACTCCCAGCTCGCACTCCTTGAGCAGATCGCACAGGCGGTCATCGTCGATCAGGTCGACCTGTCTCGCGCCGGCCCGAACGGCCTCTTCGCGAGCCTTCTGGGTGAAGACGCCGGTGGTGATCAAGAGACCCTGGTCTCCGCGGCCCTGCATCGCCCCGCGGAAGTCGCGGACGTCTTTGGGGGCGACGCTCTTCCTGTAGCGCTTGCACTGAAAGTAGACGGGGAAGGTGAGGAGCCCGTGCCGATAGACGCCCGTGCCGTCGATGCCCTGATCGTTGGGGCCGCCGATGACCCTGACTGAGGTGAACCCGGACTCGCGGAGGAGGCGTTGCGCCAGCCGCTCGAACTGCTTCGGCGAGAAGGAATCTGAGGTCAGCTTCTCGATGAGGCGCTGTTTCCAGGTGAGCTGCTCGTCTGCGTCCGTGTCTGCGTCTGCGCCCGAACCGTCTTCGGCTGCGGAGTCGCGCACGGCAGGTTCTGTCTGCGCCGAGTGACCCGACTCCCGGGCCGAGCGAGCGAGCGTGTCCCGGCGAATCTTCTCGGCCTTCAGCTCGAGAAGTCGCTCGGCTCGGCCCTCCTCGCTGAGGGACGGATCTTCGAGAAACCTCTCACCGACTTCGGTGAGCACCCAGATTCCTCGACTCGAGTTGGTGAGCAGACCGAAGTATTTGAGGTAGGTGCGCGCCCAGGCGATGCGATAGCCGACCTCGGTCTTCGGCCCTCCGTCGTGCAGCACGTCGAGCTGCTTCTCGGAGAATCCGACGATCTCGGCAACGGCGGGTTCTACCTCCGACACCGATGCCGAGCCTCCGAGAGACTCGACCGCGCGCAGAGTGGGTAGGAGCAGCTGCCCGAAAGGGGGACTGTGGCGTTCATGCCCTCATCATCGCAGCGACCTCTGACAAGTGGGCATCGGTGCCGCTGACCTCGGTGATCGAAGCCGCTACCCCGGTTCTGCGGCCAGGTGCAGAACGGCCTCGGCGAGAGCCCGGATGCCGAGAGCGACATCCGCGGTCGACACCGCTTCGTCGGGGTGGTGGCTGATGCCGTCGGGATTGCGGAGGAACAGCATGCCGACGTCGGTGACGGCCCCGATCGCCATGCCGTCGTGGCCGGCGGGGCTGAAGAGCGTCAGGGGCTCAGGGGCAGATGTGGATCGCGAACCCCGGCCCGATCCCGAACCGAACACCGAGCCAGAAGCCGCGGCAGGCCGAGAAGCAGCGGTGGATCCCGAACCCGCGCCCGCCGCCGCGCCCACCGTCGACTCGATGCCCGCCCTGATCACATCTTGCAGCAGCGGCGCGCAGAAGACTGCCGCCGCGTTGTGCACCTCGCGCGCTCGCCACCGCAGCCCGCGTCTGCCCATGATGGCGTCGAGTTCGCTCGATATCTCGGCCCAGACCCGGTCGCGCTCGCTGTCGAACTCGCCGCGCAGGTCGAGGCTGAAGCGCGCCTCGCCGGGCACGATGTTGACGGCTCCCGGAAAGGCGCTCAGCTGCCCGACGGTGCCGATGAGGTGGTGCTCGGCGCGGCAGATCCGCTCGATCGCGAGCGCTGCCTCGCTCGCGCCGAGCAGCGCGTCGCGGCGCATGTCGTAGGGCGTGCCGCCCGCGTGCCGTGCCTCACCCTCGACCACCAGCTGGAAGCGTCGCGCGCTCGCGATCGACGACACGACGGCGAGCGATTCGCCGCGGCGGTCGAGTTCGGGGCCCTGCTCGATGTGGGCTTCGAGGTAGCCGCGCAGCTCGGCCGGCTTCCGCGCCGCCTCGCCGACTCGACCCGGATCGAGGCCGAACTCGCGAAAGGCCTCGCGGAGCGTGGTGCCGTCGGCGTCGGTCAGGGCCCACCAGTCGTTGTCCCACGTGCCGGCCACCGCTGACGAGCCCAGCAGCGCCTTGCCGAACCGGGTGCCCTCCTCGTCGGAGAACGCGATGACCTCGAGCGCGAACGGCAGCGGCGAACGCCACGCCCCGTTCGGCCCGGGCGCGCGCAGCAGCCGCACGACCTCGATGGCCATGAGCACCCCGACGATGCCGTCGTAGCGGCCGGCGTCGGGCACGGTGTCGAGGTGGGAGCCGAGGAGCACCGCGGGGGCGTCTTCGACGGCGAACCCGGTGGCCGTCGCGGGAGAGAGCCTGCCGAGCTGGTTGCCCGCGGCGTCGGGCCGCGTCGCCATGCCGATCTCGCGCATCCACTCGGCCACGAGCCGGTTGACGCGGGCGTGCTCGGGGGAGAGGTAGACGCGCTCGATCGCGTGCTCGTCCGACGACACCCGGGCGAGCTCGTCGCACCGCGCCATGACCCGCCGAGCCGCCGTCGCGAGCAGCTCGGGGTTCACGTCGAGGCGCGTTGTCACGCGACCCCCGCGTAGACGTCGGTCGCGGCCTCGACGCCGCCCCCGGCAGGCACGGCGGCCCCGAAGCGGGCGAGCACGGCTTCGAGCGCGGCGAGGGTGGTGAGCACGGCGTCTTTGCGCGCGTTGTAGCCCATGGTGCCGATGCGCCACACGCGACCGTGCAACGGGCCGAACGACGTGCCGATCTCGATCCCGAAGTCGTCGAGAAGCGTCGCGCGCGCCGCGTCCCCCGGCACGCCGTCCGGGATCTCGACCGCGACCACGTTGTTCATCTTGTGCGCGACGTCGCCGAAGACCCCGAGCCCGAGCGCCCGCACCCCCGCGAGCATCGCGGCACCCGCGACGCGGTGCCGCTCGATCACCGCTTCCAGGCCCTCGATCATGATGAGCCGGGCGCACTCCCTCGCGGCGTAGAGCATCGAGGTCGCCTCGGTGTGGTGGTTGAGCCGCCGCGGCCCCCAGTAGTCGAGGATCATGCCGAGGTCGAAGTAGTTCGAGCGCACGAAATCGGGTGCCGATTCGTCGCCGGGCTCGCGAATGCCGGCCTCGATCTTCTTGCGCGAGGCGACGACCGCGACCGCGCGCTCGGAGAGCGTGATGGGGGAGGAGCCCGACGGACCGCCGAGGCACTTCTGCAGGCCGGCGGTCGCGGCGTCGAGCCCCCAGGCATCGGCCTCGAAGGCGTTGCCCGCGAGCGAGGCGGTCGCGTCGCTGTAGAACAGCACGCCGTGGCGCGCGCAGATCGCACCGATCTCTTCGAGCGGCTGATTCATGGTGGTCGACGTGTCGCCCTGCACGAGCGCGAGCAGCGCGGGCTTCACGCGCGCCACCGCTTCCTCGATGACGGAGGGCGGGAACACCTGCCCCCACTCGGTCTCGATCGTGTGCACCTCGGCCATCGCGCGCTCGGCGATCTCGGCGAGGAGGTGACCGAAGCGGCCGAAGACGGGCACGAGCACCCGGTCGCCCGGGCGGATGAGCGAGACCAGCGCGGCCTCGATGCCAGCGCGTGAGGTGCCGTCGATGAGCAGGGTCGCCTCGTTCTGCGTCGCCCAGACCCCGCGGTAGAGCTGCTGCGTCTCGGCCATCGTGTCGGTCATGAACGGGTCGTACTGCCCGACGAGCGGTGCCGACATCGCGCGGAGCACGCTCGGGTACGCCGAGATGGGCCCCGGCCCCATGAGGAGGCGGGCGGGCGGATCGATGGGGCTGGGGAGGGGTTGCGCGGGCAGCGCGGCCGTGGGCGTTGCGGCCGTGGGCAGCGTCGTCTCGGGAGTTGCGTCCGAGGTCGTGGGGGTCATAGCGGCTCCGGGTGCTCGGGTCGGGCGTGGTCAGGGCTGGCGGCGAGGCGGGCAGGGCCGGCGATCTCGGCGAGGCGGCGCGCCGTGCGCACGAGGGCGATATCGGTGCCGGCGCGCGAGACCAGGCACACGCCCACGGGGGCCGGGCCGAGCTTCGACGGGACGGTCAGGAGCGGTGCCGACACGGCGGGGAGGCCCGCGACGGAGGCCGGCGCGGTCATTCGCAGCGTCGCCTGCCTGACGGTGTCGATTCGCGCTCCGCCGTGCGTGCGCATCGGTGCCGCGCCGGGCACGGTCGGCAGCAGCAGTACCGCGTCGCCGACCAGGGAGGCGAGTCTTCCGCGGCACGATGCCAGCGCGGCGCGGGCCGCCGCTTCCTCCTGCGGCGTGACCGCGGCGGCGGCGCGGAACCGCTCTGCGACCGCGGGGCTCAGCGCGTCGAAGTGCGTCTCGACCCACTCCCCGTTGTTGCGCCAGGCCTCGGCCGCCTGCACCACGCGAAACGGCGCAGTGTACTCATCGAGATCACCGATCGAAGCGCGAGCGAGAAGAGGTGCGTCTTCGGAGGTCGCGAGCCGCGCGAGCAGGTCGTCGAAGGCGGCGCGCGTCTCGGGATCGGCTGCCGCCAGGGCCTCCTCAGGCACGAGGAAGCGCCACGGGAGGTCGCTCTCCGACTCGCCGAACCTGTTCTCGGTCGACTCCGACCCGGCGTAGCTCATGCACCAGTCGACGACGCGCTGCATCGTCTCGCCGTCGCGCGTGAGCCAGCCGACCGTGTCGAACGACTGCGCGAGCGGCAGCAGACCCTGCCTGGGCACGAGCCCGTGCGTTGTGCGCAGGCCCCACAGGCCCTGGTACGACGCCGGCACGCGAATGGATCCCGCGGTGTCGGTCGCGAGGCCGATCTCGGCCTGCCCGGTCGCGACGGCTGAGGCCGGGCCGCTCGACGACCCGCCGGGTAGCGCACCCGGCAGCGCACCGTTCGGGGGCGTTCCGTAGTGCGCGTTGTCGCCGGCGAGGCTGTAGGCGAACTCATCCGTGCGGGCGATGCCGCGCAGCGAGGCCCCGCCCCGCAGCAGATCGGAGACGGCGGGTGCCGTCGTAGTCTCAGCGCGGCCGTCGTCGAGGAAGGTCGGATTGCCCGCGCCGATCCGGTAGCCCTTGATCGCGAAGAGATCCTTCACCGCCACGGTGAGTCCGGTCAGCGGCCCCTCCCAGGCCCCCTGGAAGAGCGGGTCGCCGACCGAGCGCCACACGGCCCGGTTGAGGGCCTGCGCGCGGGGGGTGACGTGCGCCGCCGTGATGAGCCAGCGCCCATCGATCCGCTGCCACAGCTGCGTCTGCAGGCCCGTGCCGCCGCCGCGGAAGCGCGACACCGAGACCAGCAGCGCCGCGTTCTCGGCGAGCGGACGATACTCGATGCGCTCGATCGTGCGCGGGGAGACACCGCCGCGCACGCCCCTGAACGCGCTGATCGCGTCGTGCCCCACGAGCAGGCCGGCCCCGTCGCCGCGCATGGTGCGGGGCCCGCGGGCGAAGGCGGCGTCGAGCACGTCGAGATCGTTCGCGAGGATCGCGCGCTCGTACTTCTCGAAGGCCGCGAGCAGGTCGGCCGGGACAGCGGGATGCTCGGCGCTTGCGGTGCTGTCAGCACTTGCGGCGGTCTCGGCGGCCTCAGCGCTATCGGCGCTTTCGGCACCGTCGGTGAACTCGGTGTCAGTCACGGCGAACTCCTGCGAAATCGGCCTCGCGGATGCGGGCGTGGACGCCGCACACGAAATCGACGACCTGGGAGATGTCGAAGTCGGTTGCGGCGCTGAGATAGGCGTAGGCGAGGTGCTCGTCGACGCCCCATCGGGCCCCTACGAGGTCGATCGCGGCGCGCACGCACTTGCGCATCGCCTCGTTCAGATCGGGATCGAGGCCGGTCGGCACCAGGTACTCGTCGGTGCGCACGAGCGGGGCATCGAGCTCGCCGAACTCCCTGAGGGCCTCGGCTCGCGGCACGACATCGAAACGCAGCGTCGCCCTGAGAGAGGCCTCCAGCGCCGTCAGCGCGACCTCGCCGTCGCCCTGCGCGAAGTGCGGATCGCCGACGTAGGTGAGTGCGCCGGCCACCTGCACCGGCAGGTAGATCGCGGCTCCCTCGACCAGCAGCTTGATATCGATGTTGCCGCCGTGCGCGCCGGGCGGCACCGAGTGCGGCCGATCCTCACCGGCGACGGCGACCCCCATCGTGCCGAGGAACGGGGCGAGCGGAAACTCGATGACGCGCTCGCCGCCGTGCCGCACCGGCAGCACGCCCACGACCCCCTCGCCGCGATCCTCGACGGGGGTGAAGACGCTGACGGTCGCCTCGCTGCGCGGCAGCACGCCGGCGAGCGCGCCCCTGCCGTGGCGGTTCGAGATGACGCCGTACGGCACGCGCGGCGTGAGGCGCTCGACCGTGATCTTCAGCAGGTCGCCGGGCTTCGCGCCCTCGACGAGGATCGGCCCCGTCACGACGTGAGGGCCGTCCACCGCCGGGTCGCGCGACAGGGTCGACGCGATCTCGATCGCGTCGTCGAGAATCGAGGATCGGCTCACGCCGTGCCCAGTGAAGAAGGCGAGCGGGTCTTTGCCCTGATCCTCGAGGATTCCCTCGTGGCTGACGGTGTCGACCGTCACCGTCGCCCCGGATCGCACCGTCAGCACCGGCGCATCGCCCGCGCCCGGCAGCCGCCCCCACATCACCGTGCGCGGTGCCGACGGCAGGTAGTGCTCGCCCGGGATCTCGCCGACGCCGGGTTGCAGGATCCTCATGCGGTCTCCGCCTGTTCGTCCTGTTCGGGCTGCCGGGGTGCGAAGAGCCGCCGGTGACCCACGATGACGACGAGCGCAGTGAGCAGCGCCGCGAGGAGCAGCGGAACGGCCGGGCCGAACGCCAGCAGCAGCGCACCGATCAGAGCGCCGAGGAAGATCGCCGCGATGGCGGCGAAGCGCCGCGTCCACAGACCCTTCACCCCCTGATCCACCAGCGACTCGCCCGCGAGCGAGGTGAGCGTCGACGTCACGACCACGGTCGTCATGTCGGTGACGGCGAGGCTGCGCGCCACTGCGGCCTGCACCCCCATGGCCGCGGCGGTCAGCGACGAGGCCACCAGTTCCAGCGCGTGCGACTGCGCCCACTCCTCGACGAAGAACGCCGCGCCGAGCACCGCCAGCGTCACCGCACCGACGGAGAGCAGCAGGGTCACGGCACCGCCCCACTCCTTCCGGCGGTGGCGCAGGAAGAGACCGGCGAGATAGGCACCGAGCGAGAAGGTGACGAGCGCGATCACCGGGCCGAGCACCGGCAGGTCATCGGCACCCGCGACCGCCATGCCCAGAATCACGATGTTGCCGGTCATGTTGCCGACGAACACCCGGTCGAGGGCGAGAAAGCCGACCGCGTCGACGACGCCGGTCACGAAGGTCAGCACCATCATCAGGTGCAGTGCGGCCCTCGAGGTCGCGGGCGGTACGGCCAGGCGGATCCGGTCTCGCTGCATGCCAGTCCCTTCTCGCCGATCGAGCGGCCCGTCTCACGCGTTCCTCACGCGAAGACGGCACCCGAACCGGCACGTGTTGTGCTGTGTTGTTGCGCGATATTGTGCTGACGCACAGCATAACCGACCGGTAGTACCAAAATGTTTCGGGCTCGGTCGCTTCCGTCATCCTGCGCGAGTGAAACGAGTCGCAGGATCTCGCTCAAGATTCTGCGACGGAGCCTGTGCCGCGCGATCACTTAGTCGCAGTGCGCAGAATGACGACCTAGTATTCAGCTTGGGTCGGCGGTTCGCACCCGCTCGATCACGCTGCGAATCTCGGAGAGGTGGATTCGCGTGGCGTAGTCTGCCGCCTCGGCGTCGCGGGCGACGAGGGCGTCGAGAATGCGCGTGTGCCCGGAGTGGGAGAGCCTGCGCCCCTCGCCCTCCAGGTGCGAGAACACGCGGGCCTCCACGGTCCAGGAGGCGGTGAGCTCGCCGAGTGCGGCGAGCAGCGGGTTCGCGGTGGCCTGGGCGATCAGCGTGTGAAAGCCGATGTCCAGGGCGGCGGAGCTGTCGGCGTCGACCTCGTGAGCCGACTGCTCCAGCAGTTCGCCGAGCGCGGTCAGCTGGGTCTCGTCGATGCGCTCGGCGGCGAGTCGGGCGATCCGCGGCTCGATGACCGCGCGAAACTCCGCGGACTGCTCGAAGTCGGTGCGCACCTCCTGCAGCTTTCCGGCCAGGGCTGCCGTCAGCGGGATGGTGCGGCTGACGCGGTTCGCGCTCCCCTGGCGTCGCTCGAGCAGGCCGAGCCCCTCGAGCCGGGTGAGCGCCTCCCGCAGCGCGTTGCGCGAAACCCCCAGCTCGCGCGCGAGCGATCGCTCGGGGGGCAGCGCGCGGCCCGGCGCGAGGTCGCCCGTGACGATGAGGCGCTCGAGGTGCCGCGTGATGTCGTCTGCGACGAGAGCGTGGGTGCGGGGCAGCGGACCCAGCGCCGCGTCTGCGTTGTCGACCACCTGCGGCGTCACCTGCCTTCGTCGATGAGAGAGGCGGTTGTCGCCACCTTTCCCAGTCTCGCACGAAGCGTCCGGTGCGGAGTAGTCGGGCGTCGGCGGTCACGTCGGCGGGGTGCCTGCAGCCGGGTGTGTGACCGGCAGGTTTCGGCGCGATTGGATTCGAAACCAACTTTTTACGGTCCTACCAATTGCAGGAAATTATGTCATCGTACTTTGGGATTTAACCCGCAACTGCGAATACCCGTAGACGGCGGCGGTTGCCACGAGGAGAATCCTATGAAAGTCATGAAGAATCCGGCGCTGCAGATCGGTGCCGCCGCTGTCCTTGGCATTATTTTCGGCCTGATCGTCGGAGAGTGGGCCGCGAACCTCAAGTTCGTCGGTGACATGTTCATCCGCCTCATCCAGATGGCGATCGTGCCGCTCGTGATGTCGTCGGTCATCGTCGCGACCGGGTCGATGTCGGGATCGGGTATGGGCAAGATGGCGTTTCGCACCTTCAAGTGGATGATCGGCTTCTCGATCGTCTCCGCGATTCTGGCCTGGGCCATCAGCGTGGTCATCCAGCCCGGTGCGGGCATCGACTTCTCCGGAGGGGTCGACCCGGCGCTGGAGGAGTCGGCGAGCGAGGCGACCGGCTGGCAGGAGACACTGCTGGGCTTCGTCAGCACGAACATCTTCGAGGCCATGTCGACCGCGAACATGGTGCCGATCATCGTGTTCTTGCTGCTCTTCGGCGTCGCGCTGAACGCGTACCTCACCAAGACCGACAACCGCCTCGTGCTCGACTGCGTCGACCAGGTTCAGCAGATCGTGCTCACGATGATCCGCTTCGTCATGATCATCGCCCCGATCGGCGTCTTCTGCCTGCTCGCCAACCTCGCGGGCACCGTCGCTCGGTGGTCACCAGTGCCCTGAAGTATCTCGGTGCCACCCTGCTCGGCGTGCTGATCGTCATGGCGCTGTTCGTGCTCGTGGTGTGGCTGCGCACGGGCGTCAACCCAGCGAGGCTTCCCTCCAAGCTCGCCGATCAGACGCTGATCGCGATCACCACGACGAGCTCCGCCGTGACGTTCCCCACCGTGCTGAAGACCTCCATCGAGAAGGTCGGCGTGAGCCAGCGCGTCGCGAACTTCACGCTGTCGGTCGGCCTCACGATGGGCTCCTACGGCGCGGTGCTCAACTACATGATCGTCATCATGTTCCTCGCGCAGTCGGGCCAGATGGAGCTCGACTTCGGCACGATCATGCTCGGCATGGCGCTCGCGATCCTGCTCAACATGGGCACCATCACCGTGCCCGGCGGCTTCCCCGTCGTCGCGATGTTCCTCGCCACCTCCCTCGGGCTGCCGTTCGAGGCAGTCGGACTTCTCATCGCCGTCGACTGGTTCGCGGGCATCTTCCGCACCTTCCTCAACGTCAACGGCGACACCTTCGTCGCGATGCTCGTGGCGAACGCCAGCAACGAGCTCGACCGCAAGGTCTACTACGGCGAGAAGGAAGCCACGACCGACACCCTCGACCTCGAGAAGATGCAGGAGCAGTTCGAGAAGGCAGACGCCGCCGACTAACTGATCGCGCACCTTTGAAAAGCTCGTCGGCCCGCGGGGGCGTAAGCCCCCCACCGCCGCCCAGCCCCGGTGTCGGGGTCTGAGCGCCGGCCCCCGGCGC
>JBKEBN010000192.1:0-5738 GCA_047973175.1 Leucobacter sp.
GCCTCGCGCTGCACGACCTCGAACTGCTGCTGAAGACCGCCGACCTCGCGGCCGCCGCGAGCGTCGAGGCGCTCACCGGCACCGACGCGGTGTTCGCCGCCGACCTCCAGGCCCTGCGCCCCCACGCCGGCCAGGCGCAGGCCGCCGCGAACATGGCCGCGGTGCTCGCACCCTCGAGCCTGATTCAGCGCCCGCGCGAGAACGAGTTCACTCGCGTGCAAGACGCCTACTCGCTGCGCTGCGCACCGCAGGTGCACGGGGCGGCACGCGACACCGCCGCCCACGCCGCGCGCGTTGCGGAGGTCGAGCTGCGATCCACCATCGACAACCCGGTCGTCACCCTCGACGGTCGCGTCGAATCGAACGGCAACTTCCACGGAGCCCCCGTCGGCTACGTGCTCGACTTCCTCGCGATCGCCGTCGCCGACCTCGCCTCGATCAGCGAGCGCCGCACCGATCGCTTCCTCGACGTCGCCCGCAACCACGGTCTCCCGCCGTTTCTGGCCGCCGACGCCGGTCTCGACTCGGGCCTCATGATCGCGCAGTACACCGCGGCCGGCATCGTCAGCGAGCTCAAGCGCCTCGCAGCACCGGCGTCGGTCGACTCGATCCCGTCGTCGGCCATGCAGGAGGATCACGTCTCGATGGGCTGGCACGCCGGCCGCAAGCTGCGCCGCGCCATCGACGGGCTCGCGCGAGTGCTCGGGATCGAACTCCTCGCGTCGACGCGGGCACTCGATTTCCGGTTCCGGGCAGACGAGGGCAATCCGGCACCCGCCACGGCGGCGGTTCAGCAGCTGTTCCGCACCCGCATCGCGGCTCCCGCAACTGATGCGTTCCTCTCCCCCACGCTCACGATCGCGCACGAGTTCGTCGCGAGCGGAGCCGTGCTGCGCGAGGCGGAACAGGCACTCGGCGAGGCACTCGCGTAGGGGTTGCGCCAACCAGGCGGGGCCGTCGTGTGAAGCGGCGGTTCCAGCCAGGCCCCGGCACCGGGTTGGCCCGTTCGCGACCTGCCCCGGCTCGTCCCCAGCACGACTCTCCCAGGAGTGATGCATCATGGCAAGTGTGAAAGTACCCGCGGCGCACCAGACGCTGCAGATCCTGAGTCTGCTCGCGCGATCTCGCGGGCCCATGCCCGCCAGCATGATCGCGGCGCAGTTGAACCTGCCGCGCTCGACCGTTTACCACCTGCTCACGACCCTGCAGGAGCACGGCTACGTGCTGCACCTCGCCGAGGAGAAGCGATACGGCCTGGGCATCGCCGCGGTCGAACTGAGCTCCGCCTACGCGCGGCACGAGCCGCTGAGCCGTGTCGGACGTCCGCTGATCGCGGCGCTCGTCGACCGAATCAGCATGAGCGCGCACCTGGCGGTACCCCACGGGCGCGACGTGCTGTACGTGATCGAAGAGCGCGCACCCGGGTCGCCCGCGCTCGTCTCAGACGTGGACGTGCGGCTGCCGATGCCGCTCACCGCGAGCGGTCGCGCCATTCTCGCTGCGCTGCCGAAGGCTCAGGTGCGCGCACTGTTTCCGGATCGCGGTGCCTTCGTGCTGCGGCACGTGCCGAGCAGGGCCGACTCCGACGGCGCAGCGGAGATCGCCGCTGCCTCCGCTTTTGCAGGCGACCAGGCCGCAGAGTCGGCCGGGGACCTGGCTAGAGTCTCCGCGAGTACCGATGCCGATGCCGATGGCAGTGCGGGTGCCGGAATCGCGCCCAGTCTCGACAGTGGCCCACGGGGTGCCGAGATCCTCGACGAGGACGGGATCATCGACCGCTATACGAAACTGCGCACCGTGCTCGACGCGACCACGACCCGCGGCTTCGCTCTGGAACGCGGTTCGGTGACACCGGGCTTCTCGTCGGTCGCGGTGCCGGTGCTCGACCACCGCAAGTGGCCGGTCGCTGCGATCGCAGTCACGTTCCGCGACGGCGACCTCGAAGCTTCGGCCTACACCCCCCTCGTCTCCGAGGTGCGGCGCGTCGCCCGCACCCTGTCGTCGCGCATCTACGGGCGAGCTGCGCGCTGAGCCCCGCGTAGGCGATCGGGCGGCACCTGGTGCTCTAACGGCGTGCTCGGCGGTGCTCTAGCGGCGCGGATTCGACCAACGGCGTGAGTTTTTCGCGGTTTCGGCACGCCGTTACTCGAATCCACGCCGGAAGCGGAGGCAGCAAGTATCGGTGCGGTGTTCTATCTCACGGCGAGGAGCCACTGTTTAGCGGCATACCGTGAATGATTGGGCAGCTGGGAAAGGTTATCCTCTGTTCTGCAGCAGATCCTGCGCCGCGACCTGACCACTGCTCGCTGGTGAGATATACACCCAAAAATCCGATCTTCGGGCACATATCCCACCAGCAAAGAACCGCAGAACAGCCCTCTCGGTCCCACTACCGTCCGGCGAAGGCGGCGCTCACGCGACGCGCTCGCCGGCCTTCCACACGGCCGCGGTGAGCGGCATGCCCGGGCGATAGGCGAGGTGCGTGACCGAGGGCGCATCGAGCAGTTGCAGATCGGCGCGAGCACCGGGTGCGACGACGCCGATGCGAGGCTGGGAGACGCCTCGCGGATCGATCCACCCGTCCTCGTGCGCGCCGAGCGCGATCGCTCCCCCGAGGGTCGCCGCGCGCACCGCCTCCTGAATGGTCAGCCGCATCTGCAGCACCGCGGTCGCGACGCAGAAGCCCATCGCGCTGGTGTACGAGGTGCCGGGATTGCAGTTCGAGGCGATCGCGAGCACCGCACCGGCATCGATGAGGTCGCGCGCCTGCGCGAGCGGCATGCGGGTCGAGAGGTCGCAGGCCGGCAGCACGGTCGCGACGGTGCCGCGCCGACCTGATCCCGAGCCTCTCGCCCCGCTGCCCGCCGCAGAACTCCACGACCCGGCGAGCGCGTCGATGTCCTCGCCGGTCAGAAAGCCGAGGTGGTCGACGCTGAGCGCACCGTACTCGACCGCGAGCTGAACACCCGGCCCGTGCCCCAGCTGGTTGCCGTGCACGCGCGTCGCGAGCCCGGCCGCCCCCGCGGCCTCGAGCACGCGCCGCGAGGCCGCCTCGTCGAAGGCCCCCGTCTCGCAGAACACGTCGACCGCGCTGACGTAGGGTGCGACGGCCGCGAGCATCGGCCCGGTCACCAGGTCGAGATAGGCATCGGGATCGACCCCCGCCGGCACCACATGCGCGCCGAGGAATGTAACCGCGTCGGCGCACTCGCCGGCGATGCGCGCCGAGCGCACCTCATCGGCAACAGTGAGGCCGTAGCCGGTCTTGGTCTCCATCGTCGTGGTGCCACCGCGGCGGGCTTCAGCGACGAGTCTGGCCAGATTCTCGCCGAGTTCGGCGTCGCTCGCCGCTCGGGTCGCTTCGACCGTGACATTGATGCCGCCAGCGGCATATGCCTCACCAGCCATGCGCGCCTCGAACTCCGCGGTGCGGTCGCCGGCGAACACCATGTGCGTGTGCGAGTCGACCCATCCCGGCAGCAGGGCGCGGCCGTCGGCGTCGAGGCGCTCATCGGCCGCGGGCGATTCGGCCGACGGACCCACCCAGGCGATCCGATCGCCCTCGACCACCACCGCGGCATCGCGCAGGCGACCGCCCGGCCCTTCGCCGAGCGTCTCGTCGTTCGTGGTCAGTTCGCCGATGTTGTCGATTAGCAGTGCAGCCATGGTTCTCTCATCATTCTCCTGCGACCTCATCCGTCATCCTGCGCAGAAGACGAAGCCTGGAGTCGCAGGATCCATCTCGAGCGTAAGGGCGCGCGTAGATCCTGCGGCTCCGTTCGCTTCGCTCACTTCGCGCAGGATGACGGTGGGGCAATCACCAGGCGGTGTCGGTGTTGCGGATAGTGGGTGCGACGGGCACGCGCACGCCGCGCTCGGCAGCCACCTCGGCGGCGCGCTCGTAGCCAGCGTCGACGTGACGGATCACGCCCATGCCGGGGTCGTTCGTGAGCAGCCGCGACAGCTTCTCGGCTGCGAGCTCGGTGCCGTCGGCAACAGAGACCTGGCCGGTGTGGATCGAGCGACCGATGCCGACGCCGCCGCCGTGGTGGATCGACACCCAGGTCGCACCCGACGAGGTAGCGGTGAGGGCGTTCAGCAGGGGCCAGTCGGCGATGGCATCGCTGCCGTCGGCCATGGCCTCGGTCTCGCGATAGGGCGAGGCGACCGATCCCGAATCGAGGTGGTCGCGGCCGATGACGATCGGTGCCTTCACCCTGCCCTCGGCGACGAGTTGATTGAAGAGGAGTCCTGCCTGGTGGCGTTCGCCGTAGCCGAGCCAGCAGATGCGCGCGGGAAGGCCCTCGAACTCGACGCGCTCTGCCGCGGCGTCGAGCCACTTGTGCAGGTGCGCGTTCTCGGGGAACAGCTCCTTGAGCGCTTCGTCGGTGACGCGGATGTCTTCGGGGTCGCCCGACAGCGCGGCCCAGCGGAACGGCCCGAGGCCCTCGCAGAAGAGGGGACGAATGTAGGCCGGCACGAATCCGGGGAACTCGAAGGCGCGGTCATAGCCGCCCTTGCGGGCCTCGTCGCGGATCGAGTTGCCGTAGTCGAAGACCTCGGCACCCGCGTCCTGGAACTCGACCATGGCCTTGACGTGCGCGGCCATGGAGGCCTGCGCGTCGCGGGTGAAGCCCTCGGGATCGGCCGCGGCACGATCCCGCCACTCCTCGACCGAGTAGCCGATGGGCAGATACGACAGCGGATCGTGCGCAGAAGTCTGGTCGGTCACCAGGTCGATCGTGATCTCGCCGGCGCGGTGGCGGCGCAGAATCTCGGGGAACACCTCGGCCGCGTTGCCCACGAGGCCGACCGACCAGCCGCGTTGCTCATCCTTGGCCTGCTGCACCTTGGCGAGCGCCTCGTCGAGATCCTCGACGACCTCGTCGAGGTAGCGCTTGCCGGCGCGGCGATCGAGGCGCGTCTTGTCGACATCGACGATGAGGCAGGCACCGTCGTTGAGGGTGACGGCGAGGGGCTGCGCGCCGCCCATGCCGCCGCAGCCGCCGGTGAGGGTGATGGTGCCCGCGAGCGATCCCTTGCCCTCGACGGCCTCGATGCGACCCTGGCCCTGCAGCTTGCGCCCCGCAGCGGCGAAGGTCTCGTAGGTGCCCTGGAGAATGCCCTGGGTGCCGATGTAGATCCAGGATCCCGCCGTCATCTGCCCGTACATCATGAGCCCCTCGGCCTCGAGCTTGCGAAACTCGGGCCACGTCGCCCAGTCGCCCACGAGGTTCGAGTTGGCGATGAGCACGCGCGGTGCCCACTTGTTCGTGCGGAACACACCGACCGGCTTGCCCGACTGCACGAGCAGAGTCTCGTCCTCTTCGAGGTCGCGGAGCGTGTCGACGATGGCGTCGTACGCCTCCCAGCTGCGTGCCGCGCGACCGGTGCCGCCGTAGACGACGAGGTCGTCGGGGCGCTCGGCAACCTCCGGGTCGAGGTTGTTCATGAGCATGCGCAGCGGGGCCTCGGTCTGCCAGCTCTTGGCTGAGATCTCGGTGCCGCGCGGGGCGCGAACGGGTCGGGCTCCGGGAAGAGTCATGGTCGGTCCTTTCGGTGGTTCTCGATCGCCGCCGGGCGAAGTGGAGTGATTCCATTCCAGCCGACGCTGCGGGGCTCGACAATGCACCTTCCCCCGGTCATGTCCGGGATCCCAGATCGATCGCGGCCGACTGCCCGCAATCCAGCGGCGTGGATTCGACCAACGGCGTGAGTTTTCGGCCGAATCGGCACGC